>CAYJIW010000001.1:0-65171 GCA_964370335.1 uncultured Deferribacteraceae bacterium
TACGTGAAAAATCTACATTATCACTTGTAGAGATTGGCTCATTATTAAATAGAGATCATTCAACTGTTATGAACGCTATAGAAAAGATAAAAGATGGCGAAAGTAGTGATGTTTCATTAAAAGGCACACTTGATAATATACGTGATAAGATGAAAAGATTTACAAACTAATAACTTGTTTATATTTATCAACATATTAGCTAGTTACACACATTTATAAACATAGCTAGTATTACACTTATCAACAAGCAATATTTTTTTATATTTTAGCTAAAGCAGCACTCACGATATTATAGGAAACAGTCAAGTAACAATTATAAATTAATTAAGATGTGTGTTATTAACTAGCACAACTATTAACAATTTACTATTGTTGCTAAATACTGTATTTATTAGCAAATTTTGCTTGTATAAAGTTATTAATAGCACTATAATAACAACAATAAATATAATAAATAGGGGTAACTATGAAATTTACAGCTATAAAAGAAAATATACTTCCGTATATTAATTATACTAATAGTTTTACAAGTCCTAAACACTTAAATCCAATCATCCAGAATATTAAATTATCTTTAGAAGGTAATGAGCTTACTATGCAAGCTACTAACTATCAAGTTGGTTTTTCTTGTAACTTTGAAGTTAACATGGTTGAAGAAGGCAGAATTACTGTTAGTGCTAAAAAGTTGTTAGACATTATAAAACAGTTACCTGATGGATCTCTAATAGAATTTGATTACGATAGCACACGTTTAAATATTACATCTGGACGTTCTTCTTTTAAACTATCTACAATCAGTTCAGAAGGGTTTCCAACAATATCTGATATACTTGCTGAATATAATTTAAAGCTAAGTTCTAAAGAGTTATCAGCTGTATTAAAGAAAGTCTGGTTTTGTATTGCTAGTGAGTCACAAAAAATTGAATATACAGGCGCTCAATTTAATATATCTGGCAACTTGCTAGAAGTATTTGCTACTGGTTTACAACGTGTAGCTATTGCTACTATAGAGTTCCCAGCTGAATATTCTGACGATTTCACGATAAATATCCCTAGAAAAACGATAATAGAGCTTATAAAAGTACTTGATGCTAAACCTGATAGTGATGTTGAAATATTTACAGATAAGAGCCAAATATCATTTAGAATAGATAATATGACTATCTACTCTAAACTTATAGAAAAGTTTGTTAAAGGTGTTAGCAGATTATTTACTAACGAATATCCTGTTACTGCTAAACTTAACACAAAAAACTTTATTGAAGCATCAAAACGTGTTTCTTCTATCACTAGTGACGATACACCGGGCATAGCATTAAGTTTTGATAGTGATAAACTTAAACTTTCATCATTAGAAACAGAATATGGCCAAGGTTTTGAAACAATAGACAATGTTGAAAGTAATCGTGATGTATTTGAAATTGTACTTAATGCGAAACATGTTAACGAAATATTATCTAATATCGAAACAGAGTATTTTACTTTTGAAATGATTGATAAGCGTTCACCAGTATTAATTACACCAGATACAGATAAATATAGATACTTAGTTGTACCAATATCTGTTGAAAAGCTTTAATACCTAATTAATTTTTACACCTAAATGATAAAATGTTCATAAATAATGTTAAGCTTACAAATGTGCGTAACCACACAAATTCGTTTTATGAATTAGATAGCGAGGTTATATTTGTTGGCGAAAATGGCTCTGGCAAAACAACAGTTTTAGAGTCATTGTACTATTTATTTGCTATACGTGGGTTTAAAAAACAGCCATTATCAAGTATAGTTAGTTTTGGGCAAGAATTTCTCAGGATACAATCTAATATAAATATCGAAAATTTAGAATATGATGTTGTGTTAAAGTATGATGGAAAGCGTCATATATATAGCGATGATGTGTTAATTGATAGTATTTATGACTATATGTACAAAAATCCGATAGCTGTTTATTCTACTGATTTTTTAGGGGTATTATCAACATCACATACAGACAGGCGTTCATTTATTGATAGATATATTTATTATACAGATAAACCTTATGCTGATTTATTACGTAAGTATAACCATTATATATCGCAAAAAAACGCAGAATTTGATAAAGAAAACTATGATAAAACATATATTGAGTTACTAAACCAAGAGTTAGTTACTTTATCTAATACAATATCTGTAAAACGTAATGAGATTATTGCTAGCATAAATAACTCTTTAAACGAAATTTATAAAGATACTCCATTTAATATGGAAGTATTGCTAAGTTATAAAACAAATATACGTGATACAGCGCTATTTGAAAAAGAATTTGTATCACGTCGTACTTTATATGGTATACATCGTGATAAGATAGAAATGGTTTTAGGTAACAAAGCTATTGAAAAGTTTTCGTCTTTTGGGCAGAAAAAGACGTTTGCATTATTTTGTTTGCTATCCATTTTGAAACATGTTGAACAATTTAGAAAATCTGCTATAATAACACTTTTGGATGACTTTGAAGCTGGGCTTGATAACAAACGTGCTGGTACAATTAAAGAACTGTACTCTCATGGACGTCAAGTTATCTACACTAGCGTTGATGCATCTAAATTAGATTATAAAAAAATCATACAGTTATAAGGGAGTCAGATGTCAGAAAATTATAGCGAAAGTAGTATTAAGGTTTTAGAGGGGTTGCAAGCAGTTAGGCAACGTCCCGGTATGTATATTGGTTCTACAGGTGTTAGGGGCTTACATCACCTAGTTTATGAAGTTATTGATAACTCTATAGATGAGGCGATGGCAGGTTTTTGTACTGATATACATGTTATATTACACGTAGATGGTAGCGTTACTGTTGAAGATAATGGTCGTGGGATACCTGTTGGTATGCATCCTACAGCAAAAAAGCCTACAGTTGAGGTTGTTTTAACTGTTTTACACGCTGGTGGTAAGTTTGATTCTAACTCTTATAAAACATCAGGTGGTTTGCATGGTGTTGGTGTATCGGTTGTAAATGCATTATCTTCTCACCTACATGTTACTGTTAAACGTGATGGTGGCGTTTATGAGCAAAGCTACGAAAAAGGTAAACCAACAACTACTTGTGATAAAGTTGGAACAACTGATAAAACAGGTACAAAGATTACATTTCATCCAGATCCAGAAATATTTGAAACATTAGAATTTTCATTTGAAACACTTGCTAGACGTTTTAGAGAATTAGCATACTTAAATAGCGGAATTAAAATAATAGTAACTGATGAAAGGTTTGATAAACAACAAGAGTTTTATGCTGAAGGTGGTATAAATAGCTACGTTAAATATCTTAACAAGTCAAAAACACTTATATTTGATGACCCTATATATGTATCTGGTGAAAGCCATGGTATAATGGTTGAACTTGCAATGGTTTATAATGATTCATATAACGAGTCTATTTACTCATACGTAAACAATATCCATACTGAAGAAGGTGGCGCACACGAAGCAGGATTTAAAGGCGCTTTAACAAAAGCGTTCAACAGCTATGTTACAAAAAACAAACTTGTTAAGGAAAATAACTTAACTGGTGAAGATATTCGTGAAGGTATGTCAGCAGTTTTATCTATCAAAATGACTGATCCTGTTTTTGAAGGCCAAACTAAAACAAAGCTTGGCTCTAGCATTGCAAAAACTGCTGTTGAATCATTAGTTGGTACTGCGCTACATAACTTTATGGAAGAAAACGGAAATATAGTTCGTAAAATATTAGAAAAAGCTATGCAAGCATACCTTGCACGTGAAGCTGCACGTAAAGCAAAAGACCTTACTAGACGTAAAACTGCGCTTGAAGGTACATCTTTGCCGGGTAAACTTGCAGATTGTCACGAAAAAGATCCAGCAAAAGCAGAAGTATTTTTGGTTGAGGGTGATTCGGCTGGTGGCTCTGCAAAACAAGGACGTAATAGTGATTATCAAGCAATACTTCCATTGCGTGGTAAGATTTTAAACGTAGAAAAAGCAAGGCTTGATAAAATGCTATCTAGCCAAGAAATTAGAAATATGATTACTTGTTTTGGTGCTGGTATTGGTAAAGAAGCGTTTAACCCTGAAAAATTACGCTATCACAAAATAATAATCATGACGGATGCCGATGTCGATGGTGCGCATATTGCAACACTACTATTAACATTCTTTTTCCGCCATATGAAAGAACTTATCGAGCGTGGCTATATTTATTTAGCTAACCCACCACTATACAAAGTCACACGTGGTAAATCTGGTAGGTTCATTAAAAACGATGACGAGTTAGAAAACTTTTTACTAGATGCTGCGTTAACAGATTTTACTATATCATCTGTTACTGAAAAACGCCTTAAACCTCTTTTCTTACAACTGTTTAAGTATGAAAAAGTTTTACAAAAGTTTATCAAAAAGGGCTATAGTGAAAAAATAGTAAATATATTAGCAACTTATAAAGATTTAGAGCCTAAATCATTAAACGATAAAGAATATGTTGAAAAGCTACATAACGAGTTAAAAAGTCGTGGTGCATTAGATGGTTACACAGATGATGAGGTTGTATTTAACGCTGAATATAATAGATACAACATTAAATTTTCTGAAAAGCACAACAGGTATAAAATCAATACTGACTTTATTAGTACGCCAGAGTTTAGCATGTTGCGTAGGCTTGGGGTATATATTAATGAGCTTGGTGGCGAGCCTTTCAAAGTTACATTAAAAGATGGTATCGAACAACAATTTGAACTTATATCAGAATTGATAAATTTTGTTAAGGATAGGGGCAAAAAAGGCTTAGAAATATCTCGTTTTAAAGGTCTAGGTGAGATGAACCCAGAGCAACTTTGGGAAACAACTATGGATCCAGAACGTAGAACTATTTATAGAATTACAATACAAGATGCAGAAGCAGCAGATGAATTGTTCTCGCTATTAATGGGTGATACTGTTGCTCCACGTAGAGAGTTTATTGAAATGAATGCACTTAATGTGCGTAACCTAGATATATAAGGTGTGATGTAGATGGAAAATAAAGATACAAAAGATATACAACTGATTAGTATTGAAGAAACACTTAAAGATAACTACTTAGATTATGCGATGAGTGTTATCGCTGGGCGTGCGTTACCAGATGTTAGGGACGGATTAAAACCAGTACATAGGCGTGTATTGTACACGATGAACGAGATGGGTGTTCAGCATAATAAGCCTAACAAAAAATCGGCACGTATTGTCGGTGATACTATGGGTAAACTTCACCCACATGGTGATAGTGCTATTTATGATACCCTAGTACGTTTGGCGCAAGATTTCTCACTGCGTTATCCTTTAGTTATTGGGCAAGGTAACTTTGGTTCTATAGATGGTGACTCTGCTGCTGCATCACGTTATACAGAAGCTAGGATGGCTAAAATATCTGACGAACTTATGGCTGATATTGATAGCGATACTGTTGACTTTGTACCAAACTATGATGGATCGCTAAAAGAGCCTGTAGTTTTCCCAACTCGTGTACCTAACTTATTAATAAATGGTGTTGGTGGTATCGCAGTTGGTATGGCAACAAATATTCCGCCACATAACTTAACTGAAATTATGGACGCACTTTTATACATGATAGATAAACCTGAGTTTACTCAAGAAGAATTATTTTCTATCATAAAAGGACCGGATTTCCCTACAGGTGGTATAATAATGGGCAGAGGCGATATATATAACGCATATCGCACTGGTCGTGGCACAATTAAAGTACGTGCTAAAGCAGAAGTTATTGAAAGTGGGAAAAACCGTGAACAAATAGTTATTACTGAAATACCATACCAAGTTAACAAAGCTGCACTTGTTGAAAAAATTGCAGACTTAGTTGGTGAAAAGAAGATACCGGGTATTTCTGATATTCGTGATGTATCTAATATGCATGGTATCAAAATATTGATAGATGTTAAAAAAGGTGAATCTGGCGAAGTTATCCTTAATAGACTTTACAAATTTACGGCACTTGAGTCATCTTTTGGTATTAATATGGTTGCCATTGTTGGTGGTAGACCAAAGATACTACCTATCATAGAAGTATTGCATGAGTTTATTGCACACAGGATAGATGTTGTTACTAGACGTACTAAGTTTTTACTAAATAAAGCAGAAGAGCGTATGCATATTGTTGAAGGTCTGCGTATCGCTGTTGAAAATATTGATGAAGTAATTAAAATTATTAAATCATCTAAAGATACACCAGATGCAAAAGCATCATTAATTAAAAGGTTTGATTTTTCTGATCGCCAAGCACAAGCTATACTTGATATGCGTCTTGCAAAGCTTACTGGTCTTGAAATTGATAAGCTTAATGATGAATACGAAAAGTTAAAGAAAGAAATTGAAGGCTATATCGAACTGCTTAACTCTAAAGTTAAGATGATGGCTTTAATACGTGAAGAACTTGAAGAAATCAAAGATAAATTTGGTGATGAGCGTAGAACAGAAGTTGAAGAAGCATACGGCGAATTTGATGAAGAAAGCCTTATCCCTAATGATGAAACTGTTGTTACAATTAGTCACGGTGGTTATATCAAGCGTACGCTACTTTCTAGCTTTGCTGCACAAAAGCGTGGCGGTAAAGGTAAAAGCGGTTCTGCTACTAAAGTCGATGACTTTGTTGAGCGTATCATATACACAACAAACCATTCGCAAATACTTATGTTTACTAATAAAGGTAAAGTTCATAACTTGAAAGTTTACCACATACCAGAACAAGCGAGAGATTCTAAAGGACGACATATATCAAACTTGTTATCACTTGATGAAGGCGAAAAAATTGCATCATTCTTAACTGTTGCAGAAAAAGATGATTCGCAATCAATATTCTTTGCTACTAAGCAAGGTGTTGTTAAGCGTTCAAAAGTTACAGAATTTAAAAGTGGCAGAAGTGGTATAATTGCACTTGGCTTGCGTGAGGGCGATGAAATTGTCGGTACATTATTAACACATGATGATGATTCAATATTTATTGCTACTAGGCAAGGTAAAACTATCCAGTTTGAAGCAACTGCTGTTAGAACAATGGGTAGAACTGCTACAGGTGTTAGAGGTATTACACTTGGTAGCCTTGATGAAGTCGTATCACTTGAAATTATTAAAACAGATTCACAAATATTGACTGTTACTACACTTGGTTATGGTAAATGTACAGAAGTTGGCGAATATCGTGTACAATCTAGGGCTGGTAAAGGTCTTAAATTAATGAAAATTACGCCTAAAACTGGTCTTGTTGTTGGTGCTAAACAAGTTACTGGCGATGAAGATGTTATGTTTATCACTAAAAATGGTAAAACAATTAGAATATCTGTTAACGAGATTAATGTACAAGGTAGAGATACGCAAGGCGTTAGGTTGATGAACACATCTGGTGATGATATTATATCTATTGCTGTTGTCCCTCGTGATGATGAAGAAGATGATACAGATGATGTTGTAACAACAGCTACAGCAACTGTAAACCCTACAGACGAGCAAGCATAGGAGCGACTTTATGGCTATAATAATTGATGGTAAAGATTTGGCTGCACGTGTACGTGAGCAACTAAAAATTGAAACAGCTGAATGTATGCAAAAGTATGGTAAAGTTCCGGGTATCGCTGTTATACTAGCTGGTGATGATCCAGCTAGTAACGTATATGTTACATCTAAAGAAAAAACGGCTGTTGAAGCGGGCTTTCACTCTGTAGTTGAGCGTGTATCTAATAGCATCACTACTGAAGAAATACTTGCACTTGTTGAAAAATATAATAACGATGATAGTATTCATGGGATACTTGTTCAACTTCCACTACCAAAAGGAGTTGATGATAAAGTTGTCTTAAGAGCTATTAAGCCAGAAAAAGATGTTGATGGATTTCATCCAGTTAATGTTGGCTTGCTAAATATTGGTGAAGATTGCCTTATGCCATGCACACCAGCAGGTATAATTACAATGCTGAAAGATTACGATATATCTATCGAAGGTAAATCAGCAGTCATTATAGGCAGAAGTAATATTGTTGGTAAACCGATGGCTGCAATGCTTATAAAAGAGAGTGCAACCGTTACTGTTTGTCACTCGCGCACTAGAGATATACAATCAGTATGTAGGCAAGCAGATATACTCGTTGCAGCTATAGGCAAAGCAAAATTTGTCACAACTGATTTTGTTAAAGAGGGCGCAGTTGTTATAGATGTTGGCATGAACAGGGACGAAAACGGTAAACTATGTGGCGACGTTGATTATGCTACTGTTGCTGAAAAAGCATCATATATTACACCTGTTCCCGGTGGTGTTGGTCCTATGACTATTGCTACATTAATGCAAAACACAATGAAGGCATTTAAAAAATCATTATAAACGGTTTCACTTTATGGATACTATAGTAGCACCAATCACTGCATTTGTTAATTCGCCTGTTATCGTCGTTAGGATATCAGGCGATAATGCGTTAAATATTACAAACCTTTTGCGTACGTCAAAAGGGAACACACCCAGTACACTTACACATTCTAAAGTATCTCGTTATAGTTTTTTGCTTAATGATGGCTTAGAGGACGATGTTCTTGTATCATATTTTAAAAACCCAAACTCATTTACTGGCGAAGATGTTGTTGAAATATCTTTTCATGGTAACCCTATAATCGTTAAGCATGCGTTGCAATCAATGTATAATCTTGGGTTTCGCCCAGCAGAAGCAGGCGAGTTTTCTAAACGTGCTTTTCTTAACGGAAAGATGGATTTAACACAAGCAGAAGCTATACAAGAATTAATTGCTGCAAAAACTGCAAAGGGTGTCAACCTTGCATATAAACAACTTACTGGCAGAGTTCGTCATGAGTTTGATATATTGCTAGATGACTTTTTATCACTAAAAGCAAATATTGAAGCACGGATCGACTTTCCTGATGAAGATGGTGCTGGTGATGATTCGGTTGACTATTTATTATCTTCCATAGCTGATATTAAATCGAAAATTAACTTGTTAATAGCTGGCTATAACTCAATGCGTAAGAATGTTGAAGGATTAAAACTTGTTTTAGCTGGCAAACCAAACGTTGGCAAATCGTCTTTATTAAATATATTATTGCGTAGGGAACGTGCTATTGTTTCTGCAACTGCAGGAACTACACGCGACTATATAGCAGAAGATCTTTTCTTGTCCGATATACCAATAACACTTTATGATACTGCTGGCGTTAGGGTATCAAGTGATGATATTGAAAGCAGCGGTGTAGAGCGTTCAATAGATTTGATAAATGATGCTGATATTGTGTTAGTTGTTTTAGATTTATCAAAACAATTAGATAGTGATGATGATAAGATTTTATCACTAACAAAAGATATTAATAGAATTGTGATTGGTAATAAGTGTGATTTAGATATTAATAATAAGTATGATGTTGACATCAAAGTGTCTGCAAAGTCATCTGATAATATTAAGGCATTGTCTGAGATGATAAAAGATAAAGCAGGTATGAATGATTTTGATGTTAACGCAACAACCGCTACTGTTACAGAGCGTCATGTTGCGTTATTGAATGATGTGTTATCATTGATTGACGAGTTAATGTTTCACGTGAAACAATCGCCACTTGATATGATAGCTATTGATGTTGAAAGCTGCATAAATTTAATACAAGAAATTACCGGCGAAGTTTATACCGAAAAAGTGTTAGATATAATTTTTGAAAAATTCTGTATCGGAAAGTAAATTTTAGCCTAATTTACTCTATTGTGTTGTTGGGTACTTAGTATTTGTTGTTTTGATGTGTGTAATACTAGCAGTTTGTTGTGAAAATGTTTCACGTGAAACATTTTAGATTTGAGGATATATGAAAAAGTATGATGTTATAGTTATAGGTGCAGGTCATGCTGGTTGCGAGGCTACACTTGCAAGTGCTCGCATGGGTGCAAAGACTTTGCTTGTAACAATTTCTGTTGATAATATAGGTTTGATGCCATGTAATCCGGCTATTGGTGGTCTTGGAAAAGGAAACCTTGTAAAAGATATGGATGCACTTGGTGGCGAAATGGGTAGAAATATTGACGCCACGGGTATTCAATTTAGAGTTTTAAACAAGGGTAAAGGTTCTGCTGTTTGGGGAAGTAGGGCACAAGCTGATAAATATCTATATCGTGAAAGAATGATTGATGTTGTAATGTCGCAATCGTCACTTGATGTTAAGCAAGGTATAGTCACAGAAGTTATTGCTGATAATAACGTGATAAAAGGTATTAAGCTTGCATGTGGGCAAGAGTTCGCATGTGAAAAGCTGATAATATGCGGTGGAACATTTATAGATGGCGAAATATATCTTGGTACATCAATAATAAAAGCTGGCAGAATGTATGAGCCATCAGCCGAAGCACTATCGCTATCACTTAAAAAACTAGGTTTTCAACCAATGAAGTTAAAGACAGATACGCCAGCACGTGTTCATGTTGACTCTATAGATTTCAGCGTTATGCAAACAATATCAAGCGATGAAGATATTATTCCATTTTCACGAGAAACAACATCAATAACTTTGCCACAAATCAATTGTTATCAAGCATGGACAAATGAAGAAGTGCATCAAATAATACGTGATAATATACATACAAGTTTAATATATAATGGTTCGCTAGAAACGATAGGCCCAAGATATTGCCCATCTATAGAAGATAAAGTTACAAAGTTTACAGATAAGGATAGACACCCAATAATTGTTGAGCCAGAAGGCTTGACAACTAAAGAGGCGCATGTGAATGGCTTTTCTACATCTATATGTGTAGAGGGGCAAGTTAAAGCTTACCGTGCTGTTAAGGGTATGGAAAAGTGCGAGTTTACAAGGCCAGCGTATGCAATAAGGTATGATGTGTACGCACCAACAGGGCTTTACCATACTTATGAAACAAAACTAGTAAAAGGTTTATATATGGCTGGGCAGCTAAACGGTACTAGCGGTTATGAAGAAGCAGCAACGCAAGGCTTCCTTGCTGGTGTTAATGCTGTACTGTCACTAAGTGGTAGTGAGCCATTTATTTTGGGTAGGCACGAAAGTTATATGGGTGTTTTGACAGATGATATTATAACGAAAGGTGTTGATGAGCCATATAGAATGTACTCCTCACGAAGTGAGTATCGTTTATTAACTCGTGAAGATAATGCAGAAGAACGACTTATTGATTACGGATATAAGTTTGGGTTAATATCTGACACTAGGTATAAAAGATATAAGCAAGAAATAGATGTTATTGATAATGAAGTAGAGCGATTAAAGTCTAGTGTGATAAAAATGACAGATGATAATATGGCTAAGTTGCGCGAAAAAGGTATAAATATCAGAGAGTCTATAAAAGCATATGAGTTGATGAAGCGACCAGAGGTTAGTCATGAATATGTATATTCGTTCGTCGGTTGCGATATTGAAGATAAAAGATTAAAAGAGCGTGTAGAAACTAAAATAAAGTATTCTGGCTATATTGATAAGCAACAAAGAAGTGTTGAGAAAATGAAATCGGTTGAAGAAAAAGAAATCCCTAGCGACTTTAACTATAGAGGTATTCCCGGTTTGCGCTATGAGTATGCAGACAAGCTAGAAGAAATTAAGCCACGTACTTTGGGTCAAGCTATGCGCATATCCGGCGTTTCTATGAATGCGATAAGTGTGCTAGCTATAGAAATCGAAAAGCAAGAACGCATAAAAGGTAAAAAGTAATGATAAAGTATGATGTAATAGTTGTTGGTGGTGGCCATGCCGGTTGCGAGGCGGCGCTTGCTGCTGCACGTATGGGTGCTAACACGCTGTTGCTAACAATAGGAATAGATACAATAGCAGTAATGAGTTGTAACCCAGCTATTGGAGGGCTTGCAAAAGGCAACCTAGTTAAAGACATTGATGCACTAGGTGGCGAGATGGCGAAAAATATTGATGCCACATGTATCCAATTCCAGATACTGAACAAAAGAAAGGGTGTTGCTGCACAAAGTAGCAGGGCGCAAGCTGATAAAATAAAGTATGCAACACGTATGCGTGAAATTTTGTTATCAACAAAAAACTTGTCTGTCAAGCAAGCCATAGTTGCAGACATAGTGGTTGATGATGAAAAAGTTATACAAGGTGTGCATACTATTTGTGGGCAGACGTTTTATGGCGAAAAAGTTATTATATGTTCTGGCACGTTCTTAAATGGTAAAATATATATTGGTGAAACAAGTATTGATGCTGGCAGAATGTATGAAGCGCCATCAACAGAACTTGTTATTTCATTACAAAAGTATGGGTTTGAGCCAATAAAGCTAAAAACTGGTACACCAGCAAGGCTAGATGCAGATACGATAGATTTTACTAAGTTATCTGTATATGAAACAGAGACTGAAAAAATACCGTTCTCGTTTGAGACAGAGTCGTTACCTAGCGAGCAAATTAAATGTTATCAAACATTTACAAATGCAGAAACACATAAAATTGTTGCAGAAAATATATACCGTAGTGTATATTATAACTCGGCAGATAAAGGTGTTGGGCCTAGATATTGTCCATCAATGGAAGATAAGGTTTTTAAGTTTCCAGATAAGGAGCGCCACCAAATAATATTGGAGCGTGAGGGATTACACTCTAAAGAAGTTTATCCTAATGGTTTTTCAACATCGCTGCCAGTTGATGCACAACTTAAAGCGTATAGAACTATAGAAGGGTTAGAGAATGTGGAGTTTATCCGCCCAGCATATGCTATAGAATACGTCGGTTTTCAACCTACAATAATAAAAGCAACGTATGAAACAAAGCTTGTAGCTGGATTATATTTTGCTGGCCAAATTAATGGAACAAGCGGTTATGAAGAAGCTGCTGCACAAGGTTTGATGGCAGCAATAAATGCAGTAAATAGCATACGTGGTGAACAACCATTTATATTAAAACGATCTGAAAGTTATATAGGTGTTATGACTGACGACTTGATAACGAAAGGTATTGACGAGCCATATAGGATGTTTACTTCTAGGGCAGAATATAGACTACACTTACGTGAAGATAATGCAGAGTATAGGCTGCTTGAATATGGTTATCAGTATGGTTTGATAAGTCGTGAAAGATACGATAGGTTTATAGCAGAAAAGCAGATTGTAGAAAATGAGCTAGACCGCTTTAAAACAACAACACTTAGGCTAAACAAAGATAGTCGTGAAATATTATCAAAGCATAATATAAACTTGTCGCAAGGTACGACAGTATATGAATTTTTAAAACGTCCAGAAAGCAGTATAGATGTTGTCCTTGATTTAGGGCTGACAGAAATAACTGGTAGAGCTGCTAAACAAGTTGAAACTTTAATAAAGTATGCAGGCTATATTGCACAACAAAATGAAGATGTTGAACGAAGTATTGAAATGGAAGAAAGAAAAATACCTGATGACTTTATATATGAAGGTGTAGCTGGACTTAGGCGAGAAGCTATAGAAAAGCTAAACAGAATTAGGCCACGCACACTAGGGCAAGCGTTACGTATAAGCGGTATGAGCCATGCAACAATATCTGTACTTGATATTGCAATAGAAAAATTTAGGAAGAAATAAAAAATGTTGTCTAAATATATTGAAACAAATGAAAAGATAGATAAATTACTATTAGAATTTTATGAACTTCATATAAATTCAACAATCAACCTTACAGCAATAAAGGATAAAGACGAGTTTTATATAAAACATTATCTTGATAGCATATATTACTTTCAAAAACATTTAACACCAAGTGGCGAGTTGGCTGATATTGGTAGTGGTGGTGGATTTCCGGGAATTGTGCTAGGGATATTTTATCCAGATTTGAAAATAACATTAATAGAAAGTATTGCAAAAAAATGTAATTTCCTACAGAATAGTATTGATATATTAGAATTGAGTAATGTCAAAGTCATTAATGATAGGGCAGAAAATGTTAAAGGCAAAAAGTATGATATTATAACAGCACGTGGTGTTGCACCTGTTGCAGATATGCTAAAGAATACTAGCCAAATGGTTAAAAACAAAACTAAGTGGATATTATATAAAGGCGAAAAAACGCCTGTAGAACTAGAGGAAGCTAAAAAAATTATAAATAAAATGGGGGTAGGTGTTGAAACAATCAGAGTTGAAGAACCGTTTACACGGACGTACTGTATTATTAGTAAGTAGTTTTTTATTTTTATTTTTATTATCAGGTTGTGCATCACTATTTAATAGTGTTGGCAGAGATAGCGTCGTTTTTATGCCAGAAAATTATGCTGCGAAAGAGTTGACAACAGAAGATATTGTTGCACTTAGAACATATGCAGCCAGCCTAGATGAATATATATCTGCATCAGCGTCATTAGTGCTTGGTAAGTATTACTTAACGTATGGCGACCCAACTTATGGTATATTCTTAATAAACAAACATTACCAAAACCCAAATATTGGCGAGCAAATGCAACTGTTTGGTAAACTATGGAAAATGGAAGCAGACCTTGTTGAAGGTAAGCAATCTGATGCTTTAGTTATTGCAGATAATGTTACACAAATGCCTAAGACCCATATATTTGAACGTACTGTTAGTATATTTTGTAATAAAGAAAGTATATACGCAAGCGCTGTAGTAAAGGGTAGCGAAGTTTGTTACAATGCACTTATGGGCATAAGCGAAGAAGAAGTTGTCGTTAATGACATACCAAGCTTTTATGATAATGATACAGGTGATATAAGCAACATGACTTATGAAGAATACCTTGCAATGCTAAATGCTGAGATAGAGGAAGATAACATAAGTATTGTAGAAATTGACAATTTGTCTGATGTTACTTTAAATGTTATTGCAGATTCATCAACAGGTGATATAGAAAGCGGTATTATGTTTGCGTTAAGCGCTGGTAATATACCATTCAAAGTAAATTCGCTATCAGTAAACGAAGCTTTGGCTTTAACTGATAGAGATATAGCAGTAACGGTTGATAATGCAGAAGTAAAAGCTGGCGATATTAATACAGTTTTCGCTATTGATTGGGAGCAACTAATATATGAAGCAAGTTTACTACATGGCGTATCAGAATACGATGTTGTTATCGTTAGCGCATCTAGCAGAAAGATGCAACTTGCAAACTATCTTGAGTTACTATACCAAGGGCGCGGATTAGAAGTTGTCGTGCTAAATTATGATAGCCCTAGTTTCCAAACAAGCATACAAGATACGTATGAAATGAACCCAGATAAATCTATACTAAATGTTGGTATCGGTAGTGAAAAGGAACTACACAAGTTTTTACCGATTGCTAAGTTTGTTGAAAGTGATAAAACTAAAGAAAGTACATTACTTGTAACAGAGTCGACTGGCTACCTTGATAGATTTCCTGATTTTAAAGATTACTACAAAAATATTTATATATTAACACCAATCAATACGATGTCTAACAATGGCTTTGTTGCATTAAACAGTTCATACCAGCAATTTTTTGGGCAATCTATGAATGAAGGCAACATGTTAGGTTACGACTTAGTAATGTATATCAAAAATATGATAGAAGGCTATGATATGCAGTTCGTAGATGATTATATTACAAATATACAAGGCTTTTATGAAAACAAGCCGTACAGAGATGTTAAAATGTTCTTTGTAAATGATAAAAGACAGTTTAATATAGTTACACCACCAAGCGTTAGTATTAATACAAAAGAGCGTGACATAATCACAGAACATCGCCAAACGCAAGGTGGCAATATATTACTGATTGATGATACGGTGCAAAGCTTTACAGAAGATGTTGACGTTGTTGATGATAGCGAAACACAAACAGATAACGATACAGATTTTGAAGGCGGTATCGGTACAATAATGATTATCGAATAAGGAATACTTGATGAAGAAGTTTTTATTAGCATCACTCACAATGTTGCTATTAGTATATGGTTGTGTTAGCAAAACAGATATAGTTGATAACATGATTAATAATGTAGAAGTGCTTGAAGTTAGTGTTATTAGCGATGATAAGCTGCCACCGCTTGAGCTATCAATTTATGATGACTTAGTCGCACAGACAGAGTTAGATAATAATAGTGAGTATTACGAGGAGTTTAAGGAATTTAACGTCCCTATGACAATGACGCCTCGTGTTACTGCATATATAAAGTACTTTACAGAGCGCGTGCCAGATACAACTCAATACTGGCTAGATAGATCTAATAAGTATATGCACATAGTGCGTGATATATTTATCAAAGAAGGTATCCCTACAGATATAGTTGTGCTAGCGTTTACTGAAAGCGGATTTAATACGCATGCAATATCACGTGCTGGTGCTGGCGGTATGTGGCAGTTTATGCCAAGAACTGGCAGAATGTTTGGCATGAAAGAAACATTTTGGATAGATGAAAGGCGTGATTTTGAAAAAGCAACTTACGCAGCTGCAAAGTATTTAAAAGAGTTATACGGACAGTTTGGCGACTGGTATCTTGCGCTTGCGGCATATAATGCTGGACCCGGTAAAGTTGCAAGAGCGACTAGGGTAAATAAATCAAAAGACTTTTTCAAAATATCAAAAAATAGATACACTCTTAGGCTTGAAACGAGGGATTACGTACCAAAGTTTCTTGCACAGTTAATAATATATAAAAACTATTTGAAGTATGGCTTTAATCCACCAGCGCATAATCCATTACTATTTGATTATGTCGTTGTAAACAATCAAGTAAATACTTTTTGGTTAGCAAAAAATATTGGTGTAGACCATAATGAAGTTCGCGAGCTTAACCCAGAATTAAAGCTACCGATGACACCGCCAGCAGATGAATATACATTGCGTGTACCATATGGTAAAAAAGAAGCCGCTATGGAATTGATAAGCAAATCTACTAAAAATGAGATGGCACAGTATATTATTTATCATGCTACAAAAAACGAAAGATTATCTACTATTGCAAAAAGAAACGGATTAACTTTGGAAGATTTACAAAATCTGAATGGCCTTAAATATGATAAACTTATGGCAGCTCGTTCTATATTTATACCAATAGCAGAATTGAGTGATAGCGAAATACATAAAGAATTTGCTATTGAACTAGCTAGCCTTGCACCAAAATATTATAAAGTTAAGCGTGGCGATACATTTATTGCAATAGCACATAAACATAATATGCGAGCAAATGATTTGCTAAAACTTAATAGTGGTATAAATACATCAAGGATTTTTCCGGGACAGTTGATAGTTGTATCAGAGGGTGGAAAAAAATAACGCTACTTTTTTAGAATAATTTCTATATTGTGGCGTACTTCTTCAACAGTAATATCACGCATACATTTGAAATGCTTTCGTGGGCAACTATCCGAGCCGTGTACATGGCATGGACGACATTTTAATGATGTTAACTCTACTACTTTACAGTTGTTAAATTCGGGGTAAAATCCAAACTCTTTAGATGTAGCACCAAATATAGCAACGGTTGGTATATTTAACGCTGTTGCAATATGTAGTGGCCCAGAATCTGTAGTTACTACAATGTCAGAGTCTGCAATATTGCGAATAAGTGTATTTAATGGTGTGTGACCAGTTTTATTTTCAACACCATTAGGTATTTCAATATTTCCATCACCAATAAACCGTACATGTAGTCCGTTATTAATCAACACTTTCGCTAATTCTACAAAGTATTCCCAAATTTTTGTATTTTTGCTAGCAAATGGATGTATAGTTACAATAGTCTTTTTAGAAGTATCACGTGAAGCAATAGGGTTACTTAAAAAGGGTCGAAGTTGTTCAACTTTTACTTTTTCAAGTTTTAAGACAGTCCTAAACGCATTGTAATACTTTGTAACAACATGATTTCGCAAATCATATTTGCAAATGCGGTATTTAACGTATAACCTTCTAGCTAGCGAGTTCTTTTTATAAGTGCTATTGCGTGCCGGTAGAACAAGCTTAACAATCCTAGAACGCAAGTTAGAGTGTAGATCAAAAATATAATCGTAATCAGGCATAGTGTTAAGAGTATCGACAAGCTGGCTAACTTTACAGCCTTTATCAATACAGTAGACACTTCTAATAAAGTCTAGCCCATCATATATTTGTGCGAAATGCGACATGGTGATAACGTCAATATTTATATCTGGTCGACATTCTTTAACGTGTTTTAATACTCCAGTCGTCAATACAATATCACCAAGTGAGCTAAACCTTATAACTAATATATTTTTTATCATTTATCACCTAAAATAGTAACAACAGCATCAACAACTTTACTAGGCTTTACATCGAGCATACATTTAAAATGCTTTTGTGGGCAAGTTTTGCCACCATGTTTACCACAAGGGCGACAATCTAGTGATGTATTTTCAACAACAACGCTTTTATCGTCATATGGGGCAAACCCAAGATAAGTAGTTGTAGCACCAAAGATTGAAACGCATGGAACATTACAAGCAACAGCAATATGCATTGTGCCAGAGTCATTACATATTAAAGCACTGCTATTAGCTAAAAATGCGGGTAAATCAGACAGTGAAGTCTTTTCTGCATAATCATAATAATCACCAGTAAATAATGATTTAAACTCGTCTAGTGATTGCCTATCTTCCTTACTGCCAAAAAGTGCAATATCATAACCCATATCAACCAACTTATTAGCAACTTCAACGTAATACTCTGCTGGATAACGCTTAGTAGCCCATACACTGCCGGGTGCAATAGCTATCACTTTCTTTTGCTTTGTAACTGTTGAATAATAATATTTTGTATTATTGTATAGCTCATCATCTATATAACATGAAAGCGAGCCAGCAAGTTTTATTACATCATCAATATCAAAAGTATCAACTAATGGCTTAATAAGCATCAAGTTGCGTAAAACTTCATGAAGCTCCATATCTCTACTAACAGTATGTTTGAATAGTGATGACAAAACAGCTTGTTTAAATCCAACAATATCAGCACCCAAACGCAGTAAAAGCACACTAGAACGGATTGATTTATGTACATTGATAACTAAATCAAAGTTGTAGTTTTTCAACTTATTAGAAAAATTAAGTAGTCCGCTTATTCCTTTATCTGCACCACGTTTATCATAAGTAATTACATTATCAATAAAAGGTAATCCGTTAAATAGTTCTGCTTGCCTATCCCTAACGCAAAACGATATACGTGCATTAGGGTATAATTTTTTTACAGCTTTAATTAGTGGCGTTGTAAGAACTGTATCACCAAGAAAAGATGGATTAAATATTAAAATATTTTTATAGTCATTAATAGCTTTCATATCTAATAGTGTTACACATTTTTTATAGATAATTCAAGTTTTAACATAATATCGTTCATAAAATCAGACATAGGAGCAGTAAAATCAACAAAGTCTTTAGTAACTGGGTGAGTAAACGCAAGCCTATGTGAAAATAGTGTTAAACGCTTATCATCAATTTTAGTGTTGTAGAGCCAATCTTGATATAGTGGCGCTTTTAAAGCACGCAAATGTACACGTATTTGATGCGTTCTGCCTGTGTAAATAGCACACTTTAATAGTGAATGGTTATTTTTAGTATCAGCAGTAATGAATGATGTAATGGCTTGCTTACCTGATTTAAAGTTTATTTTAAATTTACCATGACTACCTTTTGCAATAGGCAACATAAGTGTTTGATTAATAACTGTACCATTAGTGATAGCAATATATTCCTTATAAACTTCACGTGTATCAAATTGTATAGATAGCTGTTTATGGCTGTAGGCAGTTTTAGCAAATACAATCAGCCCACCTGTTCCAGCATCTAACCTATGTACTGTAAAAATTTTACCATATTTATCCTTTAGCAGATTATGAAGTACGTTAGTTTCTGCACATGCTCTATCTTGTATTACGTGTAGTCCGTGTGCTTTCGATACAACAACAATATCGTTATCTTCAAAAATGGTTTCATAATGGTTTGTAAAGTTTATCATATTGTGGTATATAGTTAATAATAAACGGAGTCAACAATTATTATGACAATACATGGAATTACAGACGGATTGCCGGCGGTAGTAGTCAAAAAGTTAGAGTTATTATCAAAAAGAAAATCGCAAGGCGATTACGTTATATCAATAGATGTAGCTAGATTAATGACTGATATATCTAACGAAACAGGGCGTATGGTTGCCACTTTGCTTAGTAGGCGTGGCGAAGTAGAATATTTGATAATAGGTACGCCAGACCAAGTTGTGATACCTGTATTATCACGCTTTAAACTGATACCCGGCAGATTGCGTGGGCTTAGGCTTGTACGTACAGACCCGCTTGGCAAATCTATAAACGATGATGACTTAACAGATTTAAGCCTACTTAGGTTAGATAGCGTTTCTGCAATCGGATATGATAATAAAGGCGAAGTTGCAAGTATCAAAACTGCACACTTAATGCCAGAAGATAGCGTTGAGAGTTTTGGCTACCTAGACGATAGAGATATTTTTAACCAGCGTACAAACTATGTGCATTTTATAGAAGCACTAGATGATGAAATTGTAGCAAAAGCTGTTAGCTCGCTAGATATTAACCAAAAAAATAAAGCGGTGCTTACAGGTTGTTACAAGTCGAAAGACAACGCACAAATAAGCATGGATGAGCTAACTGAACTTGCAAGAAGTGCTGAAATATCCGTTGTATCAACTATTACGCAAGTTAGGCAAATTGACCCAAAGTATGTTGTTGGCTCAGGCAAGTTGAAAGATATAATCATTAAAGCGTTAAGTACAGGCTCAGAATATATTGTATTTGATAACGAGTTATCACCATCACAATCAAGGGCAATATCAGAATTTACAGAATTGAAAATACTTGATAGAACACAGCTTATACTTGATATATTTGCACGCCGAGCAAAATCGAACGAAGGTAAGTTGCGTGTTGAAATAGCACAGCTAAAATATATGTTGCCACGCTTATCTGCAAAAGATGATGCATTATCACGCTTATCAGGTGGCATTGGTGGTAGAGGGCCGGGTGAAACAAGGCTAGAAGTTGATAAACGTAGAATAAGTGATAGAATTGCGTTCTTAACTGGTAAACTGAAAAAAATAGAAAATGCGAGAAATACGCAACGTCTAAAACGTAAAAAGAATGAAATTCCGATAGTTTCGATCATCGGCTATACAAACGCAGGTAAATCAACGCTTATAAATAGCATGACAAAATCTGACGTATATGCAGATAACTTACTTTTTGCTACATTAGAAACATCTGCAAAGCGTATAAGATTTCCTCGTGAACGTGATGTCATTGTTACAGATACAGTTGGCTTTATACGTGATTTACCTAAGCAACTGGCAGGTGCATTCAAGTCTACACTAGAGGAACTAAACGAAGCAGATTTATTTTTGCATGTTATAGATATATCAGATAAAAACTTTGAACGTCATATAAAATCAGTAGATAGCGTCATCGAAGATATGAAACTACAAGATAAAGAACGAATTTTAGTATTCAATAAGTGTGATAAAATTTCTGATGAGGAATTAGAAGAATTTAAAAAACAGTATGAAAAGGCAGTCTTTTTGTCAGCGTTGGATAGAAAAACATTTACTACAATGCTTGAAAAAATATATTACTTCTTTTATAAAGAGGGTATAGACTTTAGTGATGATATGCAATATATAGCTGGCTATAATGGGGGCGATTATAAATGACACCAAAAGATTTATTATATAAAAGAGTAGAACATTTTAGAAACGGCGAAGCAGATGAAATATATGACCTCTATACAGAAGATAGTGAGTTTCGTAAACACTTTGAACTGCTAGAAGAATATCGAGAGCATTTTAAAAAACTTGTTGAACAAGTTGGAGTGCCAGAAATAAATATATATAGCGAGCAAGTTTGCGAAAATGTTGCTGATGTACTATACTTGAGTAAGTTTGATGTAGATGGCGAAAAACAAGAATATTATTGCAAATCAGTCTTTCACCAAGTCGATGGCAAATGGCTAATAGCTAAAGAAATACATGAAAAGAAAAAAGGATAGTGATATGTTGAGTTATGAAAAGTTTGAAAAATCATTGCATGCATTAGTGTTGCAATATAATAACTATGAAAATATTGATAATAGCTTACCAGATATAACAAAAGAAGCTATTGCAGAATCAGTTATCCAGCGTTTTGAAACTTGTTATGATAGTATGTATAAAATATTAAAAAAGTATATGCAGGAAAATCTTGGCGTCACAGACATACCTAACAGCCCTAAGCCAATATTTCGTATAGCAAATGATAATAATCTACTAGGTGGTGATATTAAGCAATGGTTGAGTTATGCTGATTTACGCATAGGGACATCACATGATTATTCAGTAGAAAAGATGCAAAATGCGTTATTAAGCATGAATAAATTTATAGAGGATATGAAAAAATTATATAAAAGCCTAACAGGTAGTGACTTTGAGTAACATAGATATCACAAGCGAAGATTTGATTATTGTAAAAGAGTTACTAAAGAAGTTTATCCCAAATATTGTTGTGTGGGCGTATGGTTCTCGTGTAAAAATGACTGCGAGAGCAACGTCTGATTTAGACTTAGTAGCATTTGCAAATAAAGATGAAACGCTAACAATTTCAGATTTAAGAGATGCTTTTGATGAAAGCAATTTACCATTTGAAGTTGATATTTTAATATGGGAAGATATACCCGACGACTTCAAACAAAATATAAAAGAAAAGTATGTAGTGTTGCAGTAATCACAGTTGTACGATCTAGATAAAAAACGGGAGCTGATTTGCCCCCTTATAATATTCTAACTTACTTAGCAGATGGGCAACCAGCACATGCAGGTGAGGCATTATTACAAGCACCTTTATAATCTGTATTATGAAATCCACTACCAGATAAATGATAAGCAGTTGCAGAGATTTTGCGACTAGCAGTTTTTCCGCATTTTTCGCACTCAGTATCTCTATTTTCATTATTTATACTTTCTAGTTTTTCTGTAACTGTACCACAAGAGCTACATAAATATTCGTAAATCGGCATAATATTCCTCTCTAAATTATATCAAATTAATATACATCAATGATAAATTTTATCAAGTATAAAATTACAAACAATGTTATTTTAAAATAATCAATAATATCAAATATTTATAAATATACAGTTATAGTGAGATAAGATTTTAGTTGACAATACAAGTTATAAATGCTCTTTTATAAGTTTAAAGCACTGATATTGTGCAAAAATTAGTATTTAAAGATGACCTTTTACCGCATTTATTTATCTACTAAATAATTTACTTTCGGAGGTAAAAATGAAAGACAAGAACATGGAAACATTGTTGGTACATGGAACATATGTACCAGACGCTACGGGAGCAACTAACCCACCAATCTACATGTCAAATGCATACGAGTTTGAAAGTGCTCAGCATGCTGCTGATTTATTTAGCTTAAAAGCAGGTGGTTATATTTATTCAAGGTTGCACAACCCAACAACAACAGTATTTGAAGAAACTATTGCAGCTATGGACGAGGGTACAGCAGCAGTTGCTACATCGTCGGGGCATTTTGCAGTATTTATGACAATATTAACATTAGCGCAGATAGGTGACGAGTTTATCGCATCTAATAAATTATACGGTGGTACGTTAAACTTATTTAAGCATACGTTTAAGCGTTTTGGTATAACTGTTAAGTTTGCCGACCAAGATAACGTATCGACTTTTGAGGATTTAGTTACAGATAAGACTAAAGCAATTTTTATTGAGTCTATAACTAACCCTAGTGCAGATATTGCAGATTTCGAGGCTATTTCTGCCATTGCAAAGCGTCACAAGATACCATTAATTGTGGATAATACTTGTGCGACTCCATACTTGTTTAAGCCAAAGCATTTTGGTGCAGATGTAGTTATTTACTCATCGACAAAATATTTAGGTGGGCATGGCGTTGCGTTAGGTGGCGTCGTTGTTGATTTAGGTACATTTGATTGGGCATCTGGAAGGTTCCCAGATTTTACTACACCAGACCCAAGCTATCATGGTATTGTTGCTGCTGAGGCGTTTGGTAACATGGCGTTAGCGATAAAGATGAGGGTAAACTCTATGAGAGATTTAGGCGGTACGCCTAGCCCTTACAACTCATCTATGTTTATACATGGCATGCAGACACTACATGTAAGAATGGATCGTCACGTGCAAAACACGTATGAGCTTGCAAAGTTTTTAGAAAACCATGATAAAGTTGCATGGGTAAAATATTCTGGGCTTGAGAGTAGCGAATATAATCCGCTTATTAAAAAGTATTTCCCTAAAGGTGCTGGAGCGTTATTAAGCTTTGGCGTTAAGGGTGGCTTAGAAGCAGGTAGAAAGTTTATAGAAAATGTTGAAGTTTCTATACATGCTGCTAACTTAGGCGATGCAAAGACGATAGTTACTCACCCAGCAAGCACGACACATAGCCAGCTTACTAAAGAGGCGCTTGACCAATCTGGCATTACTCAAGATATGATAAGGGTTGCTGTTGGTATAGAGTCTATCGAGGACTTGAAAGCAGATTTTGATAAGGCGTTAAACGCATAAAATTGGTGGTTAGTTGATGCAAGAAAACTCTGTAGGTATTGTTAGAACACAAACATTTACATTTAATGATGAATTTTATTTGGAAAGCGGTCGTATGCTATCGCCTATTACTGTTGCGTATGAAACATATGGCACGCTTAACGAAGATAAAAGTAATGTAATATTAGTGTGCCATGCGCTTACAGGTTCTGCCCATGCTGCTGGTTACAACTCGCCAGATGATGCATCTGCAGGCTGGTGGGATGATATGATTGGCAAGGGCAAGGGCATCGACACCGACAAATATTTCGTTGTCTGTAGCAACATCTTAGGAAGTTGCTATGGAACAACTGGGCCGACAACGGTCGATAAATATACAGGCGTTCCGTACGGTATAAAATTCCCTGTTGTTACGATAAAAGATATGGTAAAGCTACAAAAGAAACTGTTAGCTAGGTTAGGCATTGATAAGGTATTATCGGTAATAGGTGGCTCACTTGGTGGTATGCAGGCTTTAGAATGGGGCATAACATATCCAGACTGCGTTAATTCGTTAGTTGTAATATCGGCAGCAGGGCGTATAACACCAATGTCTATGGCATTTAATACTATAGCACGTTTCGCAATAAAGAAAGATCCAAACTGGAACAATGGAAACTATTATGGCAAAGATTTGCCACGTGACGGATTAGCTATCGGACGTATGGCTGGGCATATCACATATTTGTCTGATATGGCGTTCCATAAGAAATTTGGCAGACGCTTAGGCTCGCAAGAAAGTATTTATGACTTTTCAAGTGTTTATGAAGTTGAAAACTATTTGCGTTATAATGGTTATAAATTTACAGAACGCTTTGACGCAAACAGCTATCTGTATATGTTGAAAGCAATGGATATTTTCGACTTGTCATATGGTTATGGCTCTTACGATGAGGCTTTAAGTAGGATAAAAGCAAAAACATTGTTTATAGATTATACGTCTGATTTTTTATTTCCACCATATCAAACTGATGAAATGGTTGAAAGCATGACAAAAAGTGGCAACAAGCCTGAACGAGTAACTATCGAATCAGAATATGGACACGACTCGTTTTTAATAGATTATGGCGAGCAACCAAGCGTTGTAGCATCGTTTTTGAACAAAGTAGAGGTTAAGTAATGGATTATGTAGTCGAGTTATCAAAAAAATATGGTAATAATTGTGTAGTTGTTAGCGATACATTGCGTAACTGTTCTGATGTAAAGAAGTTGCTAACAGATACTAAAAGCAAGTTACAAAACGATGGCTATATTATTTTAACTGATATTGTAACAGATGTAGAAGATGCCTATTTGAATAGTTTCGCATTTTTACAAGATAATAATCATGTACGCTATTACACAGTGAAAGAAATTATATCTATTGCTAACGAGTGCGACTTATATTTGCAACATTATGAGCAGGTTGAAGAAACATCAATATATAGTGGCGAAAGCTATAATTCATTTATAGAAACACTACCGGAAAGGATTGTGATAAATCACTTGAAACGTGGAGTATTTGTATTACAAAGTAGGTAATTTCTTTTTCTTATTAAGAATATTTATTTTCGCAATTATAATGTTGCGGTAAAGCCAGAAAACAAGTCTAGAAAACTCAATAACATTTAAGCAGATGTATGCATACAAATTGCATTCGGAACAATTTGGAAAACATATATTCTATCTGCAAGGCTTTGATAAAAGTCCATAATAAAAGGGAAAGCCACTATAAAGGCAATATTAATAAGAATACATAGTATGCCAAAACTCACTTGTACTTTACGTCCGAAACTCGTTCGTGATTTACCTCGTATGAAATATATTTCTAGTCCAATACCAATCAAACATAGAATAGTATTACTAGTATAAGTGTAACCAATTTCTTCAGGAATTATTTTGTTCATAGTCATTGGTATGATATATGTCATCACTAGCCGAAACCATGTTCGTTCATGAAATTTAGAGTTTGCATATATTTCCGCACGCTGCTCACTTGTTATTTTCTTTTTCTTATTATCCATAATATTTATAATATGGCATAGCAGTGTGTAAGTCAACATTTCTATAATCAACACAACTAGCCGAAAATTGCAAACAATCATCATGTTATTGTAAAAAGATAAATCATTTTTTCACACAAATAATATTGACTATTTCATATATAGTACATATATTATATATTACCAGCTAAGTTCTTTTTAGCAAATTTGATACAATACACCATAAAAAAATATAGCACCAATTATTAAAGTAAATTATGATAAATATCAGTAATATTTGAAGAAATTCACATTGATAATAACGCATTTATAGGTAATACAAAGAAAAATAGTAATAGTTATTATTTTTATATTGCATTTTTAAAATAATTAGTATATGTTGTCATTATACAAAGAATAGTTCAAGAATTTTTAGTAACTAAAAGACAAATTTATAAGGAGAACTTTATGTCTAAGAAAAAGCTAACTACAGCAAACGGAGCTCCCGTTTCTAACAATCAAGACGCTTTAACCGCAGGTAAGCGTGGTCCTATGTTATTGCAAGATGTGTGGTTTATTGAAAAGCTAGCACATTTTGACAGAGAGGTTATACCTGAGCGTCGTATGCATGCAAAAGGTTCTGGTGCGTTTGGTACATTTACTGTTACACATGACATTACAAAATATACTAAAGCTAATATTTTTAGTAAAGTTGGCAAAACAACAGATATGTTTGTTAGGTTCTCTACAGTTGCAGGCGAACGTGGTGCAGCAGATGCAGAGCGTGATATTCGTGGATTTGCAATGAAATTTTATACAGATGAAGGCAACTGGGATTTAGTTGGTAACAATACGCCAGTATTCTTTTTCCGTGATCCATTAAAATTCCCTGATTTAAACCATGCAGTTAAGCGTGACCCAAAAACTAACATGCGTTCAGCGTTAAATAACTGGGATTTCTGGACAAGCTTGCCAGAGGCACTACACCAAATTACTATTACTATGAGTGATAGAGGTATCCCTGCTAGTTATCGCCATATGGATGGTTTTGGTAGCCACACATATAGCTTTATTAACGCTAAAAACGAGCGTTATTGGGTAAAATTCCACTTTAAAACACAACAAGGTATCAAAAACTTAACTGATGCAGAAGCAGAAGCAATCATTGGTAAAGATAGAGAAAGCCATCAACGTGACTTATTTGATAGTATTGAAAAAGGCGACTTTCCAAAATGGACATTGTTTGTACAAATCATGCCTGAAAAAGATGCAGATAAATACAACTTCCACCCATTTGATTTAACAAAAGTATGGCTAAAGGCTGATTACCCATTAATAGAGGTTGGTTATTTTGAACTGAACAAAAACCCAGAAAACTACTTTGCAGATGTTGAGCAAGCAGCGTTCAACCCTACAAATATCGTTCCGGGAATTGGTTTTTCGCCAGATAGAATGTTACAAGGACGTTTATTCTCTTACGGCGATACACAACGCTACAGATTAGGTGTAAATCATAACTTAATACCTGTAAACAAACCACGTTGCCCATTTAACTCGTTCCATAAAGATGGATTAATGCGTGTAGATGATAATGGTGGAGGACGTCCGCACTACGAGCCTAACATGTTTGGCGAATGGCAAGAAGATAAAGCCCATGAAGAACCGCCATTAAAACTTGAAGGCGACGCTATGAGATACGACTATAGAGAAGATGATAACGATTACTACACACAGCCAAGAATGTTGTTTGAAATAATGACTGCTGAACAAAAGCAAGTGTTATTTGATAACACAGCACGTGCAATGGGCGATGCTCCAGACGTGATAAAACAAAGGCATATTGATAACTGTATGAAGGCGCATAAGGATTATGGCGAAGGTGTTAAAAAAGCACTTAAGTTATAATTCTTTTCTCACTATGCGTTGTTGCTCCTCAAAAAGCCTCAATCATGTACGTTTAATGTACACTCATTCGGCTTTTTGAGGTGCGCCTAGCCTAGCAAGAAAATTTATTATAACAGCGAACCTTGTTTGCCTATAGCGGTGTTGTTTTGTTCGTAGTTCAGTCATGTACGTTTGATGTACACTCCTGTCGTCATTCAAAAAGGCGCCTAGTATCAGCACTATTTATAACATAAACGGAATTTATGTATATTTTATTCCTATGCGTTATGGGGTAAATAGAAAAATATAGAACTATATCATAAATTGTAACAGGGTAGTCGATTATTTCGGCTACCCTTATTTTTTTAAGCTTTTTTAGCATTCATAAACCGCTTATATCTATAATATATAACCTAGCTAAAGTAAAAACACATATCGAATTTTACGAAATGTGTTGACATATTTATAAAGAATAATATATCATAAAAGATAAAATAATTATAATACTAAAACAATATTATATAAATGGGATTGAATTATGGGTAAAATTAATATATCTACAAATGCCTTGAAACCCATTATATAGGGCATACATAATCTCTCTGTAGATAATTCAATTTTTAATTCAACTTTAAAAAATTATTATTTTTAATAGATTTAATACTTACTTAGTCTTATTAAAAATAACGCTAGTATATTTTATGAGTTTATTGCATATCAACAAGAAACAAACACATCGAATGTATTTTCATCAATAGTTTTTGTTATAGCAATTACTTAATAATAGGTATCTATGGGTAAATATAGCCTTAATTACGTTTGTGCAAAATAATTATGTGCATAATTTAGGGCTAAAAATAAAGGGAGGAGTTTATGAAGAAAATGCAAGATTTAACAAAATCTAAACTGACTCGTCGTACGTTTTTACAAGGCATGGCAGCTACGGGTGCAGCAGCAACGCTTGTTGGATGTAGTACAGACGATGGAGAACTTATTTTTTCAGAAGGTGCAGTGGGTACAGTAGTGCCTGAGGCTGAACCAGTTTATGAGCGTTTTTATGGCTCATCTGGACATAACTGTGGCGGTCGTTGCGTATCAGTTGCAGAGGTTTCTAATGGTAAAATTCATCGTATATTAACTGATGAAAGCAAGACTGCATTTGATGGTACTTACCTAGATAAGAATAGTAGAAACTGGCCTCAAACAAGGATTTGTACAAAATGTCGCTCGTATAAATACCGTTTATATCATCCGGGTAGATTACTATACCCAATGAAGCAGACTAAAAAGCGTGGTGATCTAACAGGCTTTCAGCGTATTACTTGGGACCAAGCATACAAAGAAATTGCCACAAAGCATAAGAATATTATTGATAAATATGGTGTTGATGGAGTTTATCAGATATACGCTTGTGGTTCAGTTTCAAGTCAGTTAAATGGTTCGCAATCTGGAGCAATAGGTAAAACAAATGGTTATGCTATCAAGCTTATGGATGGTGTTATAACACCGATGTTTGCATCATACTCTACTCATCAATATACATACTTTGGTCTTAATTTTACAGGTATGGATGGTGATGCACTTAACCCAAATGATTTAGCAAAAAATACTTCTACACTTGTACTTTGGGGTGATAATTCTGTAACTACAGCTAATCAAACAACACATTCTAGTGTTAAAATTGTTGAGGATATGAAAGCCCGTGATGTAAATAATAAAGTTGTGTATATTGGGCCTACATTCTCAGATACTGGCGTGACTTTGGCTGATGAATGGGTAGTATCTAAGCCATTTACAGATCCTGCATTGGTTGCAGGTATGGTATATCACATACTTGATAATACATTTGATTTGACAACTGGTGAGCCTAAAGCTAATCCTTGGTTAGATATTGATTATCTTGATACATTGGTTTATGGTTTTTTCGACTCTCCAGCTTATTCTATTACAGAAGCTGATGGCACTATTGGTTTAATAGATGTTGGTGATAGAAATATTGAAGCTGTTCCCGCTGGTCGCTCATATGCATCATGGATTTTAGGTAATAATGAAAACGCACAAGCATATAGCGAAACTACTACAAACTATACAGCAAAGCAATACGAAGCAGTAAGCACAGGCTTTAAGCGTTGGGCAACTTGTTCGTATGATAAAACTATGGGTGCGAATACTGTTTATAAAACTAAGCAAGATTTTACTGTACCTAAAACACCAGAGTGGGCATCAGAGATATCAGGTGTACCAGTTGATACAATTAAAGAACTAGCTGAAATGTTTGTTAGAAACACACCAGTTTGTTCAAGATGGAGTGGTGGGCAGCAAAAACAAATGGATGGTATATCAAATCTGTTTGCGGTACAAGTTCTTCATATTATCACTAAAAATGTTGGACGTAATGGTACAGGCTATCAGTGGGTGCCATTTAAGGGTGCTATGTTAGAAAAGGCTGATTCATTAAGTAATGCGTATACTGTCACATTGCCATCAGGTATGGTTGAAGGCAAAAAAGCTATAGCTTCTTGTACAGCATGGCACACTGCAATAAAAATGGCATTTGCAGATGAATTGAAAGAAGGTGGTTATTCTGCAGAACATATACCAAACTATGCAAAAGGTACAGAAACCACACCAAATGTATATTGGGATGATGGTGGCACTAAAGCATTTATTCAGTGGGAAAGAGATGCTGACGGCACAGTAAAAACATACACTGATATAGATGGTAATGAATTTTATGATTGGACTGGCAGGGCAACTAACACACCGGTATTTACGGGTATTCGTCTGTTATACAATGCAGGTGGTAATATTTTCATCAATCAACATGAAAATTCTAATGATTCTAGACAAATGTTAGAGGCACTAAAGTTAAATGATTACAATAATCCAGATACGTTTTGCTTAGTATCTATTGATAACTTTATGTCACCAACACCTCGTTGGAGTGACTATGTATTGCCTGCAACAACATTCTGGGAGCAAGATGATGTTATGTCACCGCAAAATAGCTCATCATTCTACATGCAAAAAGTTATCGACCCACCAGGAGAGGCTAAACCTGTATTTCATATCGGTGAGGAGTTATTGCAAACCTATGCGGATTTGACAGGTAGAAGCGATATCGCTGACTCATACTATAGTGTTGATAATGGTGGAACTCCTGCTAAAACTATAGAAGGAATAGTAAGAAGCCGTTTTGAAGAGAAAAAAGCAGCAGGTGCAGCTGTTTATAAAGACTTAACATGGGAAGAGTACAAGAAGAATCCTGTAATCTCATCTAAGCCAGATGACAGAACTATAGCAGCTCATAAGACAGCTGCAGTTATAAATGCTTATGAAGGTCTAACTGATAATGAGCGTGCAAATAATCCGTTTATAAAAGAAGGGAATAATATTGCGACAAACGAAATTACGAGTGGCGGATATGGTAACGAATTTTGTAATACAGATAATGCCCCAAACTCTGCTTGGCGATATCAAGCATATTCTCCTGTATTGACATGGCAATATGTAAATAAGTTTAGCAAATGGCATGGTTATCTTGAGCCTGAACAACGTGGACAGCAACATAAAGATTTAGAAGGTGATAGATTTGTACTGGAGATACCAGTTTACTATGCGTACCAAGATACTTTTATGGAGGCATACGGAAGCGATATACCATCAGGGCAAAATGCAGTTAATGAACTAAGTTTCTTATTAACAACTACTCATAATAGGTATCGCTCACATTCATCGATGGCTGAAAATCCAATGTTGAGAGAGCTCTCTCACCGAGTTCCTGGTAGAGATGCTAAAGGAAATTATATACCAGCTAATGACTATGGTGATTATTCAAATGCACCAGATAAAGCATTTGCAATTAATAGCGTTGGCGTATACCCAGAGCTTAACAACACAATTGATGCTGATGGAACTGTAGCAGCAACTAATAGAGGCATTGCTTCATACTCAGAGATTTATATGAATGCTAGTGATGCATCAGGCTTAGGTATCTTAGATGGCGATCTAGTTCAGGTGGAAAACCCAATCGGTATAGTTCGTTGTGTTGCTAGATTGACAGCACGCTGTGCAAAAGGTTATGTAGATTTACACCAAGGTTGTTGGTATGATCCACGTGAAATAAGTGGTAAAATAGTTGATGTTGGCGGTAATTGTAACACACTAATGGCATCACAACCATCACGTATTGACCATGGTAACGGACAACAATCTGCTATGGTTAAAATTACAAAAGTTGAAAACTACTAAGGAGCTAAACAATGGAAATAAATAAAAAAGTTATCCAAGTAAAAAGATATGCATTCTTTTTTGATCAAACAAGATGCATAGGATGTAACGCTTGTACAGTAGCTTGTAAAGACTATTACGACGTTAACCCTGGTAAAGTATCTTATAGAAATCAATGGACACATGAAACGGATGGTGCTGGTGCGTTTTATTCATTTGTGCAAGCGTGTAATCACTGCGTAGAGCCAGCATGTCTTACTGCTTGTGGAGTACAAGCAATTAGCAAACGCCCAGATGGCATTGTTGAAGTTGATAGAAATAAATGTCAAAACTTGAAAACATGTATATCTGCTTGTCCGTTTGCACAGCCAGGTATTGCTGATGATAAACAAGAACCTGTGCCAAAAGAATCATGGATGATTGCTCATCCAATGCAAAAATGTAATATGTGTGTGGAATTACAAGATAAAGGCGAAGAAACAATTTGTGTTAGAGCTTGTCCAGTACATGCGATTTACGTTGGTGATTACGATGAAATACTGCGTACTTACCCAGATGCAGAACAAGTTACACCTGAGAAATTCCCTTATGCATATGAGAATAACACGAATTATACTAATCCGTCCCTACTTATTCGACCTCGTAAGCCACTGAAAATATCAGGAAATAACAAATAGCTAGAGTTATACCCATACTCTTCTTTCATTAAACGAGGGTAGTTGATTATTTCGGCTACCCTCGTTTTCATTTTTTAATTCTGTGTTATTTACATTATTATGTAGTTGAATTAATACAACTGTAAACTAACACAAGTTTTTATGATGCGTTTAGCCAAGAAAGATTATATTTACAACTGATATCTTATTTTCACCATGACTTTTGGCATAACTCAATACTGAATAAAAAAACCTCCCAACAGGGAGGTTTTGCTTTGTTAAAAATTGTATCTGCAATCATGTATTGTATTATAAAGCCAGCACATATAATAAAGATTATTAATCGTATTTATTATTAGGTTCTTCTTTTATATTGCTAAGTGCATATTGCAAACATTGAGTAACTAATTGATTAAGCGAAAGATTATTCTTTTGTGCGAGCGTATTGAGTTGCTCAATTACCTCTATAGGTAATCTAAAAGTTTTATTTTCAGTAGTGTATCCTTTACGTATCTCAAGCATTGTACTATGACCTCAAATCATAATAGAATAATATATGAATAAAATATACAATCATTTTGCACGAATTTTGCAATTAAAAATACTTGCAAATAAATTGATATAGTGTTATAAAAGTATTTTATATAGAAAATTGTGAATAACTGAAATGAAAATGTATTATGATAATTGTAAAATAATAAGGTTAATACGTTTATGTCTATAGCTGAATTGTCCTTATGAGTGTATTGTGCTATTAAATTTGAATAAATTTACAGGCATTTTTGGGTTGCAGAAAGATATATAACAAAATAATGTTATATTTATTAATAACTTGGATGAAGGGTTTAGGGGTAAGTTAGTAAATAGCACTTGTCGTATCTATAGATAGGGTTTAGTTACGGCAGGTGCTGTTACAACAATATTAATTATTGTATCAGTATTGACATTACTACAAAAAAGATTTCAGGTAGTAATAAATGGGAATATTATTTAGGGATATTATTATCTGCTACATCTTTCTAAATACAAGCACCCATATGTGTGGGTGCTTGTGTTTATATAATAAGTGCAACTTTCTACAATTCTGTGCTATCGACTTTATCAATTAATTGTATTAATGCAACTGTGCGTGGTGCAAAGTGTTTTAAGTCTACCCATTCAAGCAAGGTATGTTCGCATTGCGGGTCTACATCTACACCTAGCGCATCTATCGTTGGTACGTATATACTTGTTGTATTTGCGATAGTTAATCCGCCGGCAGTCCATTCGACTATATCAGCATTATATTCTGATTTTACAATATCTTTATAGAAGTTGAACAATTTTTCAGCCGAGGCATTTTTTTGTAATGGACCTTGTCCTAAGCCACCATTTACAATAATTTTTGTTCCATTTATAGTTGGTGTTTCGCAAATTTTGCGTAGTTCACTATCAATCCGTTTTTGTTCATCAGTTTCATAGCAACGTATCTCGACCATTAGTTTTGCACTATCTGGTATTACATTATATTTATCATTATTTGTTGTAACTTGTGCAATATTGATTGTGTTATCAGGTATAAACTGACCATGCTCTTGTATTCCTTTTGCTTCTAACGCATCAGAAATATAATCACTAGGGTTACCTTCTGGCATTGGTGAACTAAGTGATAATATGCGTGTAGCAAGATAGCAAGCTTCAGATACTGCATTAGATGCAGCTTGTATTCCATTGCCAGCATGTCCACTAACGCCTTCTATATCAATAGTATATCTAGCAACACCTTTACGCTTAGTACAAACACCCCAGTTTGGGCGACCAGTATCACAAACGATTGCATAATCGACTTTTTGTGCTAATTCTTCTGCGAATTTATATTCATCATCAGAGCCTGTTTCTTCTTCTGAATCGAAGAACACAATTATTTCAGAATATGGAGTGTTGCCCATGTTTTGCATTGCTTTCACGACATAAAGCATTTGTATTGCAGAAGCTTTACAATCACCAACACCAGCACCTTTTGCAATCATATTATCATCAATTTCAAACAATCTTTTACCATCTTGTGTTCCAAGTACAGTATCAGTATGCACAACTAGCAATAGTTTCTTATTTCCATTGCCTTTGAATGTAGCAATGACATGTGCGCCTCTATTGTTATCACGCACTTCATATGTTCCACCAAGTTCGGTAATACGCTGCTTTAAAAATTCAGCAATTTCACGGCTACCTATGATATTGCCAGTAACTGAGTCAATATTTGTAACAAATTCTAAATCTTTAATGTAACCGTTTACTAACTGGTTAACTGTTGATTTCAGAATAATACTATCCATAACTATTCCTCCTAGTTATTAATAATCGCTATCACGTGGGCGTATAACTTTTCTAGGTTTTGATGAACCTGTGCTAGGCTCGATAATTCCTCTACGTTCCATCATTTCAAATATTTTTGCAGCACGGTTGTATCCGATACTTAGTTCACGTTGTATTTTAGATATTGATGCTTCGCCCATTCTAAAAGCTAAATCAAGCGCTTCTTGATATTTTGCATCTTCTTTTTCGCCACTATTGTCTTCAGCTTCTTCAGAGTGGTCTTTTATTATTTCTAAATCGTATTCTGGCTCGCCAAACTTTTTGACTTCTTCAACTACATTTCTAACTTCTTCATCGCTAACGAATGCACCATGTATGCGTATTGCGTCGCTAGTTCCCGGTGGGATAAATAGGCTATCGCCATAACCAAGTAGCATATCTGCACCTTTTTGGTCTAGTATAATTCTAGAGTCGTTAGACTGTGCAACTTTAAAAGCAAGCCTTGCAGGCATGTTTGCTTTGATTAAACCTGTAATAACGTTTGCAGTAGGGCGTTGTGTAGCAATGATTAAGTGTATGCCGACAGCACGTGCTTTTTGTGCTATCCTAGTTATAGATGTTTCAACATCTTTACCAGCTACCATCATCAAATCAGCAAATTCATCAACAACCACAACAAGATAAAACATTTCTGGCTCGCTACCGTCCATTGCGACAATTTCGTTATAGCCCTCTATATTACGGACTTTCTTTTCCATAAGTTTTTCGTACCTGCGTTCCATTTCATCGACAACATTGCGTAAAACACTAGGCGCAAGCTTTGTATCAGTAACGACAGGTGCAAGTAAGTGCGGTATATCACGATATATGCTAAGCTCAACCATTTTTGGATCAATCATAACAAACTTCACTTTATCTGGTGATGATTTATACAAAATTGAGCATATCATAGTATTGATACCGACAGATTTACCGCTACCAGTTGTACCAGCAACTAATAAGTGAGGCATTTTCTTAATATCAGACATGAACGGTTTACCAGTAACATCTTTACCAAGTGCAATAGTTAGTTCTGATTTATTATTAGCAAACTCTTTTGCTTGTAGTAGCTCTTTTATGGCAACACCAGCACGGTTTTTGTTAGGAACTTCAATACCTATTGTGTTAGTACCCGGTATTGGGGCAATAATACGTATTGATAACGCACTCATACTAAGTGCTAGGTCACGCTCTAGCCCAGCAATTTTGCTAATGCGTGTGCCTGCTGCTGGCTCAATTTCAAACATGGTGACGACTGGTCCCGGCTGGATAGCTCTAACTTTGCCACTAACATCGAAATCTTTTAACTTTTGTATTAGTAGCTCGCCTTGATGTTTAAGTTCCTCTGGCGAGTCTTTTTTTATTGATTTGTCAGGGTCGCTCAAAATACTTATAGGTATGCTATATTTTGAAATAAGTTTTTTATCAACCTTTGATTGTTCACGTATCTCAATAACTTCTTCTTTTTCTTCAATTTCTTCTATAAAAGGTTGCTTGAAAATAGGTTCGTCATCTTTAATATCTTCTGTAATAGCAGGCGCAACTTCTTCTGCTTCAAATGTAATTTTACGTATTGCTTCACGTTCGCTATCGTCAAGTATTTCTTCTGGCATTTTATTAACATTGTTACTTTTTCTTCTTTTAATTCCAGAAAAAAGTTTAGCGAATATAAAAACTATGCCAAGTACAAAGCTTTTAACTGATTTTGCCACTTGTGATAGGGATACATGAAACATCAGCATTGTTAAGATAAGCATAATCGCTAACGATAATATAATACCGCCAACACGCCCAACGAGTGATACAACAATTATAGATGCAAATGCACCAAGCGCACCACCAGAAGAATGTTTTGTGAAGAACAGGTCTTTACTTTCAGTACCAATAAGCCCAGCAAAAAGCGAGAATGTAGAAATAATTAGTATGCCAGCAACAACAACGCCTAATATAACGCCAGCTTTCACTTTGCCATTTTTAAATTGGTGTAGTAGTAAAGCAATGTAGAAACATAAAAATGGAACAAATAGCGAAGCTACCCCAAGTGCAGCACCCATAATATCAGCAACTAAAGCGCCTGTAACACCAAACAAGTTTTTTATAGGGATAACGTGCTTAGTGTTGACTGTTTCAAAAAAAGCAGCATCATGTTCATTGTATGATATAAGCGATAAAAGAAAGAAAACGCCTAATAACACAAACAATAATAAAAGTAGTTCTGTGCCAAGCCCTCTTTGTTCAACAGGTTGTTTTTTTGTACGTTTACTCATATAAATACCACCGTAGCAATACCTACTATCAAGCAATAGAAAGCAAAATAAGTTAGTTTAGCTTTTTCTACAATTATCATCATAAATTTTATAGCTACTATACCGCTTAAAAAAGCAGCAAACATACCTAATACGTATGGTAATATATCGCTAGTTACAACACTTTCAATATGTCTAAGTTGTAGTAATGTCGCACCTAGTATGGCAGGTATAGACATTAGGAACGAAAATTCAGCAGCTTCTTTCCTAGATATGCCAAGCATAACAGCTACAGATATTGTAGAGCCAGAGCGAGAAATACCCGGAATAACAGCTAGCCCTTGCACAATACCAAGTATTACGCTATTGCCGATAGTGATATTTCCATTGCCTGAAAATCTATCAGATAATACTAACAATACAGATGTAAATATAAGTGCATAACCAACAAGTGTAACAGCTTTAAAGTTTTCTGTAACAACACCTTCAAGCGATAGCCCAATTATTGCAGTTGGTATGCTAGCAATGATAATGCCCCACATAAATCGTTTGTTTTCAAGGTAATGGCTTCTGTAGTTAGTAATAAACATGCCAAAGAATGATAAAATTAACTTGCCTATACGCTTACGAAAGAATAGCATAACTGCTAATAGCGTAGCAAAATGTAGTAAAGTGTCAAAAAGTAGCCCCGGTTGCTCAAAATTCATTAAATATTGTACAATAGCAAGGTGCCCAGAACTGCTGACAGGTAAAAACTCTGTAAGTCCTTGTATAATTCCTAAAATAATAGTGTCTTTTGTTTCCATTTTCTAATTAATCTCCAACTGCACATTATACACTATATATCTGTTTCTATCAAGGGCTTATGTTTCAGTTTAATTTTTATTATTGGTTTGCGTGTAAAATATCGCTTGAACTGCTTTGATATTAATGTATCTAGCCACTCAACCCAAGCATCATTATTAAATCGCTCGAAAATACTCGTTTCGCTATTTTCAATAATTGCGTTAGTAAGTGTTTTTTCAAAGTCATCAGTTATATGGCAACCAGCAAACGCAAAGTCTATATCGTTATGTATTCTGCCACGCTCTAAATCTACAGTAGCAATCAGAAAAACAACACCATCAGTCGATAAGCGTTTGCGTGCTTTTAACTCATTTAATGTAAGTTCGTAGCCATTTTTATTATCAATAAATAGTTTACCAGTTTCAACCGCAACAATTTCTGATAAAACGCCATCTTCAAAAACGATAGATTTGCCACTTTCGGTAACAATAACATTTTCTTCTTCCATGCCAAGCCCAACAGCTAAATTTTTATGGCCAAGTAAGTGGATACGTTCGCCATGTACAGGTATTAAATAATCAGGCCTAGTTAGCTTTAGCAACAACTCCGCATCATACTTAGAGGCATGGCCAGACACGTGTATGTTTGCATCTTTAACAGTAATGCATCTTGCACCATACATTGATATATTATTCATAGTTTGGATAATAAGCTTTTCGTTACCGGGTATAATACGTGATGAAAATACAAAAGTATCAGTAGGGCGTACAGTTATTTTTGCATAATCGTCTTTTGCTATTTTCGAGATGACGCTATTGCGTTCACCTTGCGAGCCTGTAGCAATAACGCATACTTCGCAATCTGGTAAGCGCTCTATTGATTTACGTGATATAACAGTATCTTCTTTAATTCTTAGTAAGCCCATTTCTCTAGCATTGTTTATGTGCTTAATGATAGATGAGCCTTCGATAGCAACTTTTCTATTATGCTTAACTGCAAGGTCAAATACAGTTTGTAAGCGCTCTACATTTGATGAAAATGTGGTAAAAAATATCCTGCCATCTGATGATGAAAATATATCGTCAATACCACTAATGACAGATGTTTCGCCTTTCGTAAATTTTGCGTCTAAACAGCTAGTAGAGTCAGCAAGCAAGCAGTTTAAACCACTATCGCCGATATGAAGAAAAGCAGAATGGTCGAATGGAACACAAGTATGTGGTGCAAAGTCGATTTTATAATCAGACATGTGCAAGCATGTAAATCCGTCAGATGTTTCTATAAATAAAGCACCAGTACCATGTATTGAGTGGCTTATAGGTATAAAGGTAACGATAAAGTCGCCAGCCTCAACAGGCACATTTGCGCTAAGGTCTGTAAGTTCAGCACTAACGCCATGATCTTTTAGTTTATGGTTGATAAGCCCTAATGTATATTTTGATGCTGCAATAGGCATGTTGTGGCGTTTCATTAAAAACGGTAACGCACCGATATGGTCTTCGTGTGCGTGTGTGATAAAAACACATTGCAGTTTATGTTTGATAGTATCTAGGTATTTAAAATCAGGTATGATTAAGTCTATTGCAGGGTCGTCGGCATCGGCAAACTTTACGCCACAATCTACAATGATAGCAGATGTATCAGTTTCAAATATGTACAAATTCATTCCGATTTCGCCAATACCACCAAGTGATGTAATGCTACATTTCATATAATATTTTATCCTTTAGTTAGCGTAGATACTGCAAGCGAAGCAATGCCTTCTTTTCTACCAGTAAATCCAAGTTGCTCGGTAGTAGTAGCTTTGATTGTAACATCTTCAATATCTATACTTAAAGCAGTGGCAATTTTTTGCCTCATTTTTGGGATATATTCAGCCATTTTTGGTTTTTCAGCAATGATTGTTGCATCAACATTAGATAGCGTATAACCTTGTTGCATAGCAAGTTCATATGCACGTTGTAACAAGATAATAGAGTCAATATTTTTATATTCATCATCGCTATCAGGAAACAAGTTGCCAATATCCTTACCAAGTGTTACGCCAGTAAAGCTATCAATAATTGCATGAACTAGCACATCGGCATCGCTATGGCCTGCAAGCCCAACTTCGTATGGGATTTCGATACCGCCAACGATAAGTTTCCTATCTTTTGCAAAGCGGTGTACGTCAAATCCTATTCCACATTTTATTTTCATAAGTTATTAATATCCTAATTTTGTAAGTAATACAAGCGTTATAGCGCCTATTTGTTTAATTTATTAGCGTGTATTAGTTGGTGTATTACGTTGCTAACACGTTCAACTTCTTGTGATAAATTATCTAAGTCACTATTGTTATTTAATATTATTTGCGCATAATTGACATATTCTTGTTCTGACACTTGCGTTGCCATAATTTTTTCTATTAGTTCATCGCTAATATTATCACGTTGTTTAGTGCGATTGATGCGTGTTTCTTTATCGGCATATACTGCAATTAGTAAGTCGTACCGCTTGTAGATACCTGCTTCAATCATTATTGCAGATTCTGATATTATGGGTTTGTTAGGTTGAGTATTACGTATGTTATTTATAAGTTGTTTTTCAACCGCTCTAACTTCTGGGTGGATAATATTTTCTAGTGTAGTCTTTTTACTTTCATCTTCAAATATAATTTTTTTAAGCATTGCACGGTTAATACTTTTATCGTCATTAATAATATCAGTGCCGAATGCTTCAATAGTTTTATTATATGCGTTAGAGCCAACATTTAAAATATCTTTAGATATTGCGTCCATGTTGATAGTGTAAAATCCGTGTTGCTCAAACAATTTGCACGCTAAAGATTTTCCGCTACCAATTCCGCCAGTTAAAGCTATTGTCATAATTTAATCCATATAAACTTTTTTAAGTACACGCACTTTTTTGTCTAGTGGCATCGTAGATATAAGCTTGCATAAGTTATCAGGCTTATATTCCCTACAAACTGCTGGGCGGTTTTCATAATCACCACACTTGCCGTTATCAAGTAGATGTTGGCATGCAACACCGCCAGCCTTATTTAAAGTGGATATACTGTATGCAATGCAACATGCACCACACATAAAACATTCGCTATTATTCACTATCAATTACCATATTCGTTACTTTACCTATGTTGCTTATTTCGCAAGTGACAGTATCGCCAACGCTAATTTTTGTAGAACAATTACTAGCACCTATCAAGATTACATCGCCTACCATCAATGTCATTATATTAGATAAGAATGCAACAACATGATTTACAGTTAAAATATCAAAGCTTTTATTACTTTCAACAGCATTACCATTATGGATAAGCGATATGTCATAATCATTGCAATCAAAGCTACTATTTATGATTGGTGCAATAGGTGTAAATGTATCATATAGTGTGCCTAGCTCATCATCGGCAGAAATATTGTTTGCAACAGAATAGCCAAATATAAAGTTACTTGCGTAGCTTGCTGATATGTTGCGACACTTTTTGCCTATAACAACTGCTAATTCTGCACTAGAGTGTAGCGAATGAACATTGGCTGGTTTTATAATACTTTCGCCATGCGCAATTAGAGAAGATGCAGGCTTTAAATAAAATGATAACTCGTCATTATCAACTTTTGTACAAATAATTTTAGATGGTGAGATAGGTGTTAATAGTCTAACATCATCATACTTTACAACATCAGATGATACGGAATAATCGTGAAATATTGTGCCGTTGATACGTTTAATTATTTCGCCATCAGTAACGCCACGATACTCTGTTTTGCCTACTGCATATCTAATAAATTTCATAGTAACTACCTTTTATAATTGTCACTAATATATATTAGTACGTCATTTTTTTCAAGTTCATTTAACGCAAGCTTAATTTCAACTTCACTAATAATTTGCTTAAATAAAGGCGAAGGGCTAAACCCCATTTGTATAAGCATTTCGCCAGTAATATTTTTAGCGTTCGCAACATCAAGTTGTTTAGACAATGTAAAAATATCGCTAAAGAATGACATATTATCAAGGTACTTACATTTTAAGTATGTGGTGATGATATTTAGGTTATCTAAAAACTTCCATGCAAAGACTTTCATGCTTCTTTCATCGTTTAAGTCATTATTAAGTATATAATGCTCTGCATCTAGTATATTTTTTATAAGCTTACTTTCGCTATTAGTTAGTTTTAGTATATCAATAGCTTTTAAAGGCTCTTTAGCGGAGGCAATAATAAGTGGTAAAAAGTCTTTAGCTTCTGCAAGTGCATTAATATTTGTTACTATCGTGCTATCTAGCTCTATACATAAATAATTTTTTAGGATGTTGAAAAAATTATCGTTGATAATGACATTATAAAAGTAGTCACCTTTGAAAGTTTTTCGCAATTCTTCTAATATTCTTTCCATGGCGATATTTTTCAATAACGGAGCAGAACGCATAGCAAGTTGCATAGTTTCATTATTAATATCAAAGCCTAGTTGCGATGCAAAACGGAAAGTTCTAAAAATCCTAAGAGCATCATCTACAAATGTATTTTCATAGACGTGCTTTATTTTACCGTTGATAACATCATTATAGTTGCCAACTAAGTTGCCATCAAGGTCGCATGCTAGGTTGTTGATAGTAAAATCTCTAAGCATAACATCTTCTTGAATATCTTTGCCACGTGGTTTAGAAACATCAATTACAATATTTCTTTTTACTATGCGAATGTTATCTTTAAATGGTATATATGTCGCCCTAATTGACTTAGCAAATGTGATAGCAAACTTGTCATACTCAACACCAAACGGGATAATATCAATATCTGCAGTAGTTTTCCCTAGCAAGATATCTCTAATAGTTCCGCCAACTATGTACACTTTTGCATTTAATTTTCGTTCAGTTTCAAAAATTTCTAAAAAAAATGGTAAATCTTTCGTTGTTAATGTTGACATATTTGTCTAGTCCTCATAATATACGCACTATGGCACGTGGAATAATTATCTCTGACACACATTATGGTTCATTAGAAAAACTTAATCAACATTTAGTTGCAGAAGTTAAGTGTGCCGATTTTGTTATCCACGCTGGTGATGCTGATACTACTAATTTTATTAGCGAATTACAAGCAATATCGCCAAAAAAGTTTTATGCAGTCGCTGGTAATTGCGATTATGGCAGCGTATTGCCAACCCAATTAGTTGTTGATATATGTGGTTTGACTGTTGGTATCTCGCACGGTGCAGGTAACCACCATAATATTATTGATAGGCTTAGTTACTCGTTTAGCGATAGCAATGTAGATATTATTGTATTTGGGCATACGCATCGCCCATTCCATGAAACTATTAGTGGTATTACTTTTTTTAATCCCGGTAGCGTATCTAGCAATAGGGGTATAGATTATAACTCGTATGGCGTGTTAAGTGTTGATAGTAAAGATAATTTTAAGTTAAGTATAGAAAGGTTGCCAAGATGAAACGATTAATGTACATAGTATCAATAATATTTGTTATGTTGGGTTGTACGCCTACAACCAGTAGCGTAGTAATAGCAAATGATGTTAATAGAGCACCAGTTGCTTTTAGTGGCGAGCAAAACCAAGCTGTTTGTAAAGCAAAAGTTGCACCGGGACCAAGAAAAGTTGGCAACCCATACAGTATTGATGGGCAAATGTATTATCCTGTTAGTACAGCAGAAGGTTATGAAGAAGTTGGCGTTGCATCGTGGTATGGGCCGGGTTTTCATGGCAAGCTTACTGCAAATGGCGAAATTTATGACCAAACAGCAATGACTGCTGCACATAGGACTTTGCCGATACCTACTTATGTAGTTGTTGAAAATATTGAAAACGGAAAAACAGTTGTCGTTAGGGTAAATGATAGAGGTCCTTTTTCAAAAGGACGCATAATAGATTTGAGCGAAAAAGCAGCTAGCCAAATAGGCATGATAGAAAAAGGTACAGCGCAAGTTCGTGTATCTGTGTTATCGGAAGATCCTAACTGCGTTGTAGTAAAAGGGCAAGAAATTGATATAGATAAAGGCAACTTTGCAATCCAGATAGGTGCATTTTCTAATCCAGATAATGCAGAAAGGTTGATGAATAGGTTTGGCGATAAAGGGCATGTATCTGTTGGCGATATTAATGGCAACTTTTGGTATAGGGTGTGGGTTACAGGCTATACATCCAGAAACGATGCAGAAGTTGCTGCTAGCCAGCTATCATCAGAGTTTCCCGGCGCATTTATAATTGCAAGATAATTAGTAGGAGGAATAGAAATGGTTATTAAATTTGACGACATAGTGGCAGATGAACAAGTGCCAAGACAAGGCTATGGCATAGCAGATGTTTATGCTTATGAAGCAATGGTTGGACTAGGTATGCGTTATAAAAGATTTATGATGATGGCGCTAGAGCCAAAATCTGCAACAGGCTACCACGTACACGAAGATGATATGGAAGTTATGATTATGCTTGACGGTACTGCAAACTATAACGATAATGGTACGCAAGTTGTTGTTAGTACAGGCGATATGCTGATATGCAACAAGGGCGAAGGCCACTCGATAGAAGTTGTTGGCGACGAGCCGATAACTTATTTAGCAATTATTGCGGAAGTAGTTGAATAATTACTTTACTTTATGTTATAATAATACGATTATTTTTTAGGAGATGTATAAAATGGAAAGAACATTTGCAATCATTAAACCAGATGCAGTTGCTGCAAAAAACGCAGGCAAAATTATTGATAGGATAGAGGCTGAAGGCTTCAATATCGTAGCGATGAAAAAAATTCACATGTCAAAACATATAGCTAAGTGCTTTTATTATGTTCACAGTGAGCGTCCTTTTTACAATGACTTAACAGATTTCATGAGCTCTGGCCCATGTATCGTTATGTGTTTAGAAAAAGAAGGCGCAATCAAAGCATGGCGTGACCTTATGGGCGCAACTAACCCAAGTGAAGCAGCTGATAATACTTTACGTAAAGTATTTGGCAAAAATATTGATAACAACGCAACACACGGTTCAGATGCTCCAGAAACAGCAGCAGAAGAATTAGGTTTGTTTTTTGCAGGTACAGAACTTGCTAGAGAGCATAAAGGTTGTGGCTGTTCAAAAAAGTAGTATAATATAGTTGATACTCAAAATTACAATACCCGCATGTAAATGCGGGCTTTGTTTACTTTATATTTATTTGTAGAGGTTTAAGATGAAATACTTAAGTACAAGGGGTAAGGTTAAAGGTCTTAGTTTTGAAGACGCTATAATGATGGGGCTTGCTGAAGATGGCGGGCTGTTAGTTCCTGAAAGGATACCAGAAGTTTATGAGCGTGATTTAAGACATTTGTCAGAACTTAGCTACCCTCAGTTAGCATATGAAATTATGAGCAGGTATATAGACGATATACCAAAATCTGATTTAAAAACAATAATTGCAAGAAGCTATGCAAAACAGAATGAAGAGCTTGAAATACCAGTTGTGAAGGCTGGCTACGTTAATGTGGCAGAGTTATTTCATGGCCCAACTTTTGCTTTTAAAGATGTAGCGCTACAATTTCTTGGTAACTTGTTTGAGTATTATCTTCTGAAGCGTGATAAAGTATTAAATATTGTTGGTGCAACAAGTGGCGATACTGGTAGTGCAGCAATTTATGGTATGTGTGGCAAAAAGAATATAAATATTTTTATCTTATATCCTGAAGGCAGGGTTAGTAACGTACAAGAGCTACAAATGACTACTGTGCCTGATGAAAATATACATTGTTTAGCTGTTAAGGGCGATTTTGACCATTGCCAAGCAATAGTAAAAGAAATGTTTAGCGATCTAGAATTTAAAAACAAGTATAACTTAGGCGCTATAAACTCTATAAACTGGGCTAGAATATTAGCTCAAGTAGTATATTACTTTTATGTATATTTTAAAGTTGCTGGCCACGTTGGTGAGGAAATTAACTTTTCTGTCCCTACTGGTAACTTTGGAAACATATTAGCTGGATATATTGCAAAAAGCATGGGATTACCAATAGGTAAAATTGTACTTGCAAACAACAAGAACAATGTCTTAACTCGTACAATCAAGTTTGGTAACTTTACTTTAGAGCGTGTTAAGCCTTCTATTAGTCCTGCTATGGATATACAAATACCTAGCAACTTTGAAAGGTATTTATATTTCTTATTTGATAAAGACACAACAAAAGTTGTTGAGGCTATGAAAACAATTAATACTGAAAAGCGCTTTATTATGAAAGGTTCGCTTTTGGCACAAATTAGGCGTGACTTTATTGCCGCATATGCAGATGATGAAGTTATTAAAGAAACTATGTCTGAAGTTTATAGATTGTCAGAATATGTTGTTGACCCACATACTGCTTGTGGTATGAACGCAATATATCAGCTAGGGCTTGAAAGTTACCAAACTGTATGTTTAGCAACTGCACACCCAGCAAAATTTGATGATATTGTCGAAAATGCTATCGGATTTTCTCCAGCTGTGCCACGTGCTATTGCAAAGCTATCAGGTTTGCCAAAGCGTGTTGTGCATAAGTTGCCAAATACAGAAGATATAAAAAGCTATATTGTTGATACATTGAGCAAATAAATGGCAACGCCCATAGATTTATTCGATTATGATTTGCCAGATGATTTAATTGCATACGAGCCTGTACAAAAACGTGATAAGTGCAGGCTTTTGCATGTTGATATATCTGGTGGCAAAGTGCATGATAATATTTTTACTGACATATTAGATATGGTTGGTGATAACTCATTTTTAGTTGTCAACAATACAAAAGTATATAACGCACGCTTAAATGCGCAAAAGCAAACAGGCGGTTTGTTAGAATTTTTTGTTACAAAAGTTATATCTGATACCGAGTGCGAAGCGTTAATAAAAGGGCGTGTACGTCAAGATATGGTTATAGAGTTACCAAGCGGAGCAACTGCCATACTAAAATCAGTTGATAGTGATGGTGTCTGGCGTGCAACAACATCACATAATATTCTTGAAATTATGGATAAGTATGGTAGCGTACCACTGCCACCATACATTGCAAGAAAAGCAGAAAGCAAAGATAAAAGCGACTATCAAACGGTTTACTCTAGCGTGCAAGGCTCTGTTGCTGCACCTACAGCTGGGCTACATTTTACTGATGATTTAATGCAAAAGCTAAAAGCAAAAGGTGTTGATATTTTAGAAGTAACGCTTGATGTTGGCATTGGCACGTTTCGCCCGATAAAAACTAAAACACTAGAAGAACATAAAATGCATAGCGAAAGGTATTATATATCTAGCGATGTTTGCAACAAAATCAACGAATATAAGCGAATGGGCAAAAAGCTTATTGCTGTTGGCTCAACAACTGTTCGTGCTTTAGAATCAGCTTGTGATAATGATGGTTTGTTGAACAGTGGCGAGCATCATACAGATATTATGATTAGTCCGCCTTACCAGTTTAAAATTGTTGATGGAATGGTTACAAACTTTCATTTACCAAAATCATCATTACTTGCTATGGTTACAGCATTTGGTGGTTACGAGCTAATTATGGGTGCTTATAAACATGCTATAGAACAAAAATATAGATTTTTTAGCTATGGAGATGCTATGATTATGTTAAAATAGTTGATGTTTTTAACAGATTAGTGTTATATTTATAATAAGTGTTTCAAAAATAATAAAATGAGGGCACATATGGGCAACAAAGTATTGTTAATTGATGATAGTGTTACTATCCATAGAGTAATCGACTTGTCGATTGATGCAGAGCGCTTTGAGATTACAAAAGTCTTTACAAAAGAAGATGCTGAGCAAAAACTTTCAAGCGATCAATACGACTTTATATTGCTAGATAATAAGTTGGAAGATATTTACCCTGTAGACTTTATACAAAAAATACGTGACATGCAGCAAGAAGCAAGAGTTATTTTGCTTGTTGGTGCGTTTGAAAAGTTTAGCGATGAAGAACGTCAATCATTAAACGCAGATGACTTTCTTATAAAGCCTTTCAACTCTCAATCACTAAACGAAGTGCTTTTTGCAGGTGGCGATAGTGGTGCAGAGATAGTTAATCTCCCTCAAGATGAATTGCCAGAAGACCCAGAACAATTAACAAACTTTATTGATAATTTGCCTATTAGCGACAACAATCGTGAAGAAGTAATAGAAGATAGCGAAGAAGTGCCAGAGCCTGTTGGTGATGACTTTGTTGTGCAAGGTGAAGCATATGATAATGTCGTGTTTAATAAAGAAAAATACCTTACAAACCTTGAAGATGTGCAATCAGATGATTTGCTTGAAGACGCAACTGCATACGTAGAAGATTTGATAGAAACAGACGATGAAGGTAACGGAATTATACCTATTGTTGAAGAAAGTGACGATAGTGATGAAGAAGAAGTTGAAGAGGTTGCTGAAACGGAAGAAGTTGAAAGCACAGAAGAAACTGAAGAAACTATAGATGAAGAATTGCCAGAAACAGTTTATGAGGACACAGCAGAAGCGGAAACTGAAACTGAGCCAGAATTAGAAGTTGATACAGAAACTATCGTAGATGAGGAAACAGAAGTCGATAGCGATGCAGATGCTGACGCTAGCGAAGTTGAAGATGTACTTGATGAAGACATATATGGCGAGGGTATAAACCTTGCAGAGTTTGAAAAAGCACTTGATATTATAGAAGATGGCGACCAAGAAGTTGATAGTATTGAAAGCGAAATGCAAAGTAATGCTGAATTTACGAAAGAAGAACTTATTGAAATGGTTAAATCTACTATAGATAAAGATATGTTGCGTGAAGTTGTTACGGAAGCATTATCAGATTTAATTAAAGAAGCAGTTATGGATATTATACCAGAACTTGGCGAAAAATTTATAAAAGAGGAAATTGAAAGGCTAAAAAACGATGAGTAATGAAAATTCATATAAAAATAGTGGCGTAGATATTGACGAAGGCAACAGATTTGTATCATTAATCAAAAAATCTGTTGAATCTACAAAGATTGATGGCGTAATGGGTGGTATTGGCGGTTTTGCTGGTTTGTTCAACTTAAAAAACTTTAAAGATATGCAAGAGCCTATCTTAGTATCAGGTACTGACGGTGTTGGAACTAAGTTGCGTATTGCTATCGACTCCAACATTTATGATACTGTTGGTATCGACTTAGTAGCAATGAGTGTAAACGATTTATTAGTTACTGGTGCGAAACCATTATTTTTTCTTGATTACATGGCTACAGGGAAACTATTGCCAGAAAAAATGTCAGAAGTTGTAAAAGGTATATCAGCTGGCTGTGTTGAGGCAGAATGTGCATTATTAGGCGGTGAAACTGCAGAAATGCCGGGCATGTATCATGGTGATGATTTTGATTTAGCAGGCTTTGCTGTTGGTATTGTCGATAAAGCAAAAATTATTGATGGTTCGACTATAAAAAAAGGTGATGCAATCGTTGGCGTAGGTTCATCAGGATTTCATAGTAATGGATTTTCGTTAGTTAGGAAAGTTGTTGAAAATGCGGGTTTATCTGTAAATGACAAATTCACTGATGATAAAACAGTTGCAGAAGCGTTGCTTACACCTACAAAACTATACGTTAAGCTTGTTCAAGCAGTTATAAATAGCGGAATAAATATTAAAGGTATGGTTCACATCACTGGTGGCGGATTTTATGATAATATACCACGTGTTTTGCCTAACAATGTTAACGCAAACCTTGATATTGAAGATATTGAGCTACCACCAGCAATAAAAGCACTTGTAGAACTAGCACCAGATATTGCACAGCACGAGCTTTATCGTGTATTTAATATGGGCGTGGGTTACGTTTTTATTGTTGAAGAAAAAGATGCGCAATCTATAATTGATATTGCTAATAAAATGGGTGATAAAGCTTGGAAAATTGGCTCAATCATTGAAGGTAGTGGCGAAGTTACAATTAAAGGAATTGATTAATTGAAAAATATAGCAATCTTTCTATCGGGTAGAGGGAGCAACTTCCTAGCTATAAAAGAAAATATTGATAACGGATTTATTAGCGACGCTAACATTGCGGTAGTATTTAGCAACAACCCGAATGCTAGAGGGCTAGAACACGCTAAAAATCTTGGTATCCCTACTATATGCATACCATCAAAGGGCAGAAGCGATAGGGATGCTTACGATAAAGAAGTTATCGAAGCAATAGCCCAATACAATATAGATTTGATTTGTCTAGCAGGCTATATGCGTATAGTATCAATGACATTAGTAAATGCCTATGAAAATAGAATGATTAATATCCACCCATCATTGTTGCCAGCTTTTGTAGGGTTAGATGCACAAAAACAAGCTTTTGATTATGGCGTAAAAGTTAGCGGTTGTACAGTCCACTTTGTAGATGGTGGGCTTGATAGTGGCGCAATAATCCTACAAAAAACAGTAGACATATCAGATTGCAAAAACGAACATGAAGTATCAGAAAAAATATTAGCGGTAGAACATAAAGCATATGCAGAAGCAATAAAATTGTTCGTCGAGGACAAACTAATTATCAATGGTAGGCAAATAGAAGTATGCGAAAAATAGTTGCAATAGTAATATTTCTCGCAATATGTAATTCAATAGTATTCATTTATCTTAATAGCAATAATAGTTTGCAACAAATACAAGGGAATAATATGTTAAATAATGGAATAACTTTAGTAGAGAAAAAACGTGATTTTACAGGAACTGTTACAGTATCCATATTCATAAAAGGCGGACTATTTACAGAAAATAAAGGTAATAACGGTATCGGTAATTTGATGTCTAGAGTATGGGTGATGAGCAATAAAATACTTGAAACATCAGAGTTTTATGGTAGTTATATCAGCGCAAAACTTACACCATATGCACTAGAGGTTAGCTTTTCTGCACCTACAGAAGTTATTGATAAAATATATAGCGATTTTGAACAGTTTATACTTGCTCCAGAGTTTGATAAGCAAATATTTGATCGTGAAAAAAGCTTAATGCTAGAAGAACTTGTTGCAAAATATAACCGTCCAAATAATGTCGCATACGATGGCTTTATGGCAGCAGTATTTGATGGTATGCCATATGCTATGCCAACAAGTGGAAAGAAAGATTCTGTTGAAAACATATCATTTGATGATATTAAAAAATATTATAAAGAGCAATTTGTTGGTGCAAATATGGTTGTATCTGTCGCTGGTAAATACGATCAATCGTTCGTAAATAACTTGAAAGCGACATTATCTAAATTTGATAAAGGCGAGCTTTTAACAGTTAATTGCGATAATTCAACACTTACACAATCAAAACGTATTGAGGAAACGGATAATAAAATCCAGCAAGCAAAATTGTATATAGGTTACAATGCTCCAGATGTATCTTCGCCAGATTATCCAGCATTAAAAGTGTTGACAGAGTTACTAGGTGGCGGTATGAGTTCAAGATATTTTGAAGAAATCCGTAAAAATTCTGGTTACGCATATTCGGTTGGTGCAGGTTATCCATCACGTATGTGTTCATCACGCTTTTTTATATCAGCTGGGCTTGATTATGCAAATGTTGAAAGTGCGCTACAAAAGTTTGATGATATTAATATGAATTTAGAAAGCTCACTTACAGATGAAGAAATAGAGCGTGCAAAGCGTGGCATATTAGGTTCTGCATTGATGGAAACACAGACTAATTCGTCAGTAGCGTGGAATATGGCATTTTTTGAAACAATGGGCTTAGGTGCAGATTATTACGATAAGTATGTAGAAACACTAAAAACTATTGATAAACAAAAAATATTGAAAGCAGCAGAGTCGCTAACTAAGGAAAAAGTTATATACATACTAAAGCCAAGCGAGGCTAACTAAAAGGGGCAACTCTTTTAGTGTATAGGTTTGAAAGTTGAACAGGTTTAAGTTTGGCAGGTATATACATAAAGAAACATTTATACACAAACTAAATCCGTTCATAAAGCTATTATCTTTTACATTGCTAGCAACAGTGACATTGTTCGATGGTGGTTACTTAAAGTTAGCGTTCAGTTTTGCAATATTGTTAGTGTTATTATATTTTTCTAATATCTCGTTACGAGAGTTTTACCCATCAATTAAAGCGTTCAGATTTTTTTTCATATTTACGTTCTTGGTACAACTGTTTTTTACATCTACTGGTAATTTCAGCATAACCCCTAGCCAATCGCAAGTATCAGTCGCTACCATAATGACATTAAGGTTTATATTCGTTATCGCATTTTCGGCATTGTTCACTATAACGACAACACCATCAGATATTGCAAGAGCGTTATTTGTATTTGTCAAGCCGTTAAAAGCGTTCAAGGTAAATATATCTGATATTGCAATATCGTTACTTGTTGCGGTGCGTTTTATACCGCTACTTTTTGAGGAGTCAGAAAAAATCGTCATAGCGCAAACATTACGTAACGGTTGGGATAAAGAAACAAAGTTTAGAGAAAAGCTATCGTTTTTCATTAAGGCGGAATCGTTTGTGATACCGTTATTTGTACGTGTCATTAGGTATGCGGAGCAAATCTCTATTACGCTACACTATAGAAAAAGCCCAGAAAACATTATGGCGTTACCACATTTAATAAGCAAAGACTATATGGCGCTGGTATCAGTAATAATCATAGCGGTGGTGTCATATGCTATATAATAAAGCGTGCGTTTGTGAATATTTAGGAACAAATTATGTTGGTTGGCAACGCCAGAAAAATGGACAATCTATACAAGGTTTGATAGAAAAAGTTCTTAGTAAAGTATATTCAGAAGATATAAAAATAAGCGGTAGTGGGCGTACAGATGCAGGCGTTCATGCATTGTCGCAAGTGTTCAACTATAAAAGTAGCAAATATATTGGTAATTCATCAGTTATAAAAGCATTAAATAGCGTGTTACCTAATGATATTTCAATCTATGGGATAAAAGATGTTGATGTGCGGTTTCACTCGTGGTTGCATCCAGTAGCGAAAACGTATGAGTATAAAATCATAAATAAACCATACCCACCAGCATTTTATGAAGATAAGGCGTTATGGGTACGTAAGCCACTAGATGTTGACAAGTTGAATGAAGTATTGCAACAATTTATTGGCGAACATGATTTTGCGTCGTTTTGCATGACAAAAACAAAGAAAGAAAACACGGTAAGATGTATAAATTATATTAGTGTGGATAGCGATAGCGAGTTTATAAATATATCGCTAAATGCAAACGGGTTTTTACATAACATGGTGCGTATTATTGTCGGTACAGCGATTGATTTCGTCATGAACGATAGAGATAGTAGCGAAATAATTGATATAATTAATTGCAAAGATAGACGCAAGGCAGGTAAAACTGCACCAGCACATGCACTATATCAAAAAGAGATATTTTACAAAAAAGACCTCGTCGGGCTTGATGGCATAGACGAGGTAGAAATAGTACTCTAAATTATTTAGGCTTTACGACTGTGTAGTCGCCTTCTTGGATACGTCTTTTTATATGTTTTTTTATTGTTTCACGCTTCATCATAGATAGCTTATCAATAAATAGTTTACCATCTAGATGATCAATTTCATGTTGCAATATGCGTGATAATGTATCTTCTGCTTCAATAATAACTTCTTGATTAATAAGCGACGTATATTTTACCTTAATTTTTTGGTAACGCTTGACATATGCGTATTCGCCCGGTAGCGATAGACAGCCTTCTTCTTCAAACAGTTCGCCTTCGCCTTCGATAATTTCCGGGTTGATTAATATGATAGGGTTGCTTTTAATATCCCTAGGGTGTTCATCTGCAACAATCATACGTATGCTTTTGCCAATTTGTGGGGCTGCAAGTCCAACACCGGGTGCATCGTGCATAGTTTCAATCATATTTTGTGCAAGTTCTATAATTTCTTGATTAATTTCTTCAACTGGCTTTGCTTTTTGTCTTAAAAATTCTTCAGGAAAAGTTACAATATCAAGTATCATGATTTACCACCGTTCGTAAATTCTTCAATAGTATGTGTTTTAAAGTAAGCTAGTAGCATTTCTTTAAACGATTGTTTCATTTCTTCATCATCAATATGTTCGACAATGTTTTCGATAAAGTATAGTTGAGGTTCGCCAATTTCATAAAAATCTTTTCTAGGTTTTTCTGCTGGTATATACGTAGGCGAATACTTAAAAATAAGCTTTTTAACCATGAAGTTGTTATTGTTTAGCATTTCAATAAGGTCTTCTTTCATGTAGTTTAGCTCAGTCAACCAAATATTATCGTGTACAAGGACAGTTAAATCGCCTTTTGCATTTACCATAGTAGGTGTAGTAACTTTTGCAATTAATGGCGGTACAATACTGTTCCATATTTTATATAGTGTCACAAAACTAATAATAGATTTATTTTTGTGCAATGCACTAGAGATTTTTTCCATTAGTCATCAAGCGTAGTGTTGTTTAGTGTATTTTTTATTGTTGCCATAATATCTTTTATGCCACTATGTGTTGCAGAAGATATTGCAAACACGTGCATATCTTTATCTTTAGCAAACTCTAAAAACTCATTATAGTTATCTTCGTTAACAGAGTCATACTTTGTAGCTGCAACAATTTCTACCCTACTAGATAGATGTTCAGCATAGAGTGTTAGTTCGTTTCTAATAATAGTATAACGCTCTACCATAGATTTTTCATCAGAGCAATCAACGAAGTGTAGCAAGATTTTTGTACGTTCAATATGGCGTAGGAATTGTTGACCAAGTCCAGCACCACTATGTGCATTTTCAATTAATCCCGGCATATCAGCAATAACGAAGCTACCACCATGCCCATCTTGTACAACGCCTAAATTAGGTGTAAGTGTAGTAAACGGGTAATCTGCAATCTTAGGTTTCGCAGCAGAAACTACAGATATAAATGTTGACTTACCAGCGTTAGGAAAGCCAATAATACCAACATCAGCAAGTAGTTTTAGCTCGAGTGATACTTCGATACTTTCGCCGTCCTTGCCATCTTCTGCAATGCGAGGTGCACGTTGCTCTGGCGTAGTAAAGCATGTGTTGCCTTTGCCACCTCTACCGCCTTTTGCAATTAATACTTCCATACCATCATCGGTAATATCTGCAATAATGTCATCAGAGTTAGCATCTTTTATGATAGTGCCAAGTGGAACAGGGATAATTAAATCTTCGCCACCACGTCCGTTTTGGTCACGTCCACCGCCATTTCTGCCATTTTCTGCTTTATATATTTTTTTGTAGCGAAAGTCCATAAGCGTGTGCTTAGTTCTATCGCCAACAAATATAACATCGCCACCACGTCCACCGTTGCCGCCATCTGGTCCGCCTTTTGGGACAAACTTTTCACGTCTAAACGATATTGCGCCGTGCCCGCCTGTGCCTGCTGTAAGGTGTAATGTAGCTGTATCAATAAATTTCATATAATACCTAATATTTTATTTTTGCTAATTGTAAATGTTTTTATGTGAGTTGTAAAGCAAATTAAGACATGAAAAAAGCCACTAACGAATTTGTAGTGGCTCATTTCAGCATTGTGATAAGTTATTGTTATGCAGTAATAGGTTCAATTGCTACGAATTTACCCATACGTCCTTTATCAATAAACTTAACATGACCAGGGATAAGAGCGAATAAAGTATCATCTCTACCGATGCCCATACCTTCACCTGGTTTGAATTTAGTGCCACGTTGGCGAACAATAATGTTGCCTGCTTTCACTAATTCACCGCCGAAACGCTTAACGCCAAGTCTTTTAGAGTGGCTATCGCGTCCGTTTCTCGAGCTACCGCCCGCTTTCTTGTGAGCCATTTCGTTCTCCTGTTTAACCTGCGATAATTTTTGTTACTGTAACTCTAGTATAGTTTTGACGATGACCTTGACGTTTACGATAGTCTTTTCTTCTTTTCTTTTTGAAAATGTAAACACGATCAGCCTTACCATGAGATACAACATTAACTTCAACAGTAGCGCCTTTAATAAATGGGCTACCAACTACAACTTTGTCGCCAGAAATAAGTAATACTTCTTCAAATTTATACTTTTTACCAGCTTCTACTTCTAGCTTTTCAATATTAAATGAATCGCCTTCTTTAACGGTGTATTGTTTACCGCCTGTTTTAATCACTGCGAACATTGCAGATACCTCCGCCTTCTAACTAAGGATTAATAAGCTATACTAATTGTGACAACTAGTCAACACTTTTTTATTAAAAATCGTAATTTATTTTTATTCTACAGTTACATTATCGCTAATATTGTCACTATTTGCCTTCATGTTTAGTTTAAATAGTCTTGCAAATGGGTACATATCTAGCGCTGGTGTAAATAGTTCTGCATTATAATTATTTAACATATATAGTTGCACTAATGACGTATCAAAAGTGTCTTTACGCATTAAATATACTAGCCCAGTTGCATCATGGATAACGTATATACCATCGGCATAGTTAAAGTTTCTTGATGAGGCAACCTTACCGCCAATAGTATTTATATATGTAGCAACAGGTGTTTGGTTATTTATTAAGCCAGTTGTCAAGTTTATAGAATAATTATTGCTACAAGCAAGCACATTATTTTGTGGTGGGTTACATTGTAGCCTTTGTATGCCTAATGGGTTACTGCTATTTGTTGCGTTATTCCAGTTAGCTAGGTAGCTTATTGGTTGCATCTTTTGTGGCATATCCAGCGTAATTAATACGTATGTTGCATCATTTTTTGGCCCTTTGTCATAGCTAGATATAATCCTAGTAACATCGCCAATAGTTTCTTGTTGCCTTAGTTCTGGCACTTCAGATATGCCAAACGTATCAACGTATGATGAGATATTATAAAGTGTTTGCTCATCAGATGTAAGTGCTTTTGCAATCATCCAAGTTTTAGGCGACTCTTGTGTCATACCGCTATGAAAAACTTTAAATCCGGATGCCTCTGTGATAGCAAGCCCAAAATCCCACCAAGTTAATATTGCTGCATTTTCTGGCAAAATTTGTTTCATTGTCATGAATGATTGAAACGTCTGTGGGTGCATAGATGGACGAGGTATCGACTTAAATGCGTTGTTATCAGATACTGTCAATATAGTAAATAATACAACTACGCTTGCATATGCGCTTGCGTTACGTAGCATTTGCGTACGCTCGTTAGAGCCATAATTGATTATTAAAGTCATTATATAACCAATACCAACACCAATCACAGGTGCTAAAAATATTGTAAATCTGCTTGCGCTAGTAAATGACATAAAGCCAAGTATAACAACAGCTGCAAGTGGGATAAGCTTTTTGAAATATGCGATAGCAAGTATAACACAACCTAATATGCCTAATATCCCAAGATATGGGTTAGATATATAGCCTAATAGCTGCATAACGCCTGCGCTTTGCGCTTCGCTAATTGTTGCAAATACGTTAGGGAAGATACTTGCTTCTTTAATAGGGAATAAGTAAACATTAACACCACGTAGTAGATGCCCTATACCAACATATAAGTAGTATGGGTTAGAAAACAAAATAAATATTGCAGTTGCTATGCCAATATCTTTCCATTTTACTTTTGCAAGGAATAATGTTGCAACAAGCACTACAGGGAAGAATATATTAAACATACCGTGGTGATACCACCAGAAGAATAGCATAACAGTAAACCCGCCAAGTGCAGAAAAAATATACATCATGCGTTGTGTTTTAGCTCTTGATGCTAAAAATATAAATAATCCAGCTGTAAGCAGAAAGAATAAGTTCATGCCATCTGTATCAAACCTGCCGATACCTGTTCTGCCATAAAACATAGGTGCATAAGTTGTGATAAGTCCACCTAATAGCCCAGCTGCTGGAAAACCTAATAGAAAAAAGTATATCCCAAGCGGAATTATAAATAAGCTAGACATGATAGGTATCATGTACATCGCTGTCATATAGTAGCTACCACCAAATATTTGCACTAGTGAGTTTAAAGTGACGCTCATAAGTGGCGCAGGGTCAGGAAAAGGCGAACCATCAGGATAGAATATCATTTGATCTTTAACATCTGGGTTAAATGTGCCAGCTTCCACTTCACGCGCATGGCGTAAAAATTTATATGCATCAAGCGTAGTCATCATAGGTGTATCTTGTGTAAAGAATTGCGCCTTATTTTCTTGCCATACAGATAGCTGGTTGTATCTACTGTAAGCGGATAGAATAAAAACTGCTGACAACAACACGATAAAAACAATTAAAGTTACTTTATTGTTAGGTTGCCCATTTCTTATTAGATTTAAGTACTTATCCATTTTTACTCCTTGTATAATGGCTTATTATGAACGATGTTAATAGCCTGACACCAAACCCAGATGCTTGTTTGCCAAATATTGGGTGGTTAGTATCTAGGTATGCAGGTCCAGCTATATCTAAATGTATCCAAGGGTAATTGTCAACAAATTCCTTTAGAAAGATAGCAGCATGTATTGCCCCGCCTTCACGTCTGAAAGTGCTCATGTTTTGCATATCGGCTACGCTACTTTTTATGCCTTTTGCATAGCCTTCATATATTGGTAGCTCCCAAATATCTTCTGATACGTTGTACGATATGTCCGATAATTGTTTGCTTAAAAATCGCCTGTTAGAAAATAGTCCAGCACAGAACGGGCCAAGTGCAACAACACAAGCGCCAGTAAGCGTTGCAACATCAACAATAACTTCTGGGTCAGTCTTTGTTGCGACAAATAATGCATCAGCTAGTAGAAGTCTACCTTCTGCATCAGTGTTCATAATTTCTACAGTTTTGCCAGAAGCAGATGTTATAACATTGCCGGGCAGTATTGCATCACCACCGATAATATTTTCTGCAAGTGGGATATATGTGTTAATATTTACTTTTAAGTTTAGCATAGCCGCAAGCCTAGTAACGCCAAAAACTGTTGCTGCGCCAGCCATATCAGTTTTCATTGTTTCAATAGAGCCTGTTGGCTTTAAGTTTGTACCACCAGTATCAAAAGTAACACCTTTCCCAACAAGTGCGATATTAGTATTTTCATCGCTATTGCCGTTATATGTAAGCTGGATAAATCTAGGTGGGTTTTTGCTACCTTGTCCAACAGCAGATAATAGATTTAAGCCTTGCTTTTTAATTTCGTTTTCATCAAGTATTGTTGCAGATAAGTTTTCTGGTAAATTTGACAACACAGTTTCTGCAAATATTTGTGGTGTCATAAAGTTTGCTGGTGTGTTCACCATATCTTTAACTAAGTTTATGTTATCAAAAGTATAGTTCCATTCATCACTTTTTTCGTCTATAAACCTTTTTAGCTTAGTTTGCGATGTGATAATTTCGACTTCTGATATAGTATCGGCAGACTTTTTCGTTTTGAATTTATCAAACGAGTATAACCCAAGCATAAGTCCTTCAATAAAGCCTTGCGTACTTGAGAAATCTTTTTTCTCGTTATAGATATCCTCAAATGACACAAGCGATATAGAAGATATTTGGTCTTTCATCAATGTTTTGGCAAACAATGCACCAAGCTCCATGTATGTGTTGCTAAAGTCTTGCTCTTTTGGTACGTGCAATAGGTAAACTTTTTTAAGCTTTCTATCAACTTCTGGATAGAAGCTTTTTATTTCTTTTTCTTCAAAGTTGAAATAGTCTGATTGTAAAAATTGTTGTAATTCATCATCAATTTTTTTGCCAGTAATCAATCGTAACGATTTAATGTTTTTATAGATTGGTATGAGTATCGCATCTTTTCTAGAGTGTATAGCGATTTTTTTTCTGCAAGATATTTTCATTATTTCACCGTAAGTTCAATATATTATTACAAGACAACCATAGTAAAGGATTTATTCAATAAATGTCAAATAAATATTTAGCAAACCCTTTACCATGTTGTGTATGTAGCTATTATATTAGTTAGCTTACGATGTTGTGTTAAATTTTTTGACCACTTCATCTAGTCCATTGATGTGGATTTTTAATGTATCCATCGCAACAGGCAAGTTGCTTGTAGCGTCAGTAACTTGTTTCGATAAATCCCTTACATTATATAGGCTTGTAGAAATCATGTTACTAACAGAAAGTTGTTCTTCTGTAGCATATGCGATAGATGTATTAGCATCGCTAACAGTAGCAACAGAGTTTTTTATTGCGAATAGTGTTCCGCTTGCTTCCTCTAGCATATCTTTATATGAGTGTATTTTTTCAGTAGCAAATTGCAATTTTTCTGTGGATGTAAGCGCTCTATCTTGTAGTTTTTTAACAATATTAGATATTTCGTCAGTAGAATTTTGCGTTTTAGATGCAAGCTGTCTAACTTCGTCTGCTACAACCGCAAATCCTTTTCCTGCTTCGCCTGCTCTTGATGCTTCTATGGCAGCATTAAGTGCCAGCAGATTAGTTTGGTTTGCAATGCCAACGATAACGCTTAGTACATGTGCAACACTATTAGCTTCATCAACTAGTAGCTGGATAGAGTGTACAACATCATCAAAATCTTTTTCAAAGTTGTTAAAGTCTGTTACAGTTTTAGAGAATATCTCAACACTGTTAGATGCATCAGTACTTACATTCTCCGTATGAGTTCTTGCGCTATTAACATTTTCAGTAATGCTTGATAGGGCAGAAATCATCTCGTCCATAGCCGCGACAATAGATTCTAGTTCGTTATTTTGGTTATCTACTATGTTATTGTTGGTATCAATAGAGCTTTTTATTTCATCAAACATTTCATAAATTTTTGTATTAGATTCATCAATTTTATCAATAGTAGTCGAATAGCTACTTAATACGTTGTTTACGCATGAACCGATATCGGCTAGTTCGTCATGGTTCGATAAAGAAATCCTTTTTGATAAGTCATTATTTTTATCTACATTGTCAAGTGTACCATAAATAAATTTAATAGGATTAATAACACGCCTACGGATAATATAGAAACCAATTATAGCCATAAGAAAAACTATGCCTAGTATTACCATACTACTATTTGCAATAATGACAGCCCTGCCATATGAAGCAGCAACTTGGTTTTGAGTTTTCGCTTCTATATTGTTGAAGAATGTTTTTAACGGTGCCATGATTTTCGCTTTTTCGTTTTGGTACGTTTCATCATGTAGCATGTTGACGGCTTTATCAAGGGTATCTTCACGGTTGCTATTAGGATTGTTGAAGTAAGCTTCTGAAAGCTCCGCTGCTTGTAACTCAATAGCGACTAACTGTTGAGAATTGTTTGAAGATTCATCAATTAGCGCAAACTCTTCATCGGTTACGTATAGCTTTTTAAGCGCGTCAAGCAACGCTTCAGGCTCGCCCTCATCAGTTGGTCTAACGTTATAGTCAGTTACCAAGTCCCAATAGATATTATTATAATCCATAGGTTTTGGGGCGTTACCGCTTCTAATCTCTAGTATCTCATTGTAAATCTTCATATACATTTCGTTGCCAGTGATAGCGTATAACCTCATATACTTTGTTAAATCATCAGAACTTTGTCTAAGCTCATCAGCAACTTGATAAGACTTGTATCTAATATCAGCAGATGTTATTACATCATCTAACGCATTTAATAAATACATAACAGATATAATACCAACCATAGCACCTATTGCAATAGCCGCAAACACAGACAACATTAGTCCATTGACTTTAATCCCTACCTTACTCATACCATGCTCCTTATAAAATTATATCCAAAAGAAATTGTCTATAATACTAATATGGTGTTTGTGAACAAAAAGTAAAGTATTTTATATATTGATATTTGTAGATAGATGGGTTTATTGTTGATATTTTTCATATTTTACTTATAATTATTTATGGTTAGCGTATCAATTGTGTACAGAAAACTATAAAATATGCATTTCTTATTGTTTGTTGTTGCTAATTTAAAATAATTTTTGTATTATATAGGGCTAAACAAGATTTTATAATATTGGAGATTACATAATAATGGCAAAAATCATAGCAGTAGCTAACCAAAAAGGCGGAGTAGGTAAAACTACTACATCTGTTAACGTGTCGGCATCTTTAGCACTTGCAGAGGCTCGTGTCCTATTGGTAGATTTTGACCCACAAGGCAACGCAACTAGTGGGCTAGGTTTTTCGCCTGATATGTTTGATAAAGACATATACGACGTATTAATCTCTGGTGAGCCTGTCGAAAGTGCTATTATAAAATCTGAAATTGAAGGGCTAGAGTTGTTGCCAGCTCGTATAGAGCTTAGTGCTGCTGAAGTAGAACTTATTAACGAAATATCACGTGAAATGAAATTGAAGCGGGTACTTGCATCTGTTGCAGATAGGTATGACATTATATTAATAGACTGTCCACCATCTTTAGGGCTACTAACGGTTAATGCGTTATCAGCTGCTGATTCTGTATTGATACCATTGCAATGCGAATATTATGCAATGGAAGGTTTGGGGCAGTTGCTTAACACAATTGGCTTAATACAAGAACATCTTAATACGTCACTCAAAATTGAAGGTATTGTGTTGACAATGTTTGATAGTCGTAACAACTTATCACACGAGGTTATGAACCAAGTTAGCACACATTTTAGTAAAGAAGTATTTAAAACTGTTATACCAAGGGCGGTTGCACTTAGCGAAGCACCTAGTTACGGTAAACCGATAATATTATATCAAGCAAAGTCTAAAGGCTCAGAATGCTATATAGAACTTGCTAAAGAAATATTGGAGCGTAATAAATAGATGAAAAAGCCGTTAGGACGTGGGTTAGATACACTAATCCCTAGAAAAACTAATACACTGCAATCAGATGATAGGTCTAGTGGACTATTAGAACTTGATATTACAGAGATTGTCCCTAACGATAACCAACCTCGTAGGGTTTTCGATGACATATTACTTAACGAGCTTGCAGAATCTATTAAGCTAAAAGGCGTCATTTTACCTATCATTGTTACTAAATCGAATGATGGCAAGTATATGATAGTTGAAGGTGAGCGTAGATGGCGTGCATCTGGGCTTGCAGAAAAGAAAACGATACCGGCAGTTGTTAAAAGTGTAGATACAGAAAAAGAAAGGCTTGAACTAGCATTAATTACTAATGCTCAACGTGAGGACCTAAACGCAATAGAACTCGCTAATGCTTATAAAGAATTGATAGAAAAGCACAGCTACAGGCAAGAAGATTTAGGGCGCATAGTTGGTAAAAGTAGGGCGGCTGTATCAAATAGGTTGAGGCTTTTGACACTACCAATTGAAGTATGTAACGCTGTAGAACATAAAAAAATATCAGAAGGACATGCAAGAGCGATATTATCATTAGAAAAAGGTAACGATGCAATATCATTTTTACACACAATAATTGATAAAAAGCTTAGCGTGCGTGATGCCGAAGTGCTTGCAAAAAAAATCAATGCTGGCATTACTGAACAAGCTCCTAAGGCAAAAAAAGCTGAAAATGTTGAGTTACGTGGCATAACATCAGAGTTTGAATCGTTTTTTATGTCAAAGGTAAATATTAAACAAAAGAATAAAGGTGGGGTTATCGAAATTAAGTATAGCTCTGACGATGAATTAGATTTAATGATTAAAAAAATTAGAGGTGAGTCATGTTAAAAAACACGAAAGAGGCTGGCGGAGTTGACGCATTTTTAGGTAGTAATACATCATTTAATGGTACACTCGTTTTTGATGGTTTAGTTAGGTTAGATGGTAACTTTGAAGGTAATGTTAAAACAAATGACACACTTGTTATAGCTGAATCAGGCAATATCAAAGCAGAAATTGAAGCAGGTATTGTAAAAATATTTGGCACATTTGATGGTACTATTATTGCAAAAAATAAAGTAGAATTATATAAACCAGCATATGTTACTGGCGTTATCAAGACACCTGTTATACGTGTTGAAGAAGGCGTTGTTTTTAATGGTTCTTCTGAAATGCAAAAAGGTAGAACAGAAACTACTAAGTCTGATGATGGTAAGCTTTAAACAATAATTTATATGGAGGGTACATATGGCTAGAAAACCTTTAATAGCAGGTAACTGGAAAATGAACCTTGATGTAGTTAGCGGTATCGAGTTAGTAAAGCAGTTTATGGATAGTAGTATAGATTTTAAAACTAGGGATGTATTAGTTGCGCCTAGTTATACTACATTGTACGCAGTTGCAGAAGCAACAAAAAAGTCTAAGATTTTAGTAGCATCACAAAATATGTATTTTGAAGATAGTGGCGCATATACTGGTGAAGTATCTGCTAGTATGATAAAGTCATGTGGTGTAGATTGGGTAATCTTAGGGCATTCAGAACGTAGAAGTATTTTTGCGGAAACAGATTTTGGCATTAACAAAAAAGTGTTAAAAGCGTTATCTGAAAATATGAAAGTTATATTATGTGTTGGCGAAACACTTGCAGAGCGTGAAGCTGGCAAAGAGTATGATGTTGTTTTAGCTCAAGTTAAAAAAGGACTTGAAGGCGTCAAAGATTTATCTGATGTAGTTATTGCATATGAGCCTGTTTGGGCTATTGGCACTGGCGAAACAGCATCAGCAGATGATGCAGAAACAATGCATAAAGCAATTAGAGATTTTATAGCAGTTGAATATAATGTTGAAATTTCTAATAAAGTGCGTATATTATATGGC
>CAYJIW010000002.1:0-6868 GCA_964370335.1 uncultured Deferribacteraceae bacterium
AACATATGTTGAGCAAATTCATTTTCTCTTGTGCTCAAATCTAAAACAATTTTTCTCCCAAAGTCCTCTTTTATCATTTTATCTTCTGCGATAGAAATTACAGCATCTACTCTATCAGTTGTGCTATTTAGGCACTTACCAATATCCAGATAGTAAAATCGTTTAATTTCGTTATTCTTATCCGTTTTGGTTTCAACAGCTTCTTTACAAAACATAGATGAGAAAATAGATGTTAACCGTTGCTGTCCATCAAGCACCAATATTTCAGGTGTTATAGTAGCACAAGAGCCCGTAAACGGTCGATACTTAAAAAGTACATTTTTGCCGTCGTACTTCAAAAACATGAGAGCTCCCACAGGATATGAATTTGAAATACTAGCAATCAATGCACATATCCTGTTGTCATCCCAAACCCATCCACGTTGAAAGTCTGGAAGTTGGTTATTTCCTCTTTCTATATCCTTTAGTATTTCTGATATAGGGATATCATTTGATTTAAATGTACTATACATAGCATCACTCCTCTTCATTTCTGTTGTTTTGAATAAATAAACAAATCTGGCAAATTATATTGATATCGGCTACTTCCATTTTTACACTTGTATTGTTACAATTCTAAACAGTGCGTTTAAGCTTTAATTTAAGTCATTAGTTATCTATGCTTTATACTGCGTATGTTTATTTTTAAACCAATCAACTGTTTTTTCTCCCATGGTAACTTGCTCAAGGTCGTCTGATATTTTATTTTCGTATTCAGTTTTATTTTTAATTCTATCTAACTCTATATGCAATAAGGTTCGATTAAAATCATTTGAATTTATCAATTCCACGAAAGTTTTACGTGCGATATTGTCTTCCGTCTCCTCAATACTTTTTCTGGTTGGAATATTGCACATTCTCATAAATATTTCATAAGAATCATGATTAGACTTGTTGTTAATAATTAAATCAATATCCTCATTATTAAAGTTAATCTTAGATTCTGAAATAATGCTAAATAATTTAATTGCATATGAAAGAGCTGTTATGAAATGTTTTCTGAAATTTACATCATAGTAATCACTTTCTTTTAAGCTATCTATAATCAAGCTAAGTTCTTCTAATAAGTTGTCAGTAACTTTATAAAATGAAGCATATTGGTTGTCACTATTTCCTGATATATACATGGTTTTTTCTGCAGTGTCATAGTGTTTACAGAGGAAATTTGTTATTGTTTTATACCCCTCATATCCATGTTCGCATACAATAGACGCTTCATTATTATAATTATCTTCACACTCGTTCAATACGATAAGAATAACGATGGTATAGTAAACCGTATTATACAATTGTCTGTCAACATTTTCACCATCAGGAGCATACTCATCTATGCAATCAGCAATACGGCACAAACTTCTAATTATGTAAGAAATTTTTTCATCAAACCATGCTGAAAAATTATAAGACCTGTTTGAAATAAAAATAGTATGTTCTGTATTACTCATATTGTCTCCGCTTAATTTTCTCTTACCCAACTATCCCATTAATCATTTGCTCAATATAATCATCACCGTCATTCATAAACATCACATTTTTGCTGTTCCATTCATCTTTTGTGTTAGTTTTATCAACTAAGTCGTTATACTTTGTTGGTGACAAAATAAACGAATTTAGTACAACCTGACTATTTAAGTTATTCTCAATTTCTTTGATATTTTTATATAACTCTACTTTTTCATCAGTAAACGATGTGTTTCTCATGCCATGTGGGTCAATGAATGTCATATATTGCTTTTCGTTATATACAATCCACATAATAAAGTCGGGATAAAAACCGCTATCCTCAAAAAATCCAATCCCTTTTTTGCTTTTATTACGAATTACAAACAACTCTTTGTCAATAAAATAACTTTCATTACCATCTATAAACTTTTTTAACTCTTTGACAAACTTATGTTCACTTTCATTTAATGCAACTGGTGCAACGACGATTTCTTTATTCTTGTTTGCTACGTATATGAACGGATTATACATAAGTTGCCCATATGCAATTGAGTGAAAATCATCTTTGTAATCATTCAGTTTGTCAAGGTTGCCGCTATTACGTGCGTCTGCAACTTTAACAGATAGTTCTTCAATGAAGTTTTTTGTTGCTTCATATTGGTTTCCGACATTTATTGTGTAATCGTCATTATCAATAAAGTTAGGGTCGTTATCATCAACAGGTTTAAGCTCAAGTAACGGCTTTTCCCACTTGTTTTTATCTACATAATAGAGCTTGTCAAAGTATTTGAATAATAGGGTAATGACGATTTTTTCAATACGTTTTATATCATCAAAATTCTTAATTTCTAGCTCATTATCGGGTATCAATAGAGTATACCAATCGTTTTTGTCTAGTATTTCTCGCACATTTTCTAGTGTAATATTTACGTTATATCGTGCTTTTTCATGTTTATATCGTTGTAGTTCGCCATAAATATGCTCAAAATTTAATAGCGGTATAACTTCACGTGAGATTTGATTGCTTTCTTTGGCGATAACTCTATCAGATTTAATTTTAATAGAGCTTTCAAACTGTACTTTTGCATAGCAATCAAGCTCAACGTTTATTCCGTTTACATATTTTAAAAACAGTTTTCCTGCATCTTTTTTGTAGTTGAGTCCTTCTTTCAATCTAAGTGTCATCAATTTTGCTTTTTTGTATTGCGTATTTTTGATAACTGGAAGTGTAATAACAAAAGGAGCGTCTTTATCACTAGATACACCTTCTTTTTCAAGCATCTTTTTGAACTGCTCCATATAATCAGCTGCAACTCCGAAAACGTTTAATGTTTCGAGTGTATAGAGATACTTTGGCACAGATAAGCCAACAATATCTTTTACCGCGAAGTTGCTACGTTTTAAGCAATTTTCAACCCCTCTAAGCCTAACACCACGTCCGAATAGTTGAATAATATTACTGCCCTCAGATTTACCAATGTTCATCAACCCCATAGTAGATACACGGTACGAGTTCCAGCCTTCTGTAAACTTTTTAGCACCAATTAGAATATTAATCGTTGAATCAGATTTGTTGATGCTGCTAAAATATGATTCGCTGTAGCTTACGTTGTCTGTATGATGTTTGTGTTCTTCAAAAGCCTTTATCAATTTGTCACTATCGCCAACATTGATCAATGCAAACGGCTCGTTATTGCCAAGTTTTATGCGTATTTCACCGTCAACGCCTTTTAGATTTTCAAGGTGTAGTGTTGCAGAAGTAGTGTTGCTGTTGAAAACAATTTTGATTATGTCTTTGTATAATTCAGTATAGTCATCATTTTTGATATGGTCAAAAAATCCTCTAAACACATCAACATTGTTTTTATTAACTAAGCCAGAATCACCTTTACAAAGTCTTTTGAGGTATCCTGTAAACTCAGCTTGATTTTGTGTAAAGTCTTTGAAAAAATCTACAATTGTGATAACATCAGATACGGTCTTTTTATTTTCGGTTCGCAGTGCATTGACACTTGATCCAACAAATACAAACAATGGATTATCTAAGTTAAACTTCGTAAGTTCGCCTTTATTTTTCATGTATAGCAACTTTTGTTGATAAAACCCTAATAATGACGCTGTAAGATAAAGATTAATGTTATTGCTATCTGTTTTATCCATATTTGCGATAAAGTAGTCTTTGCCGTAGCCATCTTCGTAGAAGTATTTGTATGAGTAATCGAAGATGATGCACTTTGCATATTCATTAACCAAGTTTTTATCATCAGCAACTGCTTGCCCAAACGTTGCAGAATATTCAAATGAAAACCCTTGTTCGCACAGCATATTGCGGTATTTAAACCATGTATCGCCGCTTGAACCTCTGTGTCCCTCATCAACAAAAACAAGGTTGCTGTCGCCAAAACGATTAACTGATACAGTTTTATCACCGTCTTTTTCGCCTAGTTTTGTATTTTCGATGATATTAACAATATTATCGCCCGTAGTAGCACGGCTATAGTTTTTGTTGTATATCTGTGCATCTATGCTAGATAGCTCAAATTCTTCAATATGTTGTTCTGATAAACTTTCTTTTGGTGTAAGTAATATGACAGAAGCACCATCAGCTAATTTTTCATTACAGTAGTGCATATACTGATGATAGTTTATGTGCATGAGTAGCGTTTTGCCACTGCCTGTAGCGTTCCATATTGCTAATTTATTTAAGTCGTCACTTTCAAACGCATCTAGCTTATCTTCTGGATATTCTAGGTTAAATTCGTTTAAAAATTCATTTAACTCATTTAAAAAATCATCTTTACGATTGAAGTAGTTATCAAGGTAATATTCGATAAACAATAGTGTAAGGTATTGAAAATATTTTAGTGATATTTCACGTTTAGATGTTATTTCTCTGAGGTGAGTTACGATGTTTAAATCATACTCTGCAAGCTTTGTATCAGATATAAGCATTTTGTTAGCAAACTTGAGTGATAGTTCTTTATGAAAACCAGTTACACCTTCATTATCAATTGTTTCTAGTGCAGGTGATTTCATATCTGCAACAAGTTCTTTGAAATTTTGTACACCAAATTGGCTAATAATAAATTGATTTAAAACTAGCTTTTGATAAAATTTTAATTTGTTTTTACTCAAGTGTTGCTCCTGTTTACTGTATATTAACCGTTTATGTTTATAATTTTTATTTTAATGCTTCAATTTCACGCATAAAGTATTATTTCTTTTGCATTTTATCTATGATAGCCTGTTTTGAATTGTATATTTTCGTTTCTTCTTCTAACTCATCTAATATATCTTCAATCTTAGGCACACTAGACAACAGCTCCCATTCACAAAAGCTATTTACATCATACCAAATATATCTTACTATTGCCTTATATGTATTAATATTGTTCTTAAAATGACTATTAAGTACACTGCATGCTTTCAAAGCATCTTTCAAATTGATTTTTTCATAACTGTATGCATACTAAAGAAAAAAAACTATATTATGTATAAAATTCATACTTTTATCTTTTTGTATAGTAGGCGAATAAATGCAAATGCCGTACTGTCCATAATTGCATATTGTTATATAGTCTATTAGTGATTCTGTAGCACATTTTAATATCTCGTCAAATTTTAGCGATTTTATCACTACACTTGATATGTCCACAATGGAAACATTCTGCTTACACCATTTTAATAAATCGTTTAGCACATCACTATGAAGTATCGGATTTGGACGGTAATATAAATCTACTAAGCTGTTCCAAGTCGTGGATAACATCTTTACATTATTTGGTTTTATAATTTGTGCAACATCAATATTTTCCCTATGTAAGACATACAGCATATACAAACTAATTGAGTCAAATAGAAATGGTTTTCCACTTTCAACAAACTCAATAAATTTAATATATGATTGAGGCATATCAAATGGTTGCCCCATATCACTTAGATTATTTAAACTAAGGAATCTTGCAATTTGGCGAATATTTGTAAGTTCTGTCATAACCGCTATATATTGCTCTGACGAACAACCATAGTTACTGTTAGTCACTGTACTTATTTCAGTAGCTTCTTTTTGTTCGTAATCATGTTTCAAATTCAATTCGACATTTGCCGCTTCCATAGTTTTTTCTAATTTATCAAATTTTTCACCATTAGATAGTTTATCATTAATAATAAAATCCATGCTAATTTGCACTATATTAGAGTTATAGTTTTTTAATTCTTGAAACATAAATGCGCTTAAATCTATTATCTCTTCAATTTCATATTCAAGCTCGTTGTTTGATAATGATAAATGAACACTGTCATTTAAACTACTGCCTAATAATACAATGTTATTACTATTAGTTTTGCTAAATTCAAAAATAGAAGGCGATATGAACGTATCATTTTCTCCATTTGCAATACATGTTATTAAATTGCTTGTATTGATGTTTTTGAGCTTATACACATTCCGTGTTACAATAGCATTGCCAGATAACAGCAGTATTTCTATAGGGAAATTTCTAAGATCAGTTCTTTCCTTTGTTTTCCAATAATAAAACAAACATTCAACAATCTTATCTAACATGTTAAGTCTATAAAGTATTAAGCATATCCCATACAGTTGCGAGTATTCAAATATATCTTCTGGTTTAAATGTATCTTGAAAATACGTATCAATAACATCAAGAGATTCATCAGTTAATTCTAAACAGCAAACATGGTTAAGTTGATTTCTGTAATTGACATTGTCAAAAGTTGTATTAATTGCCTTCATCATATACTTTCTAAGTTGCCCAATTGACTTAAAATGGAAAATTGGAATATAAAGATGTAATAAGTTTGATATCACAGGTTCATATATAGCATCAGGTAGATTAAAAAATTCATCAATAAATTCATTTGCAGTCTCTATGCTCGCACTATTAACTAGGCAATGCAATAATTGTTTATATAATTCTTGTGAAATATTTAACAATTTTCCTTTAAAGTACTTTGTATAGAATGGCGAACAATACTTATCACTATTAATCTCCATCATTTGCAGAAAATATGCAATAAGCACATCACTTGGCGTATGGTCATTTATATTTATAATTAATGAATCTGCATATTTTTCGCAGACCTCCTTTGATTTTTTAAGTTTAATAGAAGATGTAAGCAATAATTCATCAACAACCTGCCGATCTTTTTTTAAGGCAGGTTCATATGTCAACAACATATTATATAAAAGCTCAAACTGTTCTTTATTAACTAAAAAAGCACTTGTCATTTGTATATCATAATCCGATAAGTTATTCAGATTTTCTTTTAATATGTCAAATATTTCGTTTTGAATATTCTCGTCAATCGTAAATTTTGAAAAACTAACCAAATTGCAATAGTGAGCAATTTCTGATAATTCTTTATT
>CAYJIW010000002.1:6878-56773 GCA_964370335.1 uncultured Deferribacteraceae bacterium
ATCAACATAATGTTTGAATTGTGAATTTACTGCAACCTTATCATTCTTTTCCACTGATGATATAAATATAAATGTTGGAACATAAAAATCATTTGGGTATTTTAGATAATCTTTTAATGTTAATTCAATTTTATCATATTGTTTGTAAAAATAATATACGTATATCATAAGAAAAGGATTATCTTCAATCATATCCATACATTTATCTATAACTTTTCTATCTGCTTCGCTAATTGAAAACTCTTTATAGTTTACATTGTTTTTATTTATCAAACTTTCAAAAAAACATCTAATATATGCAGTATTGCTATAACCATCTTCTGCTAACTCATTGCGTATATATTCGTAAGCATTATGTTTATTATCTTGTGATAACTTACCAAAGACACCTCTTTTATATTCAGGGTCATTGATAATTTCATCATAATTTGAATATTGCTGTAATTCTTCTTCTAAATATTCATGAGCAACAAGAAGCATAAATATTGAATTATATGGAGGGTTTTCAATATATTTTAGCAGGTAACTCTTTAATCTATCCCTATCATAAAGGTAATATATATAAGCTTGATAAGCAACAAATTCTTTTACATCTGTAATTCTAGCTTTTTCTTGCTTAAAATAATCGTGTGCTTCCTTATATCTATGCATAAACAATAGACAATGAATTTTCTTAATAATACAAATCTTCTTAATTTCAAGTTCAATATTATTTTTTTTCAGACAATCTTCTAAATATGTTAATGCTCCAACTGCGTTATAGTCATCAAAATACTCACTATAAATTTTGTTAATATTTATTTTTTCTAACTCTATATTTACTATACTATCGCAAACAGATGAAGAGTCTGTAAACTGATAATTCGGAAAAATATTTTGTAGTTGTGAGGGTGATAACTCTTTTACGATATCACAAATATGGCGTCTAAGCCAAAGACGTATATCTATGTTATCATAACTACGACTCCTGATATATGTAGATACTACTTCTGGAATGACCTCCAAATTTACTACAAAAATAAATTGTTTTAGCTTGCTTTTTCGATCTATATCTTTCCTAATGCTTTCAACGAACTTATCCCAATCATCCTTTATTTTTTCCAAAATTACACTATCTGCTCTGTTCTTTTCGGGAGAATAGCAAGCAAAGTGGGCATCTAATCTAGGACTGTATCCATCACAACCGTTATCACGTTTTTGCTTGATTGCATGAAATTGGTCATCGTATTCTGACATGATTTTGTCAAATAACACTTGAAAGTCAGATGTGTGAGACTTATTTAACTCTAATAAAGTATAGTCCGTTATTGGCACTTGAACATTCATTATGACACCTCACAATATATTCTTATTCGTAATTGAATTAAAATAACTACTTTCTTTTACATTACTTTACTGTATAACTTATGTAAAATCTTTTACTAGAAAATACTATTCAAACTTGTATTAAATTGGTCCACCTTGCCTAGTAATAACCTTCAAACTGATAAGTTCATAAATACTGTCATCAATAGTGTCAATTAATTTGCCAGTTACTTTATCGAAGATACAAGTATTGAACTCAAATTGCATAAGTTTGTTTTTCAATTCATTTTTTTCATCTCTTATGATTTTGCAATAAGTAATTTTCTCACCATATTGCTCCGTACCGATATCTTCCATAATCCCAAAACCTCTATTCATCAAGAGATGACTTAACTCTTTTTCACTGTTAAATTCGATATTGTCATCATTTAATAGCTCTCTAACCTTTTCTATCGCTGGATGTACGCTCATCTTTTACGCTCCTTCAAACATAAGTTTTTTAAATTCTTCTTCTATTAGTGTTACTTTCCAAGTTTCTGAGTCTTTGCGAATATTTTCTAAGTTGTTATCGCAGTTGACATATATTTTATCAAATTCAAAATCTCTTATACTGATTTTTTGTTTTTCAAAGAACGCATCAAGTACGGCGTTATCTTTTACAACGTCATCTGTCATTTCACGCCAGATGACGAGTGTTTGTTCGCCTTTGCGTGTTGCGCCTTCAATCAATTTTAGTTTGTATGTATCGCCAGATTTAATTGTTGCAGTTACTGCTCCATTTGCACCTTCTGTAAACTCTGCATCATATGTTTCAATAGCGTAACTTTGTTCAACATTTAAGCCAATCAAATAGTTAAACGTTTCAACTAGGTCAATGTTTTGTTCAACGCTTTCTTGTTGTTGTACGATTTTTAGTTTATAGTCAAACGGATTTTCTAGCTTTTCAATAGGTAGCAAACTATCACTATTTTTACTTTCAATATCAAGCATATAGTTTAGCATATGTTCTTCTTGCAACATAGTAGGTACATCTAGTTCATCAAATACAATGTTGTTCAATGTATCCTCATAGCTTTCAAGTTTTAAATATTTCATAATATGGCTAGAGCCAACCCTTGTGGTAGGTTTGCCATCTTTCCAAGCATCACTGTAAATAACCTTTTGGATACGAGGTTTTGTAACAGTATCAAAATACTCACCCATTTCAACAAGAATGTATTTACGGTCGCCACCGTCTTCACGGTTAAGATTAATGACAGCATGACCAGTTGTGCCAGAACCAGCGAAGAAGTCGAAATTTATCATTGTTTTTTTTATATCATCAGAAAATATTAGTAATTGTTTAATTAATTCTTTAGGCTTTGGATTATCAAATACAATAGTATGTATTAGTGATTTCAATTCTTTGGTTGCACTGTCTGTTGAACCATTTTCAAAAAGTAAATTTGGGTAAGCTGATGTAGTATCTTTATCTTCAAAGTCATAAATTTTTAATTTTACGATGCCTTCTTCAAAAATAAACCTATTCATTTTTTCTAGTTCTTTAGCCTTTTCCTCACCAATTTGCCATCTTTTACCATTCCGAGGTTTATGTCCAATAATAGGGAATTGCATCGTTTTTCTTTCGTAAGCACCCTCATTTTTCTTTTCAATTCCAGACTTTCGATATTTACCTATATTATCAGAAAAAGGATAAGAACGGGTTTCTTTAGATACTACTCGATTATTAATTCCTGCTCCTGAGTTTTTATAACATAAAATATGCTCAGTTAATGAACTGACAGAAACACCTTCAACATTTGTTGTCGTACCTTTCTTTTTCCATAAAAAATCAGCTACAAAATTATTAACTTCAAATACTTTATCACATAATGTACGTAAATTATGAACTTCATTATCATCAATACTAATAAAAATAACACCATCATCAGGTAGGTTATTTCTAGCATGAACTAGCCGATCATTCATCATTGATAGCCAACTACTGTGTTGATAGTTATCTTTATATATAAAACCATCACCACCTGTATTATATGGTGGGTCAATATAAATACACTTTACTTGTTCTTTATATTTTTCTTGTAGCAGGTTTAGTGCTTGGAAGTTTTCGCTATTGATTAGTAATCCGTTAGTTTTTTCGTCAATATTGTCAATGCTTGCAATTAGTTTCTCTTTAAAATCATTAGAAAAGAATTTTGTATCAAGCACTAAGAACTCGTTTTGCTCTAAAAAGTCTTTTGTTAATGGGTTGCTATATGCTTTTGTGTGTAAATCCCCCACAATTTCATCAATGGCGAACAGTTTTATCCATTCTTCTCGCTGTGCGTCATTCGCTATTATTTCGTCGTAAAAATCTTTTGATATGTTATCAAGTGTTATGCAATAGTTTGATTCTGTTACAAACTTTTTCTTTAAAAATAGTTTCTTTTGGAAGTCCTCAATTTGTGCTAGAAATTGGATTAACTTACTACCAATATTACGGATAACCTTTGCTTGAGTTAAATACGCTTTCGTTTTTTCAGTATCTTCTATATCAATATCATCTAAAAAGATAACATCATTTTTTATAAAGTTATCAAGTTCACGTGATAAAAATTTGCTTAAATCTTTATGGATAAAGTAATCAAAAGAGTTTTTTGCCGTGTAGTGTGTTAGTTTCTTTTCTAGTACCGTTTTTCCATCTTTCATGTCAAGTAAACATGCAAATTCTGTTTTTGCACAGTCATCATTTTCAAAACTGCTAACAATATCTTCAATATATTTTTTTTGATTGCCATCGCCAGCTTTGTATTCCATGTATATAAAAAGTTCGTTATTAATAATTTCAAATGGTTTTTCATTGTATAGTTGAAAAAAGCGTTTTTTATCTGATTTGTTGTTATCTTTTTCGCTTTCAGCATCAATAAGTTTAAAGTGTACTTTGCTTGTGCCTACAGTAAATATGTAGTCTTTGAAATACTCGCTGGTTTTTACATAGTATTGGTCGGCGTTCGCCCAATGCAGTTTTACTTCCTCGCCTTCGTACGGGATAGAGTATGCACCGTCTTTATACCTGCGTTGCGATATGAAGTCACCTTCCTCATAATAGCGTGAGAAAAAGTTATGCAGATGACTGTAAATGCCTATCTCAAGTGATGAAATATCAACAGAAGATGTTAAAGATTGCTTCTTTTCTTCAAGCTCTGCAATGGCACTCGCTTTGATAGTGTCAGACAATGTTGACTTTTTCATATCTTCTATCTGTTTATCAAGTTCTTTTATTTCTGAGTCTTTGCTAGTGTTTACAAGCTTACTTAGTTCACTATTAATGTGCTTTGGAAGCTCAGTTTCAAGAAACGCATTTACTTCATCACGCTTCAACGCCATGATGCGATATATACCAAAATCTAAATCCGCTTGGTCAAATTGAAACATCTCTCTCAAAGTATATATGAGCTTCTTTTGCTTTTCTGTCATGCTAAGTGCCTCCAAAACAATAAATCACGTATCGTATATTATACATAATAGCATATTGTACAATAAAACAAGATAATAAGCAAGCAAAGAGGGGGAAGAATGAAAATATGTCTATAATCTTATATTCGTATAGTTTGTGAAACAACGATATAAGTAGACTTATAGCAGTTAAGTATTCTAAATATTTGATAAATAAGAATAAAAAAACTTTTCTATATTTATCAATCTATTACAGACATTACTTAAATTTACTCTTGATTTGATTAGAAAGCATGCTATTATCTGCTTATCAGGTTGCACGAGTGACTTGCCTACTTAACTACCTATAGGGTAGATATAAGGGGGTGAATTATAGCTAATATAATTAATTTAATGATTGTTGCGCTAGAATTACTAGTAGAAGTAATGAAGTTTGTAAATAATTTCCTTTAAATAAAAATTAATTAGCCACTCGCTGCAACGAATGGCTAATTTGAAAATTCATTTTTAAAATTCAAGCAGGGGCAAATTGCTCTGCAACCTGATTTACAAATATACAGTCACTTGCTATTCCTGTCAATATTAAAATGGTTTTTTTTGATGTATTTTAAGTTTTTTGATATGCTGTGAATTTTGAATAGCAATAATTTACTGCTAAAACTCAATATAATATAGGAGCTTACAATGAAAATAGCCCTAGTATCATGCGTGAAAGAAAAAGGCGATAAAGCATGCAAAGCTAAAGACTTATACACAAGCCAACTTTTCACTAAGTCATATAAGTATGCAGCGGACGTATTAAAAGTTGATAAAATCTATATTCTATCGGCAAAGTACGGGCTACTTGATGAAAATGATGTTATTGAGTCATATGAATTTACACTAAATGGACAGAAGAAATCTTTTAGGCAAGACTGGGCAAAACGTGTTGTTGAACAAATGAGTAGAGAGTTTGACCTAGACAATGATGAATTTTATATCCTTGCAGGTAAGAACTATTATGAATTTATATTACCACACTTGACTAAAGCACATTTACCATACGATGGTAGAAAGTTTGGTATGATATTACAGTTTTTAAAAGAAGAATTAAATAAATTGCCAAAGTAGTCATACATGAACAAATATACAGATGAGTTTTTTCAAATACACGAATTATTTAGCAAGCTAAATAAGTATAATTACACAAATATCAATGATGTGCCATTTAAAAATGGTATATACGCGGTCTATGAAGATGGCGAGGTATTTTTTGATATGGATAGGATTGTGTATATTGGCGACCATTCCACTGATGATAGACTAATTACACGCATAAAATGTCATTATCAACCTAACAAAGACGGTAGCATATTGCGTAAGAAAATCGGCACGGCTATACTAAATAAAAACAATGACGACTACGTTGATGCATGGAAAAAAGATACATCAAAATCTGAAAATAAAATATTTAAAGATGAAGCTAGACAAAAAAGTATAGAACTCGAAGTTACAGAATATATCAAAGAAAACTTATACTTTGTTCCGATATATATTGAAGATAAGTTAGTTCGTGCTTCTATAAAAAGTAAAATAATTGCTACATTGTGTTCCTACGCTGGTATAGTGCAAAGTAGTAACTGGCTTGGAAATTATATAGACAATGAAGAAGTTTTTGATACAGGACAATGGAGTAGCCAAAATAAAGATGCCGACGAACTTACTTCTGCAGATATTGAATTGCTAATGCATTTGATAGCAACGCGTCAAGCTATATAGTAATCAAATGGCAATTCACCTTCCCATTGATCTTCTTCACCAAATTCTTCAAGTAAAAAATATTCAGCGCCTTGTAGTTCACGATATGTTCTTAGATTATAATGCACATATTTATTAAGTATATCATCATAAAAAATACATGCTAATGCATATGGATTAAATATGCTACTTGGATTGTCATTAAGAATATGTGCAATAACATATAATCTTTTATTATCCTCTGTCAATCTTGTTTTAACAACTTTTTGATGACCATATTTTGATTTAAGAAAAATAGCTCCATCAGCTAAATTTTCAGAATACATCAAAATTGGATTTTCAATATCGTTGTTAGGGCAATTAGGAAATTCGCACGGAGTAGTCCAGTCATTTGCTTGAACAGCTTGCTCTGTTAATGAAATCCAATATTCATAGGATTCATATTTTGAAATTGTTTCATCAGAAAGATTAGTTTGAGTGTCTTGTTCGACAAACTCATCTGCTATATTTTCAACCCAACGCAGATTGTCGCAATTATTATTTTGCTTGTTACCGTCAATATGTTCAACATGTTTATGTTGTGCTGATGGGCGGTCAATATAAGCACTAGCAACTATCATATGCACAGGCTCTTTATCAATCAATAAGAAGCCACTATCTTTATCAAAAAGTCCTCTTGTCCATTTTTCATCTATATCTTTCGTTTTTCTTTTCCTATTTGCATGGCGTTTAACTTCACCATTCTTACGCACAGAATAAGTATACCCATTATATTGGCATAAAAATTCTAGCCCAAACTCTTCAATATCCATCATAATTACCCCTTACACAACTTCCCATCGTATAGTAAAAACTTCTTCTAGCGTAGATTGTTGCACTAAGCTATTTCGTATATTATCAATCAGGTTATCACGTTTATTGATTATTGCATCTTCGTTTTCATCAAGTTTTGCTCTAAGTGAACGCTTGCGTTTTTCAAGTTCTCTAAGTTTATTGTTTAGTTCTAAATGCTCTTCTGTGCTAATAGCTTGCTTGATTGTACGTCTAGTATCACGTATTTGTCCTTTTGTATTAACGATATCTTTTTCTAGTGAAAGAATCATATCGTCTGCCCATTTATCGAGACGCTCTTCTTCTGCAGATATATACATTAAACGCATAGCTTTAGCTTTTTCCATTGTCCCATTTGCATAAACTTCTGTTTCTGCATGAAGTTTATCGATCCAACTATCTGGCACTTTAAAATCTTCACTATAACCTATACAATCAAATAGTTTGCGACATGTTTCTGCTTTTAATTGCTCACCATCATCATGAAAACCACAAAATAATAAATGTTCGTCACACTCGAGAGGTGACTGTATAGTAAACTTTGACAAACTCAAATACCCGCATTTGCCTTTTAATTGTTCCACAACACTTAATTTGCCGCCAGTATAATTACTGATATCAAAAATAATTTTAGCAGAATTAGTTTCTAATGCTAATGCTGTAGATAAGACATGCTTGCCAAGTGAATGTCTTGTTCGATAAAGTGCGGGTGTGTTAGTCTTATCGCTATCTGGGTTTAGATTATAGCGACCTAATCGTGAATTATTAATCCGCTCTTTTAACATGAATGATAAATTGTCATCATAAAATTCTGCATAAGGCGATAGTATGTGCTTGCTTAAATTCCAAAACAATTGAGAATATCTATCAAGGTGATTTTCAATATTTAGCTTTAACCGCTCATGAACATCTTTGTCAAAGTTCTCAAATAATATATCACGTGCCTTTTTCATCGTTTTTTTAATTTTATCATCAAGTTCTTTTTGTAATGCGTCAAACTCTTTCTCGATTTCCTTTTGGGTACGACAAGTTTGATAAATATCAAGCACACGGCGTTCAAAATCGACACCGTCTTCTAGTACACCAAGCACATCGTCTGATGATCCAAAAATACCATCAAATAACTTGAATTTATCTGTTAATAGTTCTGCAATGCGTAAGTCTGCCAAGTTGGATTCGTTGACAAAGTTTATAACAACTACATCATGCTTTTGACCATAACGATGACAACGACCAATACGCTGTTCAATACGTTGAGGATTCCAAGGTAAATCGTAATTTATTACAAGAGAGCAAAATTGTAAGTTTACACCTTCTGCTGCAGCTTCGGTAGCAATACAAATTTCTGCCGTATCTCTAAAATACTCGATAATAGCGTTACGTCTATCAGCAGTTTTTGATCCAGAAACCATATCGGTATGTCTATTTGCATCAAGCCAAGTATTATATATCGCAGTTGCTTCCTTACCACTATTTTGACCGTTAAATAAAACAATCTTGCCATTATATCCGTTATCTTCTAAAAATGTTTTCAAATAATCTTGAGTACGTCTGCTTTCAGTAAAAATAAGTGCTTTTCTGTTTGCGCCCAGCTTTTCCATTTGCTCAAAGCCAACTTTTAAACCATCTAACAAACTCAAAGATTTAGTATCATTTTTTATAGACTTAGCAAGCTCTATACACTTGCTCAAGCGCTCTATCTCATAATCGAGTTGATTCAATGCTATTGAAGTATCTTTAACAACAATATTTTCTACTATTTCATCTTCAATTATGATTTCTAGCTCATCGTCATCTAAAATATTTTCAAGTTTAATTTCTGTCATTTTGCCAAGGCTTTTAATTTCTAAAAGGCGATTTCTGATTGTCTCTAGTGTTTGAGTTACTGCGTGAGTTGATGATGCTAACACCTTTCGAACAATTAACGTTGTTATATGACGTTGGGCTCGAGGTATTGCATACGTGCTTTCATCAAGCAAAAAGTTAGATACGGTATGGTATAATTCATCTTCTGTAGCACTTGGTTTGAACCGTTGCTGTATACCAATACGCTTTGTATATTTTATATACTCTACTACATCTTTTCTTAATGTCCGTTTACAAAAATATGATAGGCGTTCTTTTAGAGACGCTAAATCAGATGAGTTTGTGTATTGTTCCCTAAAAGATTGGATATCACCAAAAATATGTTCGTCAATGACGCTTGATAAGCCATACAGTTCTGTCAAATTATTTTGTAGTGGTGTCGCTGTTAGTAATATTTTTTTAGAATCACTTGTTGCTAATTTTATAGCTTGACCAGTCTTGTTACTTTTGCGGTATGAATTACGAAGTTTGTGTGCCTCGTCAATAATAATTAAATCCCATTTACGTAGTCTGATTTCATCAGCAATACGTGCGGCGTAGTTGTATGACGTTATAATTATATCGTCATCAGTTGTAACGATTGAGTTTGACTTATTTAAAAATTCACTATGTGTTCGGCTCTCTAAAATGAATGACGATAAGTTAAACTTTTCTTTTAATTCTAATGCCCATTGCTTACGTAAAGATGCAGGACATATTACAAGCTGTCTAGTCCTCTGCTCTGCATAGTGTTGACACATCACAAGACCTGCTTCGATTGTTTTACCTAAACCAACTTCATCAGCTAGTATTACACCATTGGACAATGGTGATTTAAACGCAAATAATGCTGCATCAATTTGGTGAGGGTTAATAGCTAGTTGTGAGTTAAATAACGTCGGTGTCAATCTATCATCATTGTTGCCACTTTTACTTCTTAAAAGCTCCATTGAATAATATTTTGCATGATAGTTCGTAATACTGCCGTTATAGGCTGGTTTATATAGGTTTACAATGTTTTTGTTTTTTGAAATTGCATATTCAACTGTATAACAAGTTCCGCCATGTAAGCCATCGTAATAGCAAATTAAACGTGATGAATTATCTACTAAATAGTTATTACGTTTATGATATACGCTTGCGTTGTAGTGTGATGATACACTCATAACTTCATCTGCACCGTTTAGCAACAAGGCAGACGTTTGCTTTTTTGCATCATCAAACGGCAATACTGCAATAAGTTTTATGTGGCGATGTTTTTGCTTTAACTTTAAAACCTCTTCGCCAGCAAATGTGTCAAAGCCATCAGCCATGCCGACTAGAAAAGTATCATAGCCATCATTAATTGCTTTTTCTATAGTTTCATATAAGCTATTTTTTAATTTTATTATATCTTTAGATTGTTCGTCTCCGCCACTAGGCAACTTTGATGAACGATAACCACTAAATGATACAGTCTTATTTATATCCATTAAGCACCTGATTGATATAGTATGTTATTTTAGATGTATATTGAGTATTCTGTCAAATGTTTATATTGAAAGAAAATATACGCTATAAATACGTCAAAAATTGACGCTTGCTGATAGCTATCACGAACAATTTAGTGATTACAAATTTTATAACTAGTCCTTTGAAAGTTCTTCATCAAGAAGATTACAACTAGTGTTATCTTGGTTTTTGAACCATTTGTCAATTCTAGCTATTATGTCAATATCATCTTCGTTATATAGTGCTAGTTTGTCCCACAGTTGATTAATAACGGCATTTGATGTGTTTTGATTGGTATATTTTTCTTTATCTATTATGTATTGTATAGATAACGAAAAAGTTCTATAGAACTCATCTTCATCGTTTTGAGACCATAAATCTATCATATTAGTGTAATCGACTCCTGAAGCTAAACGTTTACAAATTTCATCATTTTCAAGTTGTGCCAAGATTTTATCAATCTTAGCTCCAATTTTTTCATTTCTGTATTCCGTATCTTCCCATTCCTTACACCAGCTCGTCACTTCATCATCGCCTCTGTAGTCACCATTTTTAGCTTTTTCAACATAATATTTATCAATGAAATTTGATACATATTCAATAACAATATTTTTATTACTACTAAGTTGTTCTTTAATATATTCAAGCAGTCCTTGTTTATCAGTTTTTTTCTCAAGCTCATATTCTACATGTTTTACGAATATGTTAGGAACCCAATAACCGTAGCACGTTTGAATACAATATTTTTTCCACATAGACTTTTCTTTCTTTTCCTTTTTCACATCACTAATAAGTTTTAATGCTATTAATGCTTTTTTTATTGATACGTTATTATTGTATTTAGCTTCCTGAAGCTCATGTTTTACTGCATTATCAGTCACTTCGCGTAATTCAGCAGGTAAATTTAGGGGCAAACTAAATATATCAGACTCTTTATACTCATAGTATAAACGTGCATCTAGCATAAATTCCCTAATACTTGAATAAGTAGCCATGTTTTCTATTAAGTCATTTACTAGAAAACTGTTATTTCTTAATACATTAATATAATTTTCTTTTATATTTTTTGCGAAATTTGAGATAATTGCCTGAGAACTAATTTTATATTCTCCATGCATCAGCACTTCTTCATTTTTCCTCATCCCTGAATATGTAAAATTCAAAGAACCAATATAAATATGACAATTTGCTCTACTTTCAAATATGTAGCATTTAGAATGAAATAGTGCACCTGAAGTTACTAAAAATATACCACTATTTTTGCAAAAGATATTATTATCATTAATATCTTTCATTATATCTTGGAATCTAACCTTATTTTCAGTTTTATACCTACTGGCACCTTTATCAAGATAAATTTGCAATGTGATTTTTTCGCCACTATAATTTTTTGTTTTAAGGATTTCTACTAAGTCACTTATGGCACTTAGGTCTGTATACGCAGACACGATAATTGCCTTACTTATTTTACGTTCAAGATTAAAAACATCTTGAATATAAATTTCCTTATCATTTTCTTTAAGCTCAGCCCGCAGTTCGTTTAATGATATAAACTCCATGCTATACCCCCATCTCTATTTAATCTGTTATATTATAACATATAACAAAATGTTTATTTGTCAATTATAATATGAATAATATATCTACTAATGTTCAGCGTCATTTACTTATTTTTTCTTATAGTTCTTTTGAATACACTATCTCTTGTTCGTCGATAAAACTTTCATTGTTTTGCATGAGGGTCTTCATAATTTATCTTATTTGAATACCATAGCATATTGATACGTCAAAATTTAACGTAATATGCTTTTAGTGTTGATAAAATCACATAATACGATTAAGGTATCAATATTGCAAAAACTAAAATAGGAACATAACTTATGAGTAAAACAATTGATTCATATGAAAAGTTTTTATCTAAATTCAAGATGGAAAGAGAGAGCTTTTATCAATTTGGTATTGATGAAACAATATTCGTAGAGTATGAGAAAGCGGAAGAGCAATGGAATACTTTGTTAGATAGTTTAAAAAATGGTGATAAATTATACATTAGACGTTATGGTAGGCAAGGGACTGATAATAATCAATTTATCAAAATGTATAACAAAATATTTGAAAGTGATAATTTTAAGATTGATTACAACAACAGTAAGCCTTTGAATACCGTTGAGTCTCTGACTGGATACAAAAGATATAAAGAATCAATGGATAAAAAGAATAATATTGTGCACAATTATTTATGGAATTACCAGTGTTCACACATATTTGGATGTACTAAAAACCCTTTATTATACACAGCAGCTTGGAATATTTGCTTTACACCTAAAATATTTGATCCGCTCACGGGGCATGAAACCGTCGGCAATTGGCCAACAGAATATCAAAAGCTATTACACAAAAAAGTTTTTGATGAATTTAAAACGATTATTAATGATTACAACAATCGAGCAAAAGAAATCCGTAGTAAAATTGAAAAATATATTGTAGATAACACTCACTGCCTATCAGACACTTTTAAAGATAGAGCTAGAGAAGAATGGGCAGAAATCAAGAAGCCTGAAAATACTTAGCCACTATTTCTATCCAAAAGTTTCGTTAAAATCGCAATCTTTGTCGTGGAAAATATACAAGTTGTTTGTAGTTCTAGTAGCTGCTACATATAAGTCTGTTCTTTGTGTTTTATTATCAACATCAACTAAGATAACGACTTTCTTCTCAAGACCTTTAAACTGTAGAATATTCGTAATCACGAATTTTTTATTGTTATGTTCTTCGCCAAATTTTACAAAATTTGCAGCATATTTCGACTTAAATAGCGAACAGTGATCCGCCTTTCTACGTGGTTTCATCATGATTATTATTACATTTTCAGGCTCTAATTTTTCACGTTTTATTAACGCCATTACAGCATCTGCCTGTGCATCAGCATTTTCTGTAGCCGTTATTTGCATCTCGCTATATTCCGTATTTATTGCGTTGTCATACTTCATTTTCGGTATGAGTTTATACGCAAAATTTGCAATATTGCTAGGGTTGCGACAATTCGTATTGAGCATAAATACACTAGAATTCTTGAAATAGTTTACGAAGCTAAAATCAGACGCATTCCTAAATAAGTTTTGGTTAGTATCGCCAAATAGCCAAAAGCGACTATTGTCGTTGTCTATCAATAAACTTTCAAGTGACATCAACATATCCTCAGTAAAATCTTGCGCTTCATCAACAACTATGCATTGATACACTGGTGCTAATTCAAGCAATCTGCTAGGTACGACGGCATCCCAAAAGTTTTGGTCGCTCAGGTCATCTGATGAAAAATCGTCGTTTAATAACTCACTAGCAAGTTTATGGTAGTGTATTATTGTTAAATTTTCTGGTGTGTGTTGATGAGAGTCTTTAATCGTTTCTGCAACCAACCTTGTGAAGCATAGAAACAATACTTGCGCATCTGGATTATCTTGTGCAAACTCAAGCGCTTTTGTTATTGCTAAAACAGATTTCCCACTCCCAGCAATGCCGTTAAACACAGCTTTAGGACAGAGTTGGAACATTTGCAAAGCTCGGCGTTGTTCTTCGGTTGCATAATTGATTTTATCTGAGTTGTGTGAATAGCTTATGAAACTATTATACATCATTTCTGATTTAAACTCGTTACTACTGAGGTATGCATGAATACGTGCAATCCTTGCTTCGAGGTCATCTCGTTTGAATGATAGCATGCGAGATAAGTTTTGGTGAAGGTTTTTATAATCGTCAGCGGTTAACGTAATATCGCGATATTCTGATGGCAAGGAGTCTTTGTCAGGGTTCGCATCAGGGAATACCACGCAATGTGTGCTTATGTCTCTTACTCTTTCGCCAGATTTTTCATTTAACCACTTTTCAAACGCATATTTTGTGTCTTTAACTTGGTATGCAGGGTTAATTTCGTGCCACTGGTTATGTCTATCAATGGTGTATAGTACGCTGTTTTCATAAACAATGCCACCACCTTTGACTTCAAGGAATAAAATACCTTTTTTTTGAATTAATATGACAAAATCAAACTCTCTATCAATGTTACGTTTCATTGATTTGTCAAGAAATTGTAAGCTATGGTAACATATCCAGTCGTCAGTATTTTCCATGTTGCTAAATTCATAAAATAATGTTTTCTCAGCTTTTGACGAACTAGGCCCATTATTTAAAAGATAGTCAGTAGGTATCATTTTCATATGTATTCTCACAGTCTTGATAATGCAGAATACTATATATTTGATTTATTTGCAATACGTTAAAATTTGGTTAGTATTATATGCTCTAATATGGTCTAGGTGATGCGACTAATTCTTTTTTATAATGTATTTAAACTGTATAAAATTTATAATGCTCGAGATAATAATACCAATTCCAAACATAATAGAGATAGATTTCAAACTGGGGATAAAAATATTATAAATATATGATATATAAAAACATCCATAGTAAAAAATGTTCATAAATATTGACGCATAAAGAATTAAATCTGTCCTCCCAACTCCATATAGATAACTTAACCACACTTGTCCATACGCAAAAAATATATAGCATGGAATAAGTATGATTAATATACTCATGATGCTACTGATGTCTTTAATATTGAAGATATTTATTAAAAATACACTATAAACGGAGAAAGTAATAACTATAGATTGTCAAAGTTAGATGTAAATTCATTCATAACAAATTGCTCCAATATAATTTGCAGATAATACCTTCATTTATTTTTAAAAAAGTTCAAATGGACTTAATTTGATAAAAGTCAACAATAAATCACTTAACAAAAGATGCCGTTGACATTATGTGCCATATAGCATAATATTATTAATACTAAATAGTGTTTATTATATTTACAGGTTATTTACTTATGGAAAACAAAAAGTTAAAACATTATGAATATCTAAAATTCCTTGATAGGTATACAGAGCTTTCAGATTCAGATAAAGAAATTGTCAACTTATTCAACACTTATCTTTCGAATAACAAAAACTTTAAATATAACAGCACTTATCTTCAAGATTCTATTATCCCTTTTTCTACAGCTATTGAATCTTTTCACTATAAGAAAAGAAAAATCATGGAATTTAAGGATATGCTATCATCTGATTATTATTCACTTGCAGGATGGTTTATTATTTTTGATAACGTATATGTAATAACCGACAAAATAGAAGTAATATTACTTGTCGAATTACTAAACAGTTCTGATACATGCAGCATACTTAGTAATTGTCTTGATAAGTTTAAGTTTTTTGCTTCAGATGAAAAAATAATTCAAGTCAAATACATAAAGTTTGATACTGTAGATGAACGTCAAATAATAACTCAAGAGCATGTGATTGAACAAAAGTGCAATGAAACGATTCAGCTACTTTCTTTTGTATTAAATGATTGGAAAAGAAAAACTGATAATGCTATTGGAGATAACGATGTCATTTTCTAAAAGTCAACTGTACCAGAAAATAATAAGTGATGAAAACATATTTTCAGCGATATACTCTTTAGAATCATACGTATTTGAACGTAAGCTACTGGACACGAATAGTATTAAATTGTTTAATAAACTTAAGGATATCTATGATGATAAAGAGATCAAAAAAACAATTTTAAAATGCCGTAGTAAGTTAGAAAATATACTAACAACGGATAAGTTATTTGATGTGCAGGTTTATTTAAAAGCAAAAAAATATGTCGATAATCAAATGGTGGAATGTAGGCCACTACACACGTCTGATCTAATCACTCAAATATGTATGGTAAGCTTGTTAAATATTATTATGTTTGACGAACACAAGACAAATGGAAGGCAACTGTCAGGTTTAAGCCAACTATTACCAAAGAATTTTTATGGGAACTTACCCTCAACTATGTATGAAAAGGTTTTTCATGATTGGAAAGTTAAGTACAAAGAATATACAGAACAAATAATGACTACTTATGAGGATGCGAAAAATACTTATGCATACAAATATGAAGTTTTATTAGATTTGCAAAACTTTTTCCCATCAATACATCCCGATTTTATTTACAAGTTCATACTTAGTAAAACAAAATCAATATACACTGGTAGTGACTTAAAATGTTTCGAAATAATACTACATAAGTTACTATATTTCAACATAACTAATCTACCAATTGCAGTATATAATGACAGATATTGCAAAGATGGTCAAAATGAAGGCCGTGAATATTTATTAAATAGAGGAATTCCGCAAGGACTACCTCAAGCATATTTTTTTGGGAATTTGGCAATGTTGCCTATTTCAAAAGAATTTGACAAGATGTTTCCAGGTAAGTCATTTTATTATGTTGATGACTCTGTAATATACACCAATAGCGAAAATGCAAGTATAGGTAAATTTCAAGAGTCATTAAAGAAATTGAACAACAATATCAATAAAACTATCAAAAACATCACTTATGATGATAGTCATTTATATCGTATTAATCTTCAAGTTTATAAAAGCTCATCTGCTCCTATTCATAGTTTAGTTAAAATGAGTAAATCATTCCTAGTAGGCATGGGGCTTGAAGCGTCTAGAGTTTCATTTGACATTTATAATACACTTAATGAACATCAAGATGTGAGTTTGCTTGATAAAATAAGTGAATTAAGCAATGCCTTAGATAATGAGATTTCAGGTGTAAAAAGCTATCTACAAAAAAATAAAAACAAAACAAAATGCGAAGAAAATGGTGAAAAAGATTCTTTTGAAGTTTACTTGCAGTCATTGACTAGGTACAAAAAATTTTTTAAATATAGACAAAGGCTTTTAGAAATAAGGCAAGTAAATGACATAGCAGGTATGCAGAATGAATTTAATGAAAAATACCTAAACAACAAATTAAATTCAAGTGAAGATTTTGAGATGTTTTTTAAACATTTTGATGAAGATATTTTTTTTCCAGAAGCTTCACTAATAATTGACAATGTTTTAAACGAGAAAGACAAGAAGGATTTTATAAAAAAATTAAGGACATTGGAATCAAAACTCTTAAGCACATTACCTGATAGTATATTGTATTTCACAAAAAACTTTAAAGAATATAAGCAATATACAACTAATTATTATTCTACCCTAGTAATGAAAGCCAGTAATACTACAGGAAACTATAGTAAAAAGAAAGAGTCATTAGTTATACAAGGATTAAATATATCACTTGATCCATCACAATGTATATGGTTAGGGTATGGCAAAACTTATGACAAAATTGTTTTCAAATTTTCTAACACCTATAAACGGCGCATACTAAACGCTTATATATCTTCTGTAATTAACGTCGAAACATCAAATAGTCTTGAGTTTATAAAACTCGACAAGCGCCCTCTTAAGTATTATGAGTTACGAATACTAATGTATATTAGAAATCATTATGCCGACATTGGTAAATTTAAAGTTTTTCTTGATGATATTATCTCAAATCTTAAAACTAGCAACTATGAAAAAGTTGATTTTTCACTGGTTGAAATACTAGATATATTTAAAACTTATGTCAGAGAACCTGAAAAAATTGATAAATTAATTATAATACACAAATATGTTTCTAGCATATGGAGAAATGGTTCAAGATTTCTATATTTTTATACATTACATAATCAAGAACATTCTGTAGAGTTAATGAAATCAACAGTAAACATATGTAAAATGATTGATTTCTTACAATTAAAACAACTTGATTATTACTTGCTTTTTTTAGCATGTTATCTCCATGATGTATCAATGGTGTTGCAGCCACCATTAGCAACTTTTTTAGTTCAAAATGATAAAACAAATATAGTATATACATCATTTTTAACATATAGAGATCAAGTACGAGAGGAACTTGAAATATCAAATGATAATGATGCTCAATATGTAAAAAAACTCATGATTGATGCATTTGAAAAAGTTAACGCATTTTACGAATCCATCTCAAGGGACGACCATGTTGTATCAAGTGCTAATTTTATTAACACGTCTAAAGATTTGGGGTTTATTGAAACAACTATGAGAAATATTGTTTCATCTGTAGCCATTGCTCATGGTTACAATGCTAATGATGTTTATGGATTAAAATCAAATGCAAAAAATGATAAAATTAGTGAAAAAAATATGATGATATTGCTAAGAATAGCTGACCTACTTGATATCTCTAAAGACAGAGTCAGTCTAAATATTTTAGAACAAAACATTGTAAATATGCCATTAAACTCACAATACCACTGGATAACACACTCTGCAATTGATAAATTTGAGTTAAGAACTAGTTATAAATTCAATAAGCCAAGTATAACAAATGGAAACAAATTTACTACTGGTTTATTGCGTGAAAATTTTGTTGAAGATATAATTTTAGAAATTTTCTTAAATGCATCAAATTTAACAACAGTCAAGACGCTTAAGTGCAAAAATGCTAATGCAGAAATGAACATAACTGACAACAGTAGCATAATATCAATTAAGTTAGGGAGAGATAATAACAAAGATACTCAATGTTCAGAAAAGAACTGTACTTTTTTATGCAAATGGATGTGTCATAAAAACAAATATTTATTACCTGAACTCAATGCTTTAAAACAATATATTGATCGAATTCCTAATTTAACATTTACAACAAAGATTCGAGTTCTGCTTAATTTCACAGATTCACAACCACTACAACATCATTATTTTGATATTGTGCATAAGCAAATTGACAGCTCTGAAACTTAATTATACTACTAGTTGTTAATCGTTTATATTGTTATCGCATTATCTATTAGTTTATAAGTGAAACATCTAGCTCTAACCATAATATACAGCAAAGTATTAACAAATTATTTATATCAAATTATAACACATCTATCAATACCACTATAGTTATCTAGGCTAAGCATAGGCACGCATATTTTTGATACTGATTAAGACAGAGGATGTCAAAAATATCTACAAAGGAACCCATTGCTTAGCAGCTAAGCTGTTCTGAGGAATTCCCAATGGCCACATCTAATGGAAGTAATAATATTCACTAATTATAATATAAGAAGTAGTCGTCGTTTTGTCAATAGTAGTATTTGTATTAAAGTTTATGAGGAGAAGTCAATAAATTATGATCTTCTAAGATAAGTTTATTTGTCATTATGATTTATATCTTTTCTAGCTTAGAATCGAGGTGTCTGCGATACCAAGCTACTTTTTGTAATGCTCTAATATCATTACCAGCACGCTCTTTTATTATATCAAAGTTTAGTTTTAGCCCATTGCAAATGGTCGCAAATTGCGATTGAGGGAAAGTATTAACATAATCAACAAAACATAATCCATCCAAATCAGTCATAAGAAATTGGCTTTGTCTAAAGTGTTCACGAAATTCTAAATTGTCAATACAAACAGGGTCGATAATTATACGCGGATAGATTGCAATTTCTTTTTCTAAGTAATCAGCTCTTGCTAAAGCTTCACCCCAAATCATAATTTCATCTGCATAAAAATCACCAAGTGCGATACCTCCTCTTGCTAATACATTTTGTTTTAATGATTCAAGTTGGAAAGCTGATGCAAATAAAATTACAGGAACAAAAGCACAATTTATTTGTGAGTAGTTGAACGGAGCATCAACTTTATTGTATATCGCAATATTATCAGAAAATATTTTTATGTTTGGTCGTGATAATTTGCCTGTAAAAGAGTTTCGATTGTATACACTAAGCGTATTATCGTAAATTTTTCTTACAAGTTGTGCAGAATTGTCTTTTTTAATAAGCTGTTTTGCGCCTAATAAATCAACGTGAGCAACTACATATTGCCCAGAACCACAATTATCCCTGCTCATGAAAAATCTCCAGACTTGTTTATACCAATAGAATAATTTATCTAAAGAAAGTATGCAATAACTAAATACAGGAACTACGCCAGATATTGACGCAGCGTAGTTATAATATATTGTTGTATATTTGTTAATAAAATTATATATTATGATTATATGTAATAAACAATGTGTAGATACAATAATACAATATAAATATAACAAATAATATTATGCTAAATGAAATAAGTGAGCTAAGGAGTTATTATGAAATTCACTGAGTACGACAAAAATGCTATCATGCAAATTCACCTGTGGAAAAATCCTAAAATAGGATTTGTTGAAAGTTGCTTAAATGCGGCACAAGAACAATTAAGTTCAGCAAAAGACCGTGTGATGAATGTTCCATATGTTGCTGATGTTACAAACAAAGCAACTGAAATTGTAAAGTTACCACAAAATGTTGTAGATGCCATTGATAAAGCAAGTTCAGGATTGTTTAATATTTTAACAGATGCATCAGCATATAGCGTTAGAACAGAAGCGATCTTAGCAGATTTCAAAAAGGGTGGTCATCCTATCGAAGATTTAAGTGATATACAAAAGTTGCCACTTGAAGATATTGATAGAGTAGTTGGTTTCTTAGATGCAAAATATAAAGGTATTGCGCTATGTGAAGGCGGAGTTGCAGGTGCTGCTGGTACAATAAATCCTGTAGCGGGCGCCCTTGCAATAGCTGCTGATATACCAACAATTACCAGTCTTTGCATGAGAGCTATTGGTGAATATGCGACACATTATGGTTTTGATATAAGCAATCAAGAAGAAAGACTATTTATGATGAATATTTTATACTATTCATCAAACCCAACAGATGTTACCAAGCAAATTGCACTTGCCAATCTTACAAGAATTGCAAATGACGTGGCGAAAAAGAAGTTATGGAAAGACTTAAACAATAGTATCTTTGTAAATATTGTTCAAGGCTTAGCTAAATCACTCGGAATCAGGCTGACTAAAGCTAAACTTGCTCAAATAATTCCAGTAGCAGGTATTGTTTTAGGTGCTGGTTATAACACATACTTAATGTCTACTGTTTGTGAAACTGCGTATATGATGTATAGAGAACGTTATTTAGCAGAATTCTATAATGACCCAAAAATAATAGAACAAACTGTTGAACCTGCAAAAGAGATATCGTTTGTGGTTGATGAAAATGAAGTGAAACAATTATGAAAGGGATAGAAAATAAATTTAGTATGTAATAAAAATGTGAATTCATCAGTAATAACAAGATATAATGCGAAGTGTCTTGCTCAACAAGGTGTACTTTATGTTGTAATGAATTTATTGTCATCTTAATAAAATGTATAATTTAGGAGAAGAAACTATGGCTAAATGTACAGCACCAATTCATGGTCATCGTACAGCAAGTGGAAGAGCGAACTGTCCTGTATGTGGATCTCGCAGCAGAGGATATGATTATGGTTCATATCAATCACGTCAATTGTCTCCATTTGTATCAAAGGGCACTTCAAGTACCCCTACACATCAAATAAAAGTTAAGGCTAAATGGGCATCTGCAGGTTCATCTGTTTTATATACTTCTGCAGAGATTCGTGCACTCACACCTTTGCGAGAAAATATTGTAAAACGTGCAGAATTACCCGATTTAAGAGATATCTTTCTTTGTCATGCTTGGGATGATCGTAAAAATGCTGCAAAAGAATTACATGATATGCTCGAATCCAAGAACGTAAGTGTTTGGTTTAGCGAAAAAGATGTTGTATTAGGAACATCTTTATTACGTGAAATAGATAAAGGATTGGCAAAATCACGTATTGGTATCGTATTAGTTACACCTTCATTTCTTGAGCGTGTCCAAGGCGAAGGGATTGCAGATAAAGAATTGTCTGTTTTATTAGCTCAAGATTTATTGATTCCTATTGTATACAATACAACATTTGAAAACTTGAGAGAGGTTAGCCCTATGCTTGCATCAAGAAGCGGCTTAAACATAAGTGAAGATTCAATGATAAATGTTGTTGACAAAATTGTGGAATTAGTTACTACATAACGTACTATTCTATTTCATTTGTATAGTTCACTGCTACTTGATATCTACATTCAATAGCTATGCAATAAGTATGTATTCTTTCTTGGAGGTTGATATAAGAAAAACGTATATTTTTTTAGTTGCTATAATTTTATATTCTATTGGGATGATTGTGCATGGAGCATATACAGGCAAGTTTACTGGTGAGCATTCTCTCTCAGCTTTTATGATTCTTGCTTCAGGTTTTGCCATATATATTTTGCGACAAATTGAGCAAGAGGAAGATAGAATTAGCAAAACTTGTAGTAAAAAAGATCAGGATTATTTCGAGAATATTCTCAGGGTTAGTTAATTTTATAAATTTCTTAAATTTGGCTTTGTTTTGCTATATTGACGTACGGCATAAAATAGCATATTATGAACATTATGAATAAAAAAGAAAAATTAACGCCTGAACAACGTGCAGAAATATATGCTAATTCTAAGTTCCATGAGAGGACATGGTTTAGGTTTGTTGTATTCCTAGTTGTTAATTATGCGTCATTATATATTGTGATGCTATATCAAGATATTTTAACTAATACTATTATAAATCTAGTTGTAATAGGAGTTTTGATATATCTGGCAAAAGGACAATCAAAAACAAAGTTAGGCTATATAGTTCAATTAATGTTTAGTATAGTAATTATTATAACACATATCTACTCGTATATAGGATTTGTTATTCAAACATCACAATAATTTATTAATACTTATTATTTCTTCTATGACAAGTATTTATAATTTCGCCATTAGAATTTCTCGGTGCGTTTATACTATCCATTATGTTATTATCACATTCAGGTTGATTATATATTTTTCTATAAATATTTGAACTTAATGCTGGTGCTATACCTTCATTATAAATAAATTTACCAAGCTTAGTGTCGCTCATAAATGGTATTGGCAACTGTTGAAATCCAAGCGTCATAAACTCAGTTGCAACATTACCCACTAAGTCTTCAACTACTTTTTGAGGTGTAATATTACCTTTACCAGTCGCCATACTGTATAATACTTCGCCTCCTGTTTTCCCCGCACCAGAAGCTGAAACTATTTTCATAGGGTCTTTTGTTAACATTCCAGTTAATGTACCTGCAAGAAGTCCTCCAACATCACCAGCTAAATCACGTTTTTGTTCATGTGTCATTTCACTATCACTGTTAGAAAGAAGTTGCTTGTTATACTGACTCCTATAGTTTGGTTGTAAATAGTTATTATATTGTAGATTATGAAAAATCTTGAATTGATTTTCTTGCTCTTTCATTAATATATCATTCACATTTTTATTTTCATAATTTAATGCCCTAATTTCTGGTATAATGTTATTAGCCTTGTTTTGTTGTGTGGGTATCATTTGAGTAATAGTTTCTTTGTCTGAATGTGGTGTATTTGATTTATTGTTATCAAACCATTTTTTAACAGACTCTTTGTCAATATCTACATCGGAATTAAAGTACAAGTCAGTAAATAAATCATCTGCATCTTTATAGTAGTTAATATTTTTCTTCTTTTTTCTGTCTTTCTCTTCACATATACCAAATAATAATTCTGTTTCATCACAATAAGTTTTCATTTTATACTCCGTATTTTACTTATGTGATTATAACTAATATAATATGTGGTTGTCGTCCCTACTTTCCTTAAATTCCCTACTTTTCCACAAATGATTATTTTTATATTAGACAAGATTTTGCCACCACAAAAATTATTATTGCAAATCTCGTAAAGATAGATAAATTAGCTATTAATAGTAAATTTATATAGTGATTTTGGCTGGCTAAAATCGAGTAAGCTATTGATATTTATAATTTTATTTTCTTTGTGGTGCAGTTTTGCATAATAGACCATAAAGCCAAACATGCAATGCAAATGATGTGCCATGCTTATACAAATATTGCCTCTACCATATGTAACAGTGAATTTCTCGCCACGGTGAAACCTCTCCAGTATTGTTTGGTATAATTGGTGCTCATAATCATTATTACGAACGTAATATTTTGACTTTCTTGTGCTATCACACAGCAACTTATCTACATCGATATTATATTTTTTAGCAGCTAAATTTGCTCGCCTTTCATGGTTGCCACCATCATCCGCATTAAATATTACGAATGTGTAATGCATCAAAAATTCGTCAATTTGCTCGTTTGTCATAATCACCTACTTTTACTAAAAAGTTCGCAGGAACTTTTGTATAATCTACTGCTAAAGTGTAATCGATGTTGTGTCAAGCAAAAAAGCCTAACGGTTTTCATTAGGCTATTTTTGAATTAGTTCTCGGGAACTTTTCGTTCCTTGTTGAGTGCTTTTGTGATTACATCTTGTATGCCAGCACGTATTTCTTCGGTATTCCAATATGCTGGCAACTTGAACGCTTTATATTCTTTTTTGCTTTCAAAATGTCTCAGGTAAAACACCCCGTTGTTGTCGACTCTCGTAGGTTCTAAGCTATCATTATCTAAAAAGTTTGCGGGAACTTTTATACGAAGTTCTTCACGATTTTTTCTAATAATTTCATACGCACTGCTTATGGTAAGCATACCTTTTTGTATCTTGCTTAGCATCGTTTTGTTAGCATTCTCAAGCACAACAACAGCCTTTTTGGCTTTTGATTCTGATAGCCCCATAAATTGCTTATTCAAGAATTGAGAGCGTGACCCTTCGCCGTATTTCTTGCTATACCTATCAATCACTCTGTTAATCAATGTTATCAGCTCTGCATCGGTGATATTTCTACGATTAAACTGTACGCTAAGCATGTAATCCATCACGGCTTCTTCATCTGCGAAAGTGGCATAGAAAGCAGGAATATGTGATATCCCTGCAATTTTTGCTGCTTGCACCCTTGTATGCCCGTCAATCAGTATGCCTTTTTCTTTCCAAATTATTATTGGATGGTTTCTATCATATCCATTGCTTTTCATGCTATTTGCAATCTGGTTAAGCATGTCGTTATTAATGTTGAATAAGCTTTTAAACGGTTCGGCTATCGTGACATCTTGAACGTGAACATCGGTCGCACCACCAAGAATAGATGAAACGCTATTATGCGGTATCCCGATATTGACATTTTTATCATCGTAAGCACTTATTCTTAGCGGTTTGCGTTTTTTCATATTAGAATACCACCACGTCGATATATTCGCCTGTAATCTCTCTCGTAAACTCTAGCATAGACGAAAGCACGCCATATTTTGACTTTGACGCATTAATATTTGCTTCGATATCGAAATAATTTTTAATGTGCCTACTATGTGGGATAGCAGAGTATAAGCAGTTGTTAAAAGTCGCTCTGTAGCTTTCAATAAATTGCGTTGTCATGCCCGACATTGATTGGCGACTTCTTACCCTGTTGCATACAGTTTTCCATTTATCTTCAATTTTAAATTCTCGTAACAGCTCTTGGTAAAATAGGGTAGATTTAAAATCAAACGTGCCAAACACAATAGGGGTGACGATAATATCGGACGCAAGTAAACAGCTGATAAGCACATTATCGAACGTAGGTGCAGTATCAATTATGCAGTAGTCGTATTCATCATCAATGCTTTTAAGTTGCTCTTTAAGGATAGTGATATCGCAGTTACGCCTGTTTATAAGCTCAAGGTCAGATGGTAAAAGGTCGTAATCATTTGCAAGCTCGTGGATTATGCATAAATTTTCACGAATATCAGATTCAGGGTCTTTCGATTTGTCTTTGCTACGCAACACATTTGCAAGTGACGAATTTTCAGTAAACTCGTTAGCAAACGGCATAAAATAGTGTGACGACGAGTTTTGAGGGTCGGCATCAATAAACAGCACACGTTTTTCTGCTTTGTTTAGTATATTTGCGACCATAATTGCTAGTGTGGATTTTCCCACTCCACCTTTGATAGATGAAAAAGTAATAGTTTTCATAAACTACCTCCTAAAATATTTTGAAGCAGTGCTTCATATATAGATATCGTAGGAAATTTCATTTTTATTGGATTTCGTGAAAAAAAGTTATTGACAAACTATACTTTTTTTATCAAAAATTTTTATAAAGTTAGGAATACTTTGTCATCGAACCCATCGAAAAATAAGCATAGCAACACTTTGTAATGCTTATGGAAAGCTACAAGATATTGTTTGTATGCAGTCAATCAAGTTAAGAATACCCCAACAAAATTTAACAAAAAAACTTTCTTATATTCCAATAAGTTGCAACGTTTTGCGACTTCCATATGGAGATTAGGAGAGAACCACAAAAAAAATAAAAAATGTAACAAACCACCTATCCCGATTATCACGAATGATTACAAAATATCAGGAGGGATAATGCACAATACACGATATCTTTGCGACTCATGGCAAGGGCTACTTCGGCACATTACATCTTTAATTAGCAAAGGTTACTATTGGTACTTACCGATAATTCCAAAAAGACAACTAGATGAACGCAAGTGGGAGCGAACTGATAATAATTTGCTAAATAAATTTCAGGTACGTGGGAAGACTAAACATAAGCACTACTATGGTAAAAAGCGTCGCATCGCAAATTACGTATATTTCAGATACAATTCAATCGCTTTTGTCATGAGGACAGAAGGCAAGCTTATTGAAGGCACAGAAAGCGAAATATTTCATGACATACGCAGAAAGTATATAGAAATACAAGTTAGTGCAGATATAACTTTAAAAATCTGCAAACCTAGGGATCAAGAACAATTTACTGTTTATTTAGCTCGCAATTCGTATAGGGCGATTAAAGCAGAGTTTTTAAAATTACTCTACCATAGAAAACTTAATGAGCTAAAGTTTCGTTTTAATAATTTGAATAATATTCCATCTTATAGCGGGATATTTAATCAAAAAGTCAATTTGAAAAATCAACTATTTAGCCACGCAAAAAAGAATGGAATTTATTTGAGCGATGATGATTTTCCAATAAGTGATTTCTGCAACACATACGATGTTTTTAAAAGCATTTTAGTTCGTTAAAGTACAATCGTGATATCGGTTCAGGTGCAAGTTAATATAGGAGGTAATATGAGTTTTATAGAATTTGCACGTAGCTATGGTATTGATATTTCAGAAGTATCAGAGTTTGGCAAGAAGATACGAGCGCCAATCATCGGCAGTACGTCACGCAATCCAGATGGCGTTTATTGTTTACATAACGATAGCCAAGGTTGTGTTGGCTGGGTAAAAAACTTTAAAACAGGCGAATTTGCATTATATCACGAGCATGATTATGACAAGCATTATGCAGAAATTGTAAAAAATAACTATTGTGAGCCACATCAAAAACAAGACAAGCACGACAAAGCCGTATCGTTATTAAAAAGGATAATAAAGCAGTCGAAAAAGGCTACAGATTTGCATGAGTATCTAAAGCGTAAAAATATTTCTGCGTATGCAACATACGTTGATAAGTATGGCAACTTAATTGTTCCGCTACAGGACGTGCATAAAAGGTTACGCTCATACATAAGAATTATGCCTGATGGCAGGAAGTATTATATGAAAAATTCTAGCAAGCAAGGTTGTTTTTATAAGTTTGGCAGACGTTCACAACATATTGTAATAATTTGTGAGGGGTTTTCTACAGGTGCAAGTATTTATAGTGCAACGAAAATAACGACATTGGCTGCTGGGGACGCTGACAACATTTCGCACGTTGCAGAAGCTGTAAGGGCGACACATAAACTGACGTTACACATCATAATTGCTGGCGACGATGATATAAAATTAAGACGAAATGTTGGTAGAGAGTCGGCAGAAAAAGCTGCAAAACTTGTTGGTGGGTTTGCAATATTTCCAGAGTTTACAGACGATGAATTGGCGAAAGGGTACACAGACTTCAACGATTATGCAAATTCGAGGGGGGCAAGTGCGTTAAAGGAGCTTATCAATAAAAGCATTGATGCCCAACTAAAGAGCAAAAAGGTTGCTAAAAGGAGGATTAAATGACGTTAAAAGAATACGCAAACGAAGTATATAAAGTAATATTAAAATCTGCCACGACAAAGGAAAAAGAGTATAGGTCGTTATGCGGAAAGATTGATATTTTATGTAGCTATCCTATTGGCGATAAAGAATTGGATAGAATAATGCAAATTGATGTGGAACGCTTTTTGGATGCAGTCCTTAAACAACGTGGGATAAGCAAAGCAACGCAAAATCGCTATAGGTCGCTATTGAGTGTGATAATGAGTAACGCAATCGGTGATGGATATATTGAGGTTAATCCAGTTTTTAAAATCAAAAAGAATAAGGAAACGCCACGTAGCTTATACCTTGAATTTAGCGAGATACACAAGCTGTTAGAGGTGTGCAAAAAAGCCAGAAATAAAGAGCTTTATTACATAGTTTATCTTGCAATATTTACAGGCATGAGGCGAGGGGAGATACTTAACCTAGACTACAAATATTTGCAAGATGATTCGATAGTTTTGCCAGCACGCATTACAAAGAGTGGGCAAGCTCGTGACGTGTTTTTAAATCATGATGTTAGGGCAGTGCTAGAAAAGCACATGCAGGGGCGTGCACGTGTGGGTAAAATTTTCAAATCAAAGTGTGTGCAGACAGCTTTTCGCAATGCTAGAACAAAAGCGGGTATTTCAGATAAAGTGCGGTTTCATGATTTGCGCAGGACGTATGCGACATTGCAAAAAGATGGTGGAGTTGATTTGTTTACAATATCTAAGCTGTTAGGGCATACAACTGTGATGATGACTCAAAGCTATTTATCGCAAGACCGTGTGAAACTAAAGAATAGCACAAAGGTTATATCTGCTGGGTATAATGCATATAAAGAAAATGCAGATAAACAGGCGGGTGGTAACGATGAGTAACGACATATTAAACTACGAGTTGCTATTTTATGTTGTGCTTTTCATATTGTTGATTTCGATAAGCTATTTTAGATGAAAAAGTTCTCTCTTTTTAATTTTCTTGATTGATAATTTAGGGTGGATTTTAGCAAAAATCAGAAAAAATGTAATAGAAAAAAATAAACTAAGGGTGCGTTATGAATAGTGTAAGTTATTGTAAAATAAGTAAAAATGGACTTAAAATCCCTCGGTCGCAAGGCTGTGCCGGTTCGAGTCCGGCCTTGGGCATAAAAAGAGGCTATAGCATTTTTGCTATAGCCTCTTTTTGCGTCCACGGGCTCGAAGCTAATCCACGCCACTGGTAAAGCAAACAGGACTCCTTTCCGTTATCTCTCGTACTCTGCTTCAATAAGCGGTAAGTCCGTTGGATTATGTGCCACCCACTCGACCGTGTAAAATGTAAGCTCCATCATATCATCCTCGCTTATATCCGAGTTTAAGTTCTTTATGATTTTTGCGGCGGTTTTCAGCCGAGTGTCGCCTATCGAGGTGGCTGAACCTAGGTATCTATATAGGGTTTGCGCCATTGTTTCAAAATCGCTGTCCCAGTTTAGGCAGCCATTGTCCATGACTTCACGGTAAAGTCTACCCATAATTCGCACGCACTCGCCTTGCCCTGATTTTGCTCTGCCGTGACTCGGTACAAGGGAGTCCCACAGTTTGTCAAATTGCTTTCCAGCGTCCCTGTGCTTTTTTGCCGTTTTATCGGACTTGCTAGTACGCTTTTCTTTGCGTTTAGGAGGTGTGACGCCAATTATCTCGTACAGTTTACTGTATGCACTGTCATATTCAAGCATGAGCTCCTCCCTCAGATACTTACGGTTGCGCTCGTACTCCTCGCCCCTTTCCACTAGCAATTCTTTTGCTTCTTCTGTGACAGTCGCACCGTTCGCTATCAAAAACTCTGTCAGTTTAAGTAGCCCGGAGGGATTTGAATTTCCAAGTGCAAATGAATACTCCAAAGGCGTAGATACGTTGCCGTAAATATCCTTGGTTGAAAGTGGGATATTGACATCCAGCCCGTGTTTCAGCAGTTTTTCCACAGTGGGGATATGCCCAAGCATCACCGCATTATGCAGTAGTGTATAACCATGATCAGAATATACGAACAGGTCTGCTCCCAACTCTATAAACAGGTCGAGGTTATCACCGTTCCATTTTATGGCGTCAAACGCAGGGGTCATGCCCCCGTAGCCTCTGTACTCGATGTCGCAGCCTTGCTCTTTGAGCCAGAAGGCAAACTCACGGTATAGGTTGTCACACCCGAAAGCGTTTGAGCCGGAACTGTTTCGGGCGTTTATCTCACATCTGTCAAATACCGCTTTACATTCGTCAAGATCGCCCCTCGCTAATATCTCCTCAAAGTCTTTAAAAAGGGTTTTTCTTTTCTTCGCCATGTTCTATCTCCCTACTTTAAACATTCATAAAACGCACCATTGCCAATACTAGTAACGGAGTCAGGGATTATGAATTTTGTTATATGACTTGGTACATGTACTAATGTTTTGCCATAATCATCAAATTTTGCGCCTTGTTTATCAATAGATGTTTTCATAACAACCTTTAGCACCCCCAATATTTATAATGTATGTGTAATTGTAACGAAATACAAGTATAATGATTTCTTATGTGGTGTAGCTTTGCATAATATATTGTCAAGCACATAGAATAAGAGTATAATATCTTATATTGTATAATAATTACATAACTGAGGATTACAACTATGGAAAGACGTAGCACAGCTAGTTTGATACTTGACTTTATATTAGTTTTGGTCACAGGTGGTTTATGGTTACTTTGGATAATTATTAAATATCTTAGAACTAGAGATGTTGTCGTTTACAACGTTGTCCCAGAGCAAAGAGGAACTTTTAGTTTACTAATAGATTTTATCCTGGTGCTTATGACAGGTGGGCTATGGCTATTATGGATATTTATTAAATTTTTAAGGCGGTCATAAATTAGTATATTTTAGCGATACGTAGCAATTATAATACATTCTGATAATGGTACAGAATTTACAAATAGGTTTACACGAATGTAAGGCATGTTTTACAAGCAGATGGTGATAATATCTACATATAGAAATATCATTTGTAAAACACTTAGAAGTATGATACGATTTAAAAAAAGGATAAAAACAGTATCATTTAGGAGTGTGTCTATATGAAAATTATATCAATAAAAGATTTTCCTGTTGGTTTTTTTGCGATGACTATGGCGTTATTTGGGCTTGTGTTATCATGGCGACTTAGTGGATTATCAACAGTTATGGATAGAATTCTTGAAGTTACTTCAATTTCAGCCTTTATTATAGTTGCTACCGTTTATATTATAAAGTTTTTGAAACATCGTGAAAGTGTTAAAAATGAATTTAACAACCCTATTATTATGAACTTCTTTGGTACAATATCGGTTTCTATGGCACTGTTTGGCTCTGTAGTAAGCCCAAGTTTGCCATCGCTAGCGTTTGTCCTATGGTCGATAGGCGTGTTTATGCACTTTGCGCTTGTTATATACGTTCTAGGGCAATGGTTATTCCACCGTAAAATGAACATTGAACAAGTAACACCAGCATGTTTTATACCTGTTGTTGGGTTAGTGATTGTTCCGATATATGGCGCAGAACTTGGCTTTATGGAGCTAAGCTGGCTATTTTGGGGGATAGGGCTTTCGTTATGGATAATATTGCAAGGCTTTGTGTTTTATAGGTTGATGTTTGTATCGCAGTTGCCACCGCACTTAATGCCGACGTTATTTATCTTGCTTGCACCACCGTCAGTAATTTTTGTCGATTATATTCACCTAACGGGTGCTGGTATAGATGTCTTTAGTAATGTGATGTACAGTTTTGCAGTAATTATCGCTGTGATATTACTATCTCAAATTAAACAATTTAGGGTGCCATTTGCGATGAGTTATTGGGCGTTTACGTTCCCAGTAATAGCGTTTTCTATGGCGACAATGATTTTAGGCAAAACGATAGCAAGCGACATGGTGCTTAACATGGGTTATGCGATATTATCTTGCATTACGCTATTTGTAGCCATCATATTAGTGGTAACAGTTAATAAAATAGTGCTACATAGCGAAGGGTTGCATAAGTAATTTACGCTGCTTTTGCGTTAATATCGTTGATAACGCTTTTTATTCCGTTCCAGATATTTATATTATTTTTAAAAATTTCTGCAACATTGCCGATATCAGAGAATGGCAGTTCTTGCAGTACGGCAAAATCTTTCATTAGTCCATTTTGAACGATATATTCAATGATGAGGTTAAGGAAATGTATTTGTTTAATATCAAGGTTGTTATCATTTAGGTATGTTGCAAATGCTTGTTTTGCAGTATTTATATCGAGTCCAACTATTTCACGTACAAATTCGCCAAGCGGTTTATTTTGGTATTCTGTTTCGTATTCTTCACGTGTGCCAATTTCGCTCCATAATATATGCTCTAGTTCGTTAATATCGTTATTATTTAGTGCTTGATTAGTTTTAAGTTTTTGTATTACGCCATTATTTTCATGTTGTTTGAGGTATAATTCTGCTTTAGCTTTATAGTTTTTTAGGTATCCATCATCAAGTTCAGATTGACGCCATTCGATAGATATAACGTTATCTGTAAAATTTGTATCGTATTTATTGCTATCTTTTTTAACGTATTTGAATAAGTCACGCAGTTTTAGGCGTATTTCTTCAAGTTGTCCTATATTAGCGTTATCAAGATAATCTGTATTTACGATATTATTTATTATATCTTTTTGTGCGTCAATTTCAGGTATATTGGCAATTTTTGTCAAGTTGTGGACACGTTTTATTAGGTCTTGTTTGTATCGTTTGCAATTTTTATTAGCAAGTATTGCAAGTTCTATGTTGTAAACAAGTATATCAAATCTAAGTGCGTTTGCGTCGTTATCGTGTGATAAAATAAGTGGTGAAATATAATCTTTAATATTTTCAACATCGCCTAAAGTAAGCGACATATAGTCATTTTCAGTTTGATAGCAATCAATATATTTAAGGTATTGCCTAGTAACGAAATTATCTCTATTAAGTTCTGTAACCCTTTCTACAAGTTCAGAAACGAGTTGCTTTCTATATGATGTAAGTTCATCGGTTTGGTATTGGATATTTTGTAATTGGTAAACAATATCGGTTTTTATATTGTGTAACGCACATTGTATAGTAATGTTTGTGGTGCTTTCGCCACCTTTGTTTATGCGGAAAAACTCAAAATTGCTACAGAAATCAAATATGTAGAATTCCTTTTTATCTTCGCCATCGAGTAGCCCTTCGCATAGTCTAGTTCCTCTACCTATCATTTGCCAGAATTTAGACTTACTCATAACTTTTTTAAAGAACATGAGGTTTAGCACATCTGGTATATCTATGCCCGTATCAAGCATATCAACAGATATTGCAATACGTGTTTCACTATTAGGTTTTTCAAATTCGGTAATCAAGCTATCGGCATAATTAATATAGTTATCAATAACTTTAGCTTGATTTTTAAGGTGTGGATATTCTTTGCCAAATATTTCAAATATACGTTCTGCATGTTCATGATTTTTTGCAAATATAATAGTTTTGCCAATTTTATTGCCATAGTCGATATGTATAGCGTTAGTCATTAGTATGCTAAGTGCTTGTTTAATTGTGTTTTCGTTAAACAACCAACTATTTAATGCTGTGGCGTTTATTTGTTCAGGTATAACGCCATCGTTTATGAATGTTTGTTCAAATTCTTCTTTTTCATCTTCTGATAGTTCGTCATAAACGATACCTTCTTCAAGGAATTTCATTTTAGTTTCAATAGTTTTGAAGTCGACAAGGTAGCCATCTTTTACAGCTTGTGCAAGTTCATAACCATCTGTAGGCATTTTATTTTCAAGCCCGAACAAGTCGTATGTATTTTTATCGACTTCATCTTTAGGTGTAGCAGTAAGTCCAACGAGTGGTGCATCAAAGTATGTAAAAATTTCTTTATATTTGTTGTATATTGAGCGGTGTGCTTCATCGCATATGATTATATCAAAATGACCTACGCTAAATATTTTTCCGTCATCATCTTTTATGTTATCAATACAGTTTATCATAGTTTGGTACGTGGATAAAATGCACCTAGCATGGTAATCTGGCTTAGCTTCTGTCAAGTTTGTAGTGGATAGGTTAGGCAAGTGAGCATTAAAGTTCTTTTTAGCTTGGTTTACTAGCGATGTTCTATCGGCAAGGAATAGAATATTTTTAATCCAGCCATGTTTAAGCAAAACATCGCATAACGCAATAATAGTTCTAGTTTTGCCAGAGCCTGTAGCCATAACGAGCAACGCTTTTCTTCTATTTTTTTCATCGAATGTATTGCAAACAGCTTTTATAGCACGTATTTGATAATATCTACCTGCAATATTTTCATCAATTTCAATATCGGTAAGCGTTTTTTTAGTACGCCTAAGGTTGTAGAGCTTTTCAAGGTCACGTTTAGAATATATGGCAGATACAATACGTTCTGGGTATTGGTTATCGTTTATACGTGTTTCAAATCCGTTAGTTAGGAACACAACAGGGCGTATACCGTATTGCTTTTCGAGTATATCGGCATACAATTTTGCTTGTTGTCTGCCTTTTTCAACGCTGACGCTAGTTCGTTTAGCTTCGATAACTGCAAGCGGTTTATTGTCATCGCTGTATAGTACATAGTCGGCGTAGCCTTCGTTTGAGGCGTTAGGCATACCATCAAGTTTGACTTCGTTTTTCCAGTTTTTATTTTCTATCCAACCTATTTCACGTAGGATAGTATCAATATATATTTTGCGAGTTTTATATTCTGAAATATTAAGCGGTTTAGGTGCGTATAGTTTTATATTGTTTAGGCGTTTATTAGTGTATGATTGTTTAAGTTGCTCATTTTCAATTATAAGCTTATCGAAAGATACTTGTTTAGTAATATTTTCAAGCGGTGCATTATGTTTAGTATTGAGTAGCGATTTATCAAATATATTTGCAGTATGGTTATCGCTGTAGCAAAACGATATAAAATCAAGGTAGATAAAAAGATTTTCAAGGCAAAGTTCTGCTTCATCTTTTTTGATTGTAGTAGGGTGCTTAGTGGCATGGTTAGCTATTTTTTTAATATAGTTAATGCGTGTGATAATATCGTTACCGACAATTTCTCTAAAACTTTCTGTACTAAGGAACGATGATAAATCTTTCTGATATGGTAGCTCAAGCGAGCTATCAACGGAGTATATCCAATGTGTAGCATTTTCGACTGCTCGCAAACAGTTTATAACAGATGACGCACAATCATGTAGCAACATCTTTTCGGCAGATATCGCAATGTACGAAAACGAATCAAACTGCTTATCTGATAGCAAAAAGTCAAAGTTTGTCATTTGGGGTCCTTAGGGTTAAATGGTATATTTGGAACAGCAGGCATTTTGCTAAAATCTAATGGCTCTAAATAGAGTATGTTTGATTTACCACCTTTACCTTTATATAAATCTTTTATTGGGTCAAATATATTATATCCAATAATATGGACTCTGTCTGAATTAGTATAATCTTCGCCAAATATTTTACTTTTTATATTATGTACGGCATTGTGGTATTTTCTAGGAATAACAACCTCTTTCTCCGGTAATTTATGTTGATGAATAATAATTTGAGTTTCTTGAATTCTATTTAAAGTTCCTTTGATTAAGTCCCACCAACGCTTATCTGTTTCACCTAGAGACATACCATATATGTATATTAGGTCACTTTTTAATAAAATTTCTATAGCTTTGTCATCAACTTGTTTTTGATTAATCTTGCTTATTTTTGGTTTAATAAATTGTGCGTCAAAAGCTCTTTGTTTATTTTTAAATAAAGCATAGTTACCTATTTGATTCTCATTGTCTACGCCAAGAGCCATATTACGTTCAACAGTACCATGAATACTAATAATATCACTATCACGATAGCTATTTGATAAACTCAATATCATACGTAAAGAATCAGTATAGTTGAAATTTATAAAATTAATATTATTCTTGTAATTATAATCAAACATTTTACGATTATTATTATAAACACTAGATAATTTTTCAGCTAAATAATTTTCTAACTCTTTTACAAGTTGGGTTATGTGAAATAAGTTATCTACACTGATAGAGCCATTAGTTAATTGTCCTAATTTTAAGTATCTAGTTTCATCTTGAAGATATTTTGCTAATAGGTTACAAAAATCTTCATGGCAATCTAAAAAAAGTTCTTCCTCACCAACATTAAAGTTTTCAGTATATTTAGCAAGACCTAATTCAGCATCTGCCCAAGTTTCATAGTTATTAAGTATATCATTTTTAAAATTTTGAATATGCTCTATGTCAGTATACTGTTTGCAATAATATTCATAAAAATCTTGATACGATGATTTCATTCCTAAGTTTAAATCAAATCCATTACCAATCATAAATGTTATATTCATACTTTAATACCTCATTACTTAAAATATTCATTTATTCTAGCATTATACAAATAGTTAAAATTTTCAAGTCCTTTTTTTAATTTACACTTTGTGTTCTCTACTTTTGATACAAATTCAGCAAATTCATTTTGTAATTCAATAGGGGGAATGATAATATTTATTGCTCTAACAGCATCTTTTGTAATAGTTTTTGTAACCGCACCACGAATATATTGTGATATTTCATTTATGCCATAGTTAGATGTTAATAGATTATAACAAAAAATATTGTTCAAGTTATTTGATAATCGTAATAAAAAAGCATTTCTTCCTAACGATACAGGAATATTAAGTTTCGGCATTAAATAAATCCGACCCGCACTCCCAATTTTATTCATTATAAGGTCGCCCGCTAAAACATATGATTTTGATAAAATCTTATATGCATTTTCATCAATGTATTTTACATCTTGATTAAATGTATTTCTTTCTAGATCAGTTGTTCTTACCATTAAAGCATATTTTTTTTCATTATACATTTTAACATTAGAATCTAAATATTCATAACTACCATTTGCACTAAAATCTGTAAGTACAGAAAGATATTCCCCAAGTTTCTTTACTTCCCAGCCCATAGGGTTAGTGACAGGGTCGCCAAACATTTCCACAAATTTTGATTTTACTAATAAGTCTAGTTGCTCTAGTTGGTGCTTACGCTTTGTGATAAGCTGTGATATGCTATCCAACTCATTTGCTATTGCTCGCTGTTCCTCTAATGGCGGTAAAGGGATTTTCATCTTTTTTAAATGAGATGGTCCAAAATTTAATTGAGCAGAGCCAACTATTTGTTTTGATAATTGTTCTTTAAAATTATTTGTTTTTAGATAGTACATGAAGTATCTGATATCTAAAATATTTTTATTTAAAGCTTTAAAGCGTATAGTGCTTGTATTCATGCAAAGAGGTAAATGTTCTGCTTTTATAAACCCCATCTTTTTATCAAAGTAATCTACTTTTATACCAGAGCTTGCAATTATTAAGTCACCTTCATCGACTAAAAAATGTTTATATTTACCATAAGCTTCTTCGTTTGATATATAACGTTGAGAAGTTGTTAAATCAATAATACCATTTTGCAAATTGGCGACATTAAGTAACTTTACTCCACTTGTTGTATACTGTGTATTTCTTACGCCTGGTCCTTCTTGAAAAAAAACAACCTCCCCCAATTTCACCATTTGCCATTTACTCATACTTTTCCCCTAGTTCTGACAATAGTTTAATTATATCTTTTTCGGTATTGTTTATATCTGCTAATATCTCGCTTGTTGGTGGGTAGACTTCTGCTACATACACAGTCTTTTTATACTTATTGATTGATAAATCGTATCCGTTATTAACTATTTCATCTTTTGGCACAAAGAATGATTTGTCTGTACGTTCCCTTGTTTTCTCATCATCTAGGCTGTGAAAACGTGAAATAATATCTGGTATATCGTTATCAGATATTTCTGCTCGTTTATCATCTAGTGAGTAACCGTCTGATTGCATATCATAAAACCAAACGTTATCTGTGCCACCATAATTAGTTTTTGTAAATATCAATATCGCAGTTGATACGCCTGCATACGGCTTAAAAACTCCGCTAGGCATTGATATTACCGCCTCTAGCCTGTGCGTGTCTATCAATTCCTTACGCAATGATTTATGTGCGTTTGATGCACCAAACAGTACGCCATCTGGAACTATGCAAGCACATCTGCCACCAACTTTTAGCATGAGTGTCATCAAAGCAATAAATAGTAGCTCCGTTTTTTTCGTCTTACATATCCCTAATATATCTGCCGAAACGCTATCATAATCTAAACTACCCTTAAACGGTGGATTAGCTAGTATCAAGCTATATTTATCTCTATCAAGGTTTTGTTCTGATAAACTATCCCTATATTCTATACTTGGGTTATCAATGCCGTGTTTCATCATGTTCATAGCACCTATGCGTAGCATTGTTCTATCCATATCATAGCCATAAAACATATCGTTTTGATAATGTTGCCTTAGTTTGCTATCGTTAAAAATGTTCATGTGGTTATTTCTTAAATACTCGCCACTTGCTACTAAAAAGCCACTAGTGCCACACGCTGGGTCACATATCATTTCTTTAGGTGTCGGCTTCATCAATTCTACCATCATTTTTATTATATGCCTTGGTGTGCGGAATTGCCCGTTTCTGCCTGATTGCGATATTTTCGATAGCAAATACTCATAAACATCGCCACGTATATCCCTATCAGATAGCGTATCCATACTTGTATAAATATCATCTAAACTTGAAACGACTTTTGTCAATAATAACGGTGTTGGTAACTTAAAAATAGCGTCGCTCATATACTTGCTATATGCACTATCTTTATCACCATGCAAGTTCTTAATAAAAGGAAACACTTTGTTCTGCATTAAGTTATACATTGTTTCGGCTTCCATATCCTTAAACACTGTCCAACGTAAAGTATCATCATCAAATATACTGCTGTAAGATATATTTAATAACGGTGCGTCCTGAATACGCTTTGTATCTATCTCGTCAATATCACGTATAAACATAAGGTACGTTATCTGCTCCACCACATCTAACGGGTTTACTAAACCGCCAGATGCAAATATATCCCATAAACTGTCTATCTTGTTGCGTAACTCGCCTGTTATCATTGGTTAGCGTCCTCCTAACTTCATGTGCATAATACTATATTATAACATATCTGCAATTTATTTTCAATACGTTTAACCCTTGCTATTTCGCAATGGTTTCATAAAAGTAACTTAGTAATAAAAATGTACGTACTTGCATAAAATATGTTAAGGCATATACTATATATTAGAAACACAATGTTTCAAATTTAATCTAAGGAGATGATTTTATGAGTAAAGATGTAATGAGTGTTTTTAATGCGTATAACGAAGCGTTAGTCAGTGGCGATTTGCCGGGTGTTTTTGCAGCTTTAGCAGATGATATTAAATGGCACCAACCGGGCAACAGCACACTATCTGGTTTAGTTGTTGGCAAAGGTGACCTGCAAGCACACTTAACAAAGTTTTTTGAAAGAAGCGAAGGGACATTCAAGATGATAACTAACTGGGCATCTAGTAACGGTGACTTTGTTGCTGCAAATGTTACATTCTTAGCTGAAAAAAGTAGTGGCGAAAAGCTAGATATGAACGGTATTGATATTTTTAAAATCGAAAATGGAAAAATCGTTGAAGTATGGCTATTTTCTGCTGAGCAAGAAGTAGAAGATAACTTTTGGAAATAAACTTAGCTTAGCCCTTGACACTCGTCAGGGGCTAAATTATTCATAGATTGCTACTAATATACTACATTTATCATTTTTTTGTATCATTTCGTAATTTAACATGCTATAGTTATATATTGTGAAATTTGTATATTGAGGTGGACGTTATTTAAGGTAAGGTGATTTATGATAAATGTAGCAGCTGCAATAATATGGCAAGATGAAAAGTTATTAATATGCAAGCGTCCTGCAGGCACGTCGCTACCTTTGCTATGGGAGTTACCCGGTGGCAAAATTGAGAAAAATGAATCGCCAGAACAAGCGATAGTTCGTGAATGTTACGAAGAACTTGGCGTCATTGTTGAGGCAAAAGATATATTTGATAACAGCACATACAATTATGACAATAGTGAAATTAGCTTTACGTTCATCAATGCGAAAATCACAAAAGGCATACCAAAAAATATTGAACACGAAGAAATCAAATGGGTCGATATTAACGAACTTGATAACTACGAGTTTTGCCCAGCTGATATTGAAATACTAGAGCGTATCAAACAAGATGGTGTTTAAGTATTACCAATCAATAGCAAACACAAACCGACTTATTTATATAATCGTCATTCCTGATTGCTTCCACCAAGAAATAAGCTAAATCTGCACGTGAAATTTTCGAGCCGCCTTTTACAACTCCATCAAATGCTGTGCGATACTGCTTCGTCATCTCGCCATTTGTTAAAGATAAAGGACGTGCTATCAAGTATTTAAGCCCACTTGACATTATCGCTTCCGCCGCTTGCCTATGGTCTGCAATAGCGTTCTTAAAAAATAGGTTAACTATAATTTTGCCAATTATACTATCAAATTCATTATGTATGCCAGCAGAGCTAACGTGATAAATTGTTGATACGTTGCTCGCTTTCATGGCGGCGACTATATTGCTAATTAGATCAGTTAGTTGCGTAGATTTTTTGTTAGCGTTGCCACTTAAACATGAAATAACTAAGTCGCAACCATTTATTGCGCTACTAATATCATCAATGTTAGATAAATCAACAGTTTTAACAGTTAAGTTGTCGTTATTATCGGTTACTTTGGTAGCATCACGCACAATGGCTGTGACATCATGATTTTTATCAAGTAGTAACCTTAGTAATATACTGCCTGTTTGCCCAGTCGCTCCAAATAATGCAATCTTCATAATGCACCCCTATAGTTGATATTATAATTATATGATGTATAATGTGAAAATACAAGTAAGAATATAAAAAGTAATGATAAAAAATTAACAAAATGTGTAAAATAATGGGGTTAATTTTTAGCTAAAAATCAGCGTAAAACGTTAAATATTTACATTTTGTTGATTTTGTGATATATTCTTATGTGTTTAGAGGTAAGTTCATATGCAAGATGAAAACAAGTTTGAAGCTGTGCTTGAGAAAGCAATTAAGTTGCCAATTGTCAACGTTAATAGAGAAAAATTTTTGCGAAGTGTGCTAAAAAAGGTTTGTACCGATGAACAAATTGAAATAGCTATCAAGCATAACCCAGCGTATGCAGGCGTACATGTTAGCAAAATTGATAAGATTGCAAAATCTGAAATAAACTTTGTAACTGGCAAAGTTACTGCGATATCGTTTGTGGCAGGCTTCCCCGGTGGAATTGCTATGGCGGCGACTGTGCCGTTTGATTTTGTTCAATTTTTCGTTCATCAGCTAATTATTTTGCAAAAATTGATATACTTGTATGGCTGGAGTGAGTTAAATATTGAAAAAGAGCTTGATTATGGCACAAAAAGCGAAGTTACAATGTTTGTCGGTGCGATATATGGCGTACGTGAAGCAGGCGATTTAATAACAAAATTAGCAGAGTCAGTTGCCCAACAAATAGAAACTAATGTCGCACAAAAGGCACTATCAAAACCATTCTATTACCCTATTATAAGGGGAATTTCACAAGCAATTGGTGTGAAAATTACGAAACAAGCGTTTGCACGTACTGTTTCAAAAGTTGTGCCAGTTATTGGCGCGATAGCATCAGGCGTTATTGCATATGCAACATTCAAACCTATGGCAAATAAGCTAAAAAGCCATCTACGTGAGCAAAAACTAAGCGATATTACCTGTTTTGGGAAAAGTGAAAAGGCAAGATGATATTTAAAGGTTAAATTTCACTATCTTAATTAATATGTGTGAAGTAGATATATGTTGAGTATGTTCTATAATTATAATATAATAATTGCATATCTATGATGGAGACTATTATAATGAAGTTTAACAAAACGATACAAATGTTGATATTTGGGAGAGAATTAAGCGGACTAATTATGTGTGAACTTGATAATTGGAATGGTAGAGTTTATAAAACTTCACGTGCTGACTTGACAAATCTCTCAAAGCGCGAAGATAGTAGCCATACAGGAGTCTACTTCTTATTTGGTAAAGATGAAGATAATAGAGATGTTGTATACATTGGGGAAGGTGAGGATGTATATATGCGCTTAACTCAACAGCTTAAAGTTAAAGACTATTGGTATGAGTGTATTGTGTTGATTGCAAAGGATAATCATCTTAATAAAGCACATGTAAAATTTTTAGAAAATAAGTTTTACGAATTAGCCATTGCATCTACAAGGGCAGTTGTTAAAAACGATAAGAAGCCCACGCCTTCCACAGTATCAGAGTTTGATGAGGACATGCTCTATGCATTTATTGAAAATGCAAAATTACTTGTAAATGCACTTGGCTATAAAGTTTTTGATGTCCTTGACGATAATTTTTCATCAAGTGATGAAAAACCAAGGTTTAAGATAGAAAGGAAAAATTCTGTAAATGCTCAAGGATACGTTGTTGCTGATGGTTTTCAAGTTTTAAAAGGTTCAATGATTGCTAAAACAGTACAATCAAGTTGCAGAGCTAGTAATCTATATATGAGAGATAAACTTCTAGCAGATGGTACAATAGACTCGAACTATACTTTTACGAAGGATTACGTGTTTTCAAGCCCATCAGCAGCTTCTGTTATGGTATTAGGTATGAGCTCAAATGGGCGAAAAGAATGGAAAACAAAAGAGGGGACAACGATTGCAGTACATGAAGAGAAATTAAGCAAAAAATAGGAATAGTATATAAGAATTATAGGAACATTTTGACAATCTATTATTCCTATTTTTGCCACAATAAAGGCTACAAAACTTTAAGTATATAGCCTTATATGATTTTTTGATAATTATGATTGTTATTGCGACTTACCCCTACAATCAATCGGTATTGTTGATACAATTTCATCATTTTCCACGAGGTATGCTTCGTCGTAAAGATTGACAGTTGGGCAAATATGGCTTGGGATTACTTCGATTTTGTCGCCCACGTTGATTTGTTTGCTAAACTCTTTATCTAAAATTATACCGTGTTCGTCAAATAGTGAATCTATTCTGACATCGCCGACGCCTTTTACTCGCCCGAAACCTTTTGTAGAGCATATGCCACCGCTCCTGTTTTGGCTAACTAATGCTTTTGCGCCAGCGTCGATTACCACTCTTTCGTCGTTTGGTTTTGAGATTACTGTTGCAAGGACTGTTGCAGCACAGCGAGAGTAGTCGCCTAATGCTTCTGATTGCCCAACGTCAAAGAAAATATATGTGCCTATACGATATTCTGTAATGCCGTCCACAAATGCACCTTTCATAACCGACGGAGTAGCGCCAACGCTCACAGTATCGACGTCTACGCCCCAAGCACGCATTTTTTCGGTTGCTTGTAGAGTTTTTTCGTATGCTTCGTGTGCTTTTGCAATGCAGTCTTTGTGGTCGTCTGCTTTGTACGTATGTCCCTCGTGAGAAAATACACCTTTGATAACTATATGTTTTTTCGACTGACAGTATTTTACTAGGTCGTGTAGTTGTTCGTCTGTTATAATGCCTGAGCGGTTTTCGCCAACTTCATACTCTATTAATACTTCGAGAGGCTTTGCTTCGTCAGCAAATACTTCTTCGATTTGGTCAACTTGGATAGTGTTATCTATACCAACACGCATTTTTTTGATTTTACGATGTAGTGCTAAAATTCGCTCATACTTTTGTTTGCCAACAACTTCGTTAGCGATAAAAATGTCATCAATACCAGCAGCCGCCATAACTTCTGCTTCGCCAATTTTTGCACATGCAATACCTTTTGCACCATGTTCAACTTGCATTTTAGCGTAGTATGTCATGCGATGCGTTTTTATGTGAGGTCGTAAGGTGATACCTTTTGCGTTAGTCATTTCTTGAACGTCTATAATATTTTGCTTCGCAATATCTGCTTGGATTATAAGTGCAGGGGTATCTATTTTATCGTATAATTTGTTGTGCATAGTATTCTCCATATGATTAATGATATGTGTAATTAATAAATTTAGCACAGAATGAGGAGAAAAGCAAACAATCATCGTTTGTTAAGTTTGTTGCTTATAGTCCGTTGTTATATAGGCGGATTATTTGTTATAGTAATATTAAATGAGGAATTTATGATAACAGTTAAACTTGGTTCGAGAATTAGGGAACTACGCCAAAAAATAGGACTTAGTCAAGAAAAATTTGCATTATTAATCGAGATGGATAGAACGTATTACGCAAGTGTTGAACTTGGTAAACGTAATATCTCGATAATTAACATTGAGAAGATAGCAAATGGGTTAGGAGTGAGTTTATCAGAACTTTTTTTAACAATAGACAATTGCAAGGAGGATTTCAATGATAAACTATCAATATAATATATCATCAAGTAAACTTTCAATTTATGACCTTATATCTCCACTCAACAGAGATTTATACATTCCTACCACAGAGCTTCAATATATTCTCAGAAACCATTTAGTTGGCTTATCTCTCAAAGGATACCCTTTAAGGACTCGATCTAAAGTAGTTAAAAAAGAAATATGTAATGCATTAGGTTATCCAGTACCTAAATCTTTTAAAAAAACTCAACCTAAATTCCCTGGGCAAAACTTTGATGTTTATACGCAAAAAAGTTTCAATGTTCAAATATGGAACGAGGAAGTTGATTCCAATCGAAGATATGTTTTTTTGCAAGTTGATGCAGAAGATATAGTCATTTCAGTGAAAATTATTCTTGGCGATGAACTCGTTACTTATGATCGTACAGGCACGTTAACACAAAAATACCAAGCAACTATGAATTACTACCCTAACAATATATGCTCATCAAGTGATACATATATTGTTAACAATTGGATCGGAGAAGATAATATATCATTATCTAGTATCAATCCTAACAGCTACCCACATAAAACTCATCTTCTCAGAATATCTGAAATATACAACCGACTGACACCTATGATTGGTAAATCAATAAATTATATTAACGCATTGCAGGAACGAAATCGTGGTGCAGAGTTACATGCGATGATATGTGAACATCTAGGGTATTCAATATACGAAGATGACGGAAATTATCCTGATATTGCTAATCAATTATTAGAGGTAAAACTCCAAACTTCTCCTACTATTGACTTAGGGCTACATTCTCCAGATGACAACCAACCTATTGTTGTTCTAGAAAATACAATTTTCTATAGCCGTGATATTAGATATGCTATTTTTAATGGTGAAGTTATTGATGATAAAATAAAACTAACCAACCTTTATCTAGTTAATGGCAAAGAGTTCACCTCATATTTCCCATTGTTCAAAGGAAATGGTACAAATTCTAAAATACAAATGCCTCTTCCTTATAATTTTTTCGACTAAGTAAACAATCTTTCAACAATTAAATCTAATTCTTGTTTATATCCAATGGTATCAGTTTGACTATCATTGGATATAATTTGTTTAACCAAGTTGATTGCTTTTTTTGCCAAATCAGTTTCGTGATTGGGTATAGGAAATTGATTTACATACTGTGACTGAAATCTACGTTTACCTGAATAAAGTTTTGTATTGAATTTAATGTCATAGTATTTTTCGATAAATTTACTATTAGCTACAGCAAGGGCTAAATATATAATATCTTCATTTAAATTTGGATTAATATCAATCCAATAACAATCACCATTTACAATTGCTCCTGATGTATCTAACCAAAATTCTGGTCGCTCTGAAATATCTTTAAATACTATTTTTCTACGTTGCCATGCTTCAGGATTTTGGGGCACCCAGATTTCGTACCAATTACGTTTTGCTTTTTCTACATACTTTCGATTACTCAACTGATTGTAATGCTTGAATAAATAAGTCTCACTTTTAGGGTACTTTGTAATATCTATAGCAATTTTTTTGCCATTTTTAACTTCATGTGTGTAAAGAACTTTCCATTGTGCTTTTTTATTAGGCACAATTTGTCCTGAATTTCTATGTGTTATCAAAGGTTTTAAGAGTTCTAAATCATAATTTTGTTCATTCCAACCATCACCTATAAATACATTATCTGCTGTAGTTTTGATTCCAACACGAACTTTTCCGATATCTGAAAATATAAGCTGTTTTTTTTCTTCGATTGCCTCTAACCACTTTTTATTTTCTTCTGATGAAATAGTCCAAAGGGAATCTTTTTCTATGCTCAGCATCCTTCCTTGTTCAAACTTGTAAGATTTTCCATTCCTTAGAGTATAAACACCACTTTTTTCTATGCATTGAAATATACTTTCGTAAAAATTTTTATCGTTACAACATTTACTATCTTCATATACTGATGTGAATGTTACATCTTCATTTTTCTCTGTTTTTCCTAATGAAAAAAATAATATACAAGGTAAAACAGCCGCTGTAAACAGCTTAGTATCACCTAAATCGGTTATTTGATGTAATTTATAGTTCTCGATCATATAATTTCTAACTGAATTACCCGATTTAATAGTCATAAATTTATTAGATGTAATGTACCCCGCAATACCATCCGATTTCAAAACATTTTTTGCGTATAATAAAAATGCATAATAAATATCAATTTTACCACCGATATTTAATTTATCTGCAATTTCCTGTGATTTAGAACTCCCTATTATTTGTGTCCTAATATATGGTGGATTCGCGATTATCATATCATACTTATCAACATTATTGTTTTCAACCGCACTTAAAAAATCCTCTGCTCTTATCTCAACGTTAATATCAGGATAAATTTTCTTTAGTCGTTTTTTAGTTTCAGATGCAACGTTTTCATCTGTTTCATATCCTACAGCTTTGATTTTAACACATGGTAAACATAATTTGATAACTTCAATTATCGCCACCAATAGTTCACCTTCACCAACTGCTGGATCTAGAATTGTAATTTCTGTAGCATCGTCTAAATTTTTATATTTAATCATTTGTTCTGCAGTATATATTGCCATATCTTTTGGTGTATATACAGCTCCAGTTGATTTGCTCTTTGATTCTTTACTATATCTCATTTATTAACCCTACATTATATTCACGTATTAACTATCTTTGCTTTGTATTTACAATATAAATTTCATTATTTGTATTATTCATTTAAGTATAAATATAATAACACAAAAACAAAATTTTTTCAACCACGCCTAAGATGGGCTATCTGTAAAATACATATCATCAGTACAGTAAAGCCTGTATACAGACAATCTCCCTCAAAATAATCTCCTTAGCACAAGTCTTATAGTTATTAATAAACTCTGCCAAACGTATTTTGTCTTTAGTTTTTCGTAGCAACCACCAACTTTTGCTATCTGCGACACAACTAAGTTCACTTAAGCCCGCGCTTGTTCGTTTATCACTAGCATAACACAAGCGTGGAACGCTCGCGTATAAAGCTAATAAGAAAACATTTGTGTTACGGATACTATTTTAATATCAATTTAATATCACAGCACATAAAAAGATAGCCACAAACCTATTGTGATTTGTGGCTTTATTTTATCCTACTCCCACTCGACTGTTGCTGGTGGTTTTGTTGTTATATCGTACACAATTCTGTTTACGCCTTTTACTTCGTTTACTATTCTATTTGACGCAATTGCTAATACATCATGCGGTATTCGTGACCATTCTGCTGTCATGAAGTCTGATGTTTCTACAGCTCTTAGTGCTACTGTGTATGCATACGTTCTGCCATCGCCCATGACACCTACAGATTTTACATTCGTCAACACTGCGAAGTATTGGCTAATTTTGCTATCCCAGCCCGCTTTTGCTATCTCATCCCTGAATATTGCATCTGCCTCTTGTAGCAATGCAACTTTTTCTGGTGTGATATCGCCTAATATCCTAACGCCTAAGCCCGGCCCCGGGAATGGTTGTCTATTGACCGATTCTTTAGGTAATCCAAGTTCCATGCCGACTGCTCTTACTTCATCTTTGAACAGTTCACGCAACGGTTCTACTATTGATTTAAACTTAATATTTTTTGGTAATCCACCAACATTGTGGTGGCTTTTAATCATAGCAGATGCACCAGCACCGCTCTCGATAACATCAGGATATATCGTGCCTTGAACAAGGAAATCTACTTCGCCGATTTTTGCGGCTTCTTCTTCAAACACTCTAATAAATTCTTCGCCGATTATTTTACGTTTTTGTTCTGGGTCGATAACGCCAGCTAGTTTGCCTAAAAATCTATCTTGAGCGTTTACTCGTATCAAATGTACGCCGAAGTTTTTGCACATTTCTTCGACTTGGTCGCCCTCGTTTTTGCGTAGTAACCCATGGTCGACAAATACGCATGTGAGGTTATCGCCTATTGCACGTTGTATAAGTATCGCAGCAACAGAGCTATCGACACCGCCTGATAACGCACATAGAGCTTTACCGTCGCCAATTTTTACTTTTATATCATTGACTGCATCTAGTGTGAACGCAGACATTTTCCAATCGCCTTTAAACTTACAAACATCGTATAAGAACGCATGTAAAACTTCTGTACCTTGCACAGAGTTAGTAACTTCTGGGTGGAACTGAACAGCATATAGCTTTTTCTCGACATGTTCCATAGCAGCGATAGGGCAGTTTTGCGTTTTTGCAGTAATAGCAAACCCATCAGGTGCTTGCGAAATATAATCTGTATGGCTCATCCAAGCGATAGTCGTGTTATCAACTTTTTTGAATAGTTTACCTTTTTTGTCAATATCTACAGTAGTAGAGCCATATTCTGGCTTGCCACTTTGTGCAACATCGCCGCCCATAGTTTTAGCCATGAGTTGTGCCCCATAACATATACCAAGCACAGGTATGCCTAGTTCAAATATTTTAGGGTCGCAAGCGATAGCGCCTTCTTCATAAACGCTAGCAGGTCCGCCTGATAAAATAACACCTTTGTATCCGCCATCTTTAATGCGTTCTGGCGAGGCTGAAAACGGTAATATTTCGCTATAGACATTGAGTTCCCTAACACGCCTAGCGATAAGTTTACTATATTGTCCACCAAAGTCGAGTATAACTAATTTTTCTGTGTTCATATGATATAAAACTCCTTTTGCATAATATGTTACAAAAGGACAAAAATATCAATATTTTTTTTGAATAAATTGAAAATGTCACTATTCTTTTATATTGATATGAGTACTTTAGCATATATTTTTATGTCTTGACTTTTATAAAAAAGTACTTATATTAGCAAAGATAATTATTAAAAAATAATTAACTTTTTAAATTATTAATAAATATTTATTGAGGTATTGCTAGCAATTTCTTTATATGATTAAGATTACTAGAGTTTATTTCAATACGTTTTAGTTTGTTTTTAGGAGAGTGATTATGAAAAAAACAATGAAACAGGTGTTCACTTCAGCAATCGCATTTGCGTTATTATTAGGCAATGT
>CAYJIW010000002.1:56783-62458 GCA_964370335.1 uncultured Deferribacteraceae bacterium
CTAATATGTACACACATTTGAACTTTGCATTTTTAGACTTTAATGCTGATGGAACATTAGTATTTACAGATAAAGATGCTGCATCTGGGAATAATTTAGGACAAAATGGCGTTACATGGGGCGATATTAACTCAGGTATATTACCTGCGTTACGTGCTTTAAGAGCAGAACATCCTAATATGAAAATTGGTATATCACTTGGCGGTTGGTCACGTTCAGGCGATTTTTCTAGAATGGCAGCTAACGCTACTTATAGAGCTAATTTTGTTAAGAATGTACTTAAGTATGTTGAATATACATCTATGGACTTTGTTGATATAGATTGGGAATACCCTGCATTCGTTAGGCAGCCAGATACGGTTGATCTTAGCGGCGATGAAGGTACACCACACTCAACAGCAGCTGATAAAGAAAACTATATCACTTTATTAAGCGATTTACGTACAGCTTTAGATGCACAAGGCAGAAGATTAGGTAAAACATATGAGCTTTCAGTAGCATTACCTGTTGATAAGCGTAAGTTAGAAGCTGGCGTTGATATCCAACGTATGTTTGAAATAATTGACTTCGGTAACATGATGACATACGATGCTAGGGGTGCATTTGATCCAACTACAGGACACCATTCAGCATTATATGGTAACCCAGCAGATGAGTATTATGATTATGGTTTCAACATAGATTCTATCGTTAAATACATGGTAGCACAAGGCGCACCAGCTAACAAAGTTGTTATCGGTAGTGCTTTTTATAGCCGTGGTTGGGAAGATGTTGAAAATGTAGAAGTTGTTAGTGGATTACCGGGACTTTTTGCAACTGCAAACGTATCTGATAATAGAGATGCTGACAATACGCCTTCACGTGGTGCATTAAATGATTCACCAGCAGCTTTAGGCGATGGCGGTAGACTTGGTGGTATTTGGGCATTCCGTAACTTTGATGAGCTTCATGAAGCTTATCCGGGATTAGTTGAGTATTGGGATGACGTATCTAAAGCCGCTTATTTATTTAACGGAAAATCATTATTTACTATAGATAGCAAGCGTTCAATCGCTGAAAAAGCTAAATATGTTCATGCTAATAACTTAGGTGGTATCATTACTTGGATGGCATCAAACAATGACGTAACAACTGTACCTAAACAGCGTGATGAACTTACAAAAGCAGTATATGAAGGCCTTTATGGTAATGCTGCATTACCACAGCACGAAATAGTTGAGGGCGACCTTGATATTAATGTAAGTGTTACAGTATATGATGTCGGTTGGGGTAGCGATGGTTATGAAATCACTATCACAAACAACGAAACAGCAAACGAACAAGGCGAAGTATTAACTATAGTTGAAGCACAAAAAGAAACTGTAATGTTGCCAAAATTCTATATTAATAACAACGGTATTCCATTAGTATCTGGTGGTTATGGCACAGGTACAGTTACACAAGAAAATGGACTAACAGTACTTGATCTTTCAAGTGTTTATGATAACAAGCTACTACCTCAGGGCGCATCTATTACTCTAAAATTAGCGCAACCAAGTGGCGAATTATCAGTTAGTAATCTAAAGTCTATTAAAATGACACAAAGAGTATACGAAGGTTCAGTAGAACTAGCTGAACAATATGTTTATGGTAATTCAGGTGGAGAAGTAACTTCAAATAAAGCACCTACAATTAGTGGTGTTGCGCCTGTTACTTTAAATGTTGGCGACACTTTCAATGCACGTACTGGTGTTGCTGCTAATGATGCAGAAGATGGCGACTTAACATCAGCGATCGTTGTTTCTGGTTCAGTAAATACAAATATTGCTAACGTGTATAACGTAATATACACTGTTACTGACAGCGATGGCGCTAGAACAAGTGTTACTAGAGTTGTTACAGTTGTAGAACCTACACCTAATACGGCAGCTGTAATTAGTGGTGCAAACAATGTAAGTGTGCCATTTGGACAAGCGTTTGATGTACGTGCAGGTGTTACTGCATATGATAACGAAGATGGCGACTTAACTAAATGGATCACTGTAAGTGGTACTGTTAATGTAAACATTGCTGGTGACTACACAATTACATATTCTGTAACTGATGGCGCTGGTTTAACAAGCATAGTTAGAAGAGTGGTTACTGTTGTGGCTGCAAGTGTTAATAATGCACCAACATTTACTGGTGTTAGTAATGTTTCAGTAAGTCTAAATTCAGCATTTGATGTACTGTCTGGCGTTTCTGCTACAGATAAAGAAGATGGCGACGTGACAGAATGGATTACTGTATCAGGTACGGTAAACACTTCTATCGCAGCAGTATATACATTAACTTATAGTGTTGTTGATAGCGAAGGCTTAACTACTACTGTAAAGCGTATAGTTACGGTTACAAGCGGTGGTACAACTAATCCGGACGTTGATGAAATTGATTTCGGAGTTGGTGAAGGTATAGTATGGCCAAGTCATATATTCGCACCATTCGCAGATATGGGTGCATGGGTAACAGATCCAACATACTCTAACAACGGTGCATTAAACTTAGGTCAAATAATGGATGATACTGGAGTTAAATACTTTAACTTAGGATTTATTACAGCTGTTGATCATAGTGTTACTGATGGCGTATTGCATTGGGGCTTTGCTAGCAGTAGTATGTTAAATGAAAACAACCCTGCTAATACTCAATATTTAGGCATTAAAAAAGCTATAAAAGATGTACGTGATAGGGGTGGCGATGTAGTTATCTCTATTGGTGGTGCATTGGAGAGAAACTTTTTCCAATATTCTACTGATTTAGACGTGATTGTAAATACATACGTAAACATTATTGATGGCTTTAACTTAACTCGTATCGACTTAGATATCGAGGGTGGAGCACAAGGTAAAGAACTAAATAGACAAAATGCACAAGCTATGAAAATAGTACAAGATAGAACGGGTGTAGAAGTAGTACTTACTCTACCAGTATTACCATCAGGATTAACACCAGTTGCAGTAGGAACTGTGGAAGCATACCTAGAGGCAGGCGTTGATATTAAACTTGTAAACATCATGGCAATGGCGTATGGTTCATACTATGGTCAAGATTACGGGACACGTTCTGTTGAAGCTATAGATAGCACAATGGCACAAATTAAAACAATGTATGCTGCAATAGGAACACACCTATCAGATGCAGAAGCATATGATAAAGTTGGTGTAATTACATCTGTTGGTTTTGAAACAGGCATACACCCGATATTTACAGTTGCAAATTCTCAATTAGTTGTAGACCACTCAATTGAAAAACAAGTTGGTATGCTATCATTCTGGAGCATTAACCGTGACTCTAAGACTCAAGCTAACGATGGTATCAATGAGAAATACGAGCATACAAAAATTTATATTGCTATTGATGGCGATTCAACGATTACTCCGCCACCACCTAGCGAAAATACTGCACCAGTAATTTATGGTGTTGTTGACCAAACAATTGAATTTGGATCTTCGTTTAATGCGATGCAAGGTGTTACTGCAAGCGATAAAGAAGATGGCAACTTAACAACTAGTATTGTTATAACTGGTAGCGTAAATACAAATGTTGCAGGCAGATACACACTTACATATAAAGTTACAGATAGCAAAGGCTTATCAAGTGAAAAAGTTGCACATATTACAGTAAAAGAAGAAGTTGTAACTCCACCACCAACAAATACAAAACCTGTATTAGTCGGTGTTAGGAATCAAACGGTAGAGTTCGGCTCAATATTTGATGCTATGAAAGACGTTACTGCAACTGATAATGAAGATGGTAACATTACACATCTGATTAATGTAGCAGGCACAGTAAATACTAATGTGTCTTCAAACTATACAATAGTATATAGCGTAATTGATAGCGGTGGATTGCAAACAAGTGAAGTTGCAGTTATCACTGTAAAAGAAGAAGTTGTATTGCCACCTACTGATGGCGAAGCTGTACCTTGGACAAGGGCTGATGAGGCTGCTGGTAAGCATATTCCGGGATTTTTAGTCTCACACAAAGGTAAAATATATGAGCAAGTTTCTGGTTCAACATCTTGGTGGAACGAGCCGGGAACAAACGCATCAGTATGGAAAGAAGTAGGTGTTGATGATGGCTATGTTGAACCAGCACCAAGTGCATGGTCAAGAGAGGGCGCATCGCAAGGGCTTTATACTCCGGGTACAAAAGTTACTCATAATGGTGTTACATACCTACAAATTTCTAAATATACAGAATGGTGGGTGGAGCCGGGGACTAACCCAAGCATATGGCAACGCCAGTAATTAACGTGTAATTAATGTGTCTTTTTGCTTTATGCGTTGTTGTTTACAAAAAAATAATGCTCATGTACCTTACGTTTATGTACACTCCGCTTATTTTTTGTAATACGCCTAGCCTAAAGCTAAAAATACATCATTAATTGAATAATGCAAATAAACTATAGCGAGAGCGTAAAAACTCTCGCTATTTTTATTATCAAACCTAAACAAATAATCAAACTTAAAATCAGATAATATTTTTAATAAAAGTATTGACAAGTGTCTAAAATAGTGTTAGTTATTGCTAACTAAGTTAGTAAATACTAACTAATAATTTTATGAGGTAAAAAATGCAAAAGTTAAAGTTTTTCTTATTGAGTGTTTTGTTGTTTACATTTGTTGTAGCATGTGCGGACGACAGTGAAGATTCAACTTCTTCTGATAATTCAAATGGTGGTAGTACTAATAGGGTTAATGTAATTGACGAGGCGTTTCTACAATTTATTGGTGGCAAAACTGCTACAGCGCTTGGTGGTGCACATGGTGGTAGTTTAAATTTTACTTGGTCTGATAATGGTACAGTTTTGAGTGGTGATGTTATGGGCGTTGCAATTAATCATACATTTGTCGAGGCTGATAACATTACTGGTGCAGTATATTTTGGTACTACGAGTGCTGGCGGTTCACATGGTGCGGTAGAAGATAATAACACGCTACATATTTGGGATAACCTTACAGGTGGTTGGTATATATCATCTGGTTTATCGTTTAATTTTGTTATATCTGCTGGTGTAGATATTGTTGATGAATCATTCCTTCAATTTGTTGCTGGCAGGACAGCAGTTGGCACATCTGATAGTGCAATGGGCGGTAATTACAATTTTGTGTGGTCTGATGACGGTAGAAACCTAACTGGTGCAGTTATGGGCAGTAGCATATCTCACTCTTTTGTTGAGGCTGATAATATTACAGGTGGCGTATACAATGGCGCATCTATGGGTGCTGCAACTGATAATAATATGCATATTTGGGATAACCTTACAGGTGGTTGGTATATGACTCCTAATATGAAGTTTACTTTCACAAACTAAAGTTAATAACTTTAAATAGTGTTTAATACTCCGATACGATATAACGTGTCGGAGTTTTTTGTGTCATGAATTGTAGAAATAGTCGATAAAAAAACGTTGCCACGCTTTATATAAATCAACGTAGCAACGTAAATGGTTGTGATATTAAATTGTAGCTAGCAACTAGAACTTTGCAGTAAACTTAACATTTGCATGTAATCCCGGTTCATAAATATAATCTTCAAGATAGTATTCATGGTTTAGCATGTTGTTTAGCTCTGTGTATAATCCATATTGCATTTTATCGCCAAATGTTACACCGATAGATGCGTTTATTGTCGTCCATGCTGGATAGTTAATG
>CAYJIW010000003.1:0-55457 GCA_964370335.1 uncultured Deferribacteraceae bacterium
GGATATGATAGTTACTTTGTATCTGATGATAAAAAACATTTATTTGTATATACAATAGAAAATAGAAATTATACAGAAAAATCTGATGTGTTATTTAATGCAACAGTTGAAATACATGAATGGGATAACGAGTGGCAACAAGCAGATGTTGTCGATATTGTATCATTTATTAAATAATAGGTGGGAAATGGATAAAAATGTTTTACATATTGGGCTTGATATAGGCTCTACTACAGTTAAAATTGTCGTTACAGATAGTAACGATGAAATACTACATAGTAAATACCAACGTCATTTATCTGATATGCGTAATACATTAGTCGATGTTATTGATGAAGCAAGTAGCATATTGAAAGATAAAAAAGTCACTGTTAATGTTGCAGGTTCTGGCGGTATATCAGTGTCAGAATGGCTAGGCATACCTTTTGTTCAAGAAGTTATTGCTTCTACACAATGTATTAAACGTCATATACCTAATACTGATGTTGCTATCGAACTTGGTGGCGAAGATGCAAAGCTTACGTTTTTTGATAATAGCATTGACCAACGTATGAATGAAACTTGTGCCGGTGGTACAGGTGCATTTATTGACCAAATGGCTACTGTACTACAAACCGATGTCGAAGGATTAAATAACTTAGCAAAAAAACATAAAACAATATATCCTATTGCGGCACGTTGTGGTGTATTTGCAAAAACAGATGTATTACCACTATTAAATGAAGGTGCAGCTAGGGAAGATATTGCAGCTTCAATATTACAAGCGGTTGTTGACCAAACAATCGGCGGACTTGCTTGTGGTAGACAAATTAAAGGTAATGTCGCATTTCTTGGCGGACCGCTTTTCTTTATCTCTGAACTACGTGAAAGGTTTATTGAAACATTAACCTTAAAAGATGATGAAATAATCTTTCCAGAAAATCCTCAACTTTTTGTTGCTATGGGCGCAGCAATTATGTCAAAAACATCTGATGTTATTGATTTTAACGAGCTACACAAAAACGCACTAGCACTTAGAAATAAGAAAGCTACTATGGAAATTGAGCCACTACCTACATTATTTAAAAATGAAGATGAATATAACGAATTTGTCCAACGCCATAAATCTGAAGGCGTACTTAATGAAATAGAGCTTAAAGATGCTAAAGGTGGCTTATTTTTAGGTTTCGATGTTGGGTCTACTACTACAAAGGTTGTCATGATTGATAAAGACTACAACCTTGTTTATTCATCATACGATAGTAACCTTGGCAACCCAATTAAATCTGTCACTATGGTTTTAGAGGAATTGTATAACTTACTACCTGCTGATGCTTATATTGCTCGTTCATGTATTACTGGCTATGGCGAGGGGCTTATAAAGGCAGCACTTGGCGTTGACGAGGGCGAAGTTGAAACCGTAGCACACTTTACAGCAGCAAGGTATTTTGCACCTGATGTCACTTTCATACTTGATATTGGCGGGCAAGATATGAAATGTATGTATATCAAAAATGACTCAATAGATAGAATTATCTTAAATGAAGCTTGCTCGTCTGGTTGTGGTTCGTTTATTGAAACTTTTGCAAAATCTGTTAATACAAACGTACAAGACTTTGCACAACTAGCATTAAAAGCGGTTCATCCAGTTGATTTAGGTTCACGTTGTACTGTTTTTATGAACTCAAAAGTTAAACAAGCACAAAAAGAAGGCGCTACTGTAGGCGATATTTCTGCCGGGTTATCATATTCTGTAGTGCTTAATGCTTTATACAAAGTTATCAAGATGGCTAGTGTTGAAGACCTAGGCGATACTGTCGTTGTACAAGGTGGAGCTTTCTATAACGATGCTGTTTTGCGTGCTTTTGAGCTTAGTGTTGGCAGAAATGTAAAGCGTTTTAAAATATCGGGTATGATGGGTGCTTTCGGCTCTGCATTACTTGCAAAAAACTCATATGTTGAAGGCGAAAAGTCTGAAATAATTTCTCAAGATTTACTTGGAGAGTTTGCTATCGAATCACGTAACAGGCGTTGTAAAGCATGTAGTAACCATTGTTTGTTGACTGTTAATAGCTTTTCTGACGGTAGAAGATATATCACAGGTAACAGATGTGAAAAAGGTATCAAAGACGATACTGTTATTACAGAGCTACCAAACTTATATGCATACAAGCTAGAGCGATTGTTTGATTACTATGTTCCATTAGCACCTGAAGATGCACCACTTGGCACGTTAGGCATACCACGTGTTTTAAATATGTATGAAAACTATCCATACTGGTTTACATTCTTTACTAACCTAGGGTTTAGCGTGCAAATATCTGATAAATCATCGAAAGATTTATACAATATCGGTATAGATACTATACCATCGCAAACAGTTTGCTACCCTGCAAAACTTGTGCATGGGCATATCATTAACTTGATTGATAAAGATATTAAAAAGATTTTCTATCCATGTATCCAGCGTGAAGTTGTAGAAAAGGGTACTGATAACAACTTTAACTGCCCTGTAGTTTGTAGCTATCCAGAGGTTATTAGGCTAAATATTGATGCTATTAAAGATGAAGGTGTCGAGTTTATTAACCCGTTCTTACATTTTGAAAAACCTGATATTATGGAAGATTCACTCGTTAAATTCTTTTCTTACCTTAAAGTGAGCAAAGACGATATAAGAAAAGCTGCACAACTAGCTAACGAAGAAATGGAAAACTTTAGACAAGATATACGTGATAAAGGCGAACAAGTGCTTAAATATCTTGAAGAAAACAAAAAAACAGGTGTTGTGTTATCTGGTAGACCATATCATATTGATAATGAAATAAATCACGGCATACCAGAGCTTATTATATCTTGCGGTTTAGCAGTATTGACAGAAGATGCTATCATGCACTTAACAGAAGTGGAACGCCCACTTAAAGCTATCGACCAATGGACATACCATTCAAGATTATATAAAGCGGCTAGCTTCGTTTCTGAACATGAAAATATCGAGATGATACAATTAAACTCGTTTGGTTGTGGGCTTGATGCTGTTACTACTGAACAAGTTTACGACATTTTAAACCGTAACGATAAACTATTTACTGTTATTAAAATTGATGAAGGTAACAACCTTGGTGCTGTTAGGATACGTGTTCGCTCGTTAATAGCTGCAATAGAAGATAGAAAGCGTAGAGGGCTTGAGCGTGGACATGTTCCAGCAAAACACCGTGTTGAGTTTACTAAGGAAATGAAAGAAACACACACGATAGCAATACCTCAAATATCGCCAATGCATATGACAATGATGGTGAAAGCTATTGAAGCACAAGGATATAATGTATTATTGTTAGAAACAGCTGATAGAGATGATATAAACGCTGGCTTGAAGTATGTTAATAACGATGCTTGCTACCCAGCAATTGTAGCGGTAGGGCAGTTATTGCACCATGCTTTAAAACCTACTACAGATACTGAGCGTGTTGCGTTGCTAATATCGCAAACATCTGGTGGTTGTCGTGCTACAAACTATATTGGTTGGCTAAAACAAGGGCTTGAAAAATCTGGGCTAGGGCATGTACCTGTATTATCATTCAATTTGCATGGGTTAGAAAAACATGAAGGCTTTAGTGTAGATATTCATATGGTAAAAAGGCTTATTATGGCAATACTTTATGGTGATTTATTCCTACGTGTTGTACACCGTGTTAGACCATACGAAAAGGTAAAAGGTACAACCGATGCACTACATAAAAAATGGGAAGCTATTACTTGTGAAAATGTAATAGCTTACGATTGGAAAGTGTTTAAGAAACATGTTAAGCAGATAGTTAAGGATTTTGATGCTATAGAAATACACGAAGAAGAAGTTCGACCACGTGTTGGTATTGTTGGCGAAATATTGATTAAATTCCACCCAGATGCTAACAACCAAGCTATTAGAGTTATTGAACAAGAGGGCGGAGAAGCTGTTATCCCTGATTTCATGGACTTTGTACTATATAGTGCCTATAGCGATATTTACTTGAGTAAACACGTTAGACGCCCTAAAAAGAGGAAATATGGTGCACATGCACTTATCCAATATATCGAGTATAGACGCAATACGCTACGTAGAGCGTTAAAGAAAAGTAAACGCTTTGAACCTATGATACACATTAACCATTTAACAAAAATGGCAGAAAGTGTTGTCTCACTAGGTAACCAATCTGGTGAAGGCTGGCTGCTTACTGGTGAAATGGTAGAACTTGTTGAAAGTGGCACTAACAACATACTTTGTGTACAACCATTTGGTTGCCTACCTAACCATATTACTGGTAAGGGCGTTATGAAAGCGTTACGTGCAAGATATGACGATATTAATATTGCAGCAGTCGATTATGACCCGGGCGCAAGCGAAGTCAATCAACTTAACAGGATTAAGCTTATGATGTCGGTTGCATACAACAATATGAATAAGGATAAAGACGAAGAAGTCAAAAATATTAAAGAAGAAAAGAAATTAGCTAGTAATAACTAGACAAAAAAAAAGTGCAACCGTAATAAGTTGCACTTTTTTATTATTTAAAATATTTTATTATTCAGTAAGCGGTATAGCTACATTTACAGATAAACCAACACCAAAATTGTTGCCTTTATAGCCACCTAGGTCACCTTTTAAGTCTTGGTAACGATACGTTCCATGCAATGTAATATCAACTATTAGTATTGATACGCCAACTCCAGCTTCAACGACACCACCAAAACCAGCTTGTGTATAATCTACAGATAGGGCAGATATTGTATTATGATAATAACCACCGCCAGCAGCAGCATATAAGTTTATAAATGGTACAGGTGGCTCAACTTTTAATAGTAACTCGCCAGAATGTCCAACAAGTTGATAAGGTGACTTATCTGCACCAGTATATTGGTATCTTGCAACTATAGATGTTAAAGGAAAAATCTTTTGTGTTGCATATGCACCAACGTAATAGCCTAAGTCAAACATCTCTGCATATGAGCCTTGTGGGATATATAACCCTGCATTAGCACCAAATGTGACAGCGTGTGCCTTAGTGCCAGAAAACGCAACCATAACAGTAAATATCATTGCTAACAATATTTTTTTCATCATTTACTCCTAAATATTATACTCGCATAGATAGGCTAAGCCTACCACGCTCTTTATCTATATCAACAACCATTACATGTACTTTTTGTCCAACTTTTACCACATCAGTAGGGTGTTTTACAAACTTTTCTGATAGTTCGGATATATGAACAAGACCATCATTTTTTAAGCCAATATCGACAAATGCGCCAAAATCAACGACGTTAGTAACTTTGCCATCTAGCATCATGCCCGGCTCTAAATCTTCCATATTTATTGCACCTTTTTTAAAAATAACAGGATCAAGTTTATCACGTATATCTCTATCAGGTTTTTCTAAATTCTCAATAATATCGTTAAAAGTATATTCGCCTATACCCAATTCATCAGCATACTTAGAATTAGAGCCTTTTAATGCAAGCTTTATTAGTGATGCTTTATCTGGCGTAACGTTAAGTTTGTTTAGCAAAGAATAAACAGCATCGTACGTTTCTGGGTGGATAAACATCTTATCTAACGGTTCGCTACCTTCATAAATTTTTAGAAAGCCTGCACACTGTTTATAAATCACTTCGCCAAGCCCAGTCACTTTTAAAAGCTCTTTTCTATTTTGGAATTTACCGTTATTTTCTCTAAATTTTACTATCTTATCAGCAACTTGATAGTTTAAACCAGCAACGTATTGCAGTAGTGAAGCACTAGCTGTATTCAAATCAACGCCAACATTGTTAACAACATCTTCAACAACACCTTGTAAGCTACCTTCAAGTTTTTTCTTGTTTACATCATGTTGGTACATGCCTACACCAATAGAGCGTGGCTCAATTTTTACCAACTCTGCAAGCGGGTCAACAACACGCCTAGCAATAGATATTGCGCCACGTATGGTAACATCAAGTTCTGGAAACTCTTTAATAGCAACATCACTAGCAGAATATACACTTGCTCCAGCTTCGTTGACTATAGTGTATTCAATGTTTAGTTTTGTATCTGCAATAACCTTTGCAACAAATTCTTCTGTTTCTCTACTAGCAGTACCATTACCAATAGCAATAGCGTTAATATTATATTTTTCAATAATTTCAACTACTTTCTTTTTGCTACCTTCATAATCGTTTTGTGGCATAGTAGGGTACATGACGCCATATGTTAGTAGTTTGCCTGTATCATCAATAGCTGCATACTTACAACCAGTTCTAAACGCTGGATCAAGCCCTAATATAGAGCGTTTTTTTATAGGTGGAGTCAATAACAAACCTTTTAAATTATCAGAAAATACATTAATCGCACGTTCTTCACCAACCGCTTTAAGTTCTGCATATGTTTCAAGCTCTATTGAAGATGAAATCATTGATTTGAAAGCTCTTGTAAAGCATTTTGTTACTATATCATTTTCTTTCCATTCTTCACTATAAAGAATGTTAGCTATAGCATTTACACATACATCTTCATCAACAAGTAGCTTGATTTTTAATACCTTTTCACGTTCGCCACGAAGTATTGCTAATGCACGATGTGGTGGGATAGTTGCCACTTTTTCAGAAAACTCATAGTATGACTCATAAGGCGTGCGTTCTTTTGTATCTGTTGCTTTTTCGGATGATAGCATTGCAGTAGCTTGATATATTTCACGTATTCTGTTTTTTACGTTAATATGATGTCCAATATTTTCTGTCAATATATCACGCGCCATAGTAATAGCTGTAGCACTATCAACAACTTTATCGTTAATATATTGTTCTGCTTCTTTTTCTAAAGATGACAAATCAGAATTAGTTTTGATAAATATTGCAAGCGGCTCAATTCCTGCTTCAATAGCAATATCTGCTTTAGTTTTCTTTTTAGACTTGTAGGGAGCATAAAGCGATTCAACTTCGGCAAGTGTTTTCGCTTCAAGTATGCCTTTCTTTAGCTCATCTGTGAGCTTGCCTTTTTCTTCGATATTGGCAAGAACTTCTGACTTACGCTTATCAAGGTTAACAAGGTATTCATACCTTTCTAGTAGGGAGCGTAAAACAATTTCGTCCATAGCTCCTGTTTCTTCTTTTCTATACCTAGCAATGAAAGGTATAGTGTTGCCATCTAAATGTAAATTGATAACATTATCAATATGTTTTTTAGATAGCTTAAATTCTGTTACTAACGTATCTATCATTTAACACCAAATAAATATTGTTACGCTATAATACTTCATTAACACATTTTTTGCAAGCAACTATTATTTTATAATTTCATTAAATAATGTTTGAATAGATAGAGTGATTGTGATATATTAGCTATTAGCGTGGAGGTTAATAACAATGGAGATTTTATTAATATGTAGTGCAATTATTGTTTTATTAATTGCAGGGGCAACCCTTACACACACTAAAAATAAGAAAGTGAAAGTTACAACAAATAATAAGAAAGAGCATATTTTTATTTTTGAAAATAGAAACGAACTTAAATACGAAGAACTTAGCTATTTATATACATCTGGCAAGCTTAGTGAAGAAGAATATAGACAAGAAATAAAGAGCATCGTAAACTAGCTATCTTGTGATGCATAAATGACAGCACCTTCACGCAATCCATAATCAGACACCGTTACTTTATCGTAACCGCCTTTACGTGCAACAGCCAATATAGCTAATATCCCCGGTATAATTAAATCTTCACGTCCGTTATCCATACCTGCTATATCACATCGTTTATCATATGGCGTACTAACCAACAACGTAAGTATATTTTCAATTTCTGTTATTTCTAGCACATAGCCGTTGATTTTATCAGGGTCATATTCTGTCATTTTCATAGATATTGCGGCTAGTGTTGTCGCAGTCCCTGCAGTAGCAATAATCACTTCTAAATCTTTTGGTATAGTCAAATCTTTAATTGTATCGTTAATATAGCTATAACAATCGTCTAACACATTAGTTGCATTGTTTTTTACATCAAACATATCAGTAAGCTTCACAACGCCTAGTTTATAACTTCTTGATAGGGTGATGTCGTTATTATTGTCAGATATAATAAACTCAGTCGAGCCACCACCAATATCAAATATCAAGCTGTTACCTTTAATATCTAAACCAGATTTGACACCTAACAAAGTGATTGATGCTTCTAAGTCGCCAGATATTACATCTATATCAACGCCAACTTCTTTCACTTTAGAAATAAATTCGTCGCCATTGGTAGCTTCACGAACTGCGCTTGTAGCAACAGCTTTTACATTTTTAACATTATGATTGTCAATAGATTGCTTGAATGATTTGATAACATCAACAGATTTTAATATAGCATCGTCTGATAGCTTGCCAGTATTATTTATATTACCAGCAAGCCTAGTGGTTGCACGCATAGAGTCAACTATATTAGTAATTTTACCATCTTTAACTTCTGCTATTAATAAACGTAGTGAGTTGCTACCAATATCAATACCAGCATAGATGTTACCTTTTTTGGTGTCTGTTGACGTTGTTGACATGTTGCCTGTAATCCTTAGAAAATAGGTGTTTACCATTCTTATCAGCTACAAAATATAAGTATTCAGTATCTGCTGGGTTAAGTGTTGCATCAAGCGTAACTTTACCAAAGTTTGCAATAGGGGTAGGCGGTAAACCGTTATGCCTATATGTATTATATATATTGCTAGAGTCACGTATATCAGATTTTCTAATATTGCCATCAAATGCTACAAATTTACCATAAATGATTGTAGGATCGGCTTGCAATCGCATATTAATATCTAACCTATTGTGAAAAACAGATGCAACAACAGGTGACTCTTTGTAAGAATACGTTTCTTTTTGTACTATTGATGCAAGTGTCAGTAACTCATACGGAGTTAAGTCAAACTTTGCTGCTTGTTGTTCAAAATCTTCTGGTAACGATTTTTTAAAATATGTATGTAGAGTTTGTAAAATAACTCTTGGATCAGTATATTTTGGGAAATGGTACGTACTAGGTAGTAGTAAACCTTCCATAGATGTAGCTTTGTAGCCAGTTAATTCTTCAACATATTCATTATCAAATGCAGCTTCGAGAAACTCCTCATTAGAAGTGATTTCAAGATTTTCTAATCTTTCGCCTATCTCAAATAAGTTGAAACCTTCTGGGATAGTAACTCTAATTGTTGTTTGTTTGCCAGATGCAATGTTGTCTAAGAATTGATTTAACGTAATATTATCAGCAAGATAGTAGCCATACTTGATGTTTTGATTAAACTTCTTGATATGTCTAAGATATTTATCAAACCCAATAGGTGTGTTAATATCAGAAAACAAACGCTTATAGACGCTATTATATCCCTCAGATTTTTTGATATTTATATCGTCAACAATCATAGTATTGTTTAAAAATGCACGGTTTTGCATAAATATCAAGCCAGAGATACTAACTGCACCAATGACAAATATAATTGAAATTATTATCAACAATTTTTTAGCTTTAATAACCATACCCTCATAAATAATTATTTAGCTTATTATATGTTATTTTTATTTTTTGTCAAATATTATACTATGCATTTTGTATGAAATTGCATAAATTTGCTCGTTTATTAAGTAGGCATTAGCTTACAGCCATATAAAAAATCAGAGATTTTTTTTTAGCACATAACTATACTCACATTAATATAAAAGTTTACAAATAACATATAATATGCTATAAGATTAAACAATGTAATAACATGCTTTTGGGGGTGTAGTGGTTTGAGTTGGGAAAAGAAAGCTAGTGTATCATATCATTTTATAGAGTCGGCAAACGAAGACTTTTTCGTTAATCTTACAAATAATCTTAACACAATACTAACCAGCGGCGACGCATCAGGCTCATTTGAGTCTAACGAAGTTCGCTATTTATGGAAAATAGATAAAAAAATAGACGTATTAGATACTGATATGTTCTTTTTATCTCTCGTAAAAGAGAGGCTATCTTGGCCTGTATGGTTCAATGAACAAGGCGCTATAGAAGATGTGCCACTTACTGAAGGTAGTCTTGGTGAACTTTATTACGCTATAGTAAACCCAGCTAAAAGGTTTATATTAACTATGGCAGCTGCTAGTGGTGCTGCAACAGGCAGCTTTAAAAAACTATTGAACGAATTTTCGCTAGAGGGTGGCATAAAGTTTATCCCACTATTTGAACAAGGTGTCGACAAAAAAGCGTTGCTATGGGATTATTACAAAAAGGTTGGCGTATCGCTTAATTTTCCTACACATGACGATTTAGCAGATTTTAATACTACTAAAGAAGGAGCTATGCTAGGATTGCTAGACGAACTTGGTGGATTAAAAATTGATGTCACTATAACTGCACCAAAACAAAAACAAGTGCTAAATGCTAGCCAAGTTAGGGATAGCGTTAATAGCTTGTTATCTAATGATTTTTGTACAAAACTAAGCATAAAAGGAACAGAGTTTGAAGGGTATGAATTAGAAGAGTTTGATCTGAAAAATGCTCAAGTCAAATATTCTGAACAAGTTGAAATAGTAGGTACATATATGTCTGTTGACGAAGCTACGGGTGTGCTTGTCAGGGCATTAAATGATAAAATTGATGAACTAATAGGGTAGAACAAAGGGAAGGTGTTATAATGAAAAAAGTTTTAGCTGTTAATGGTAGTCCTAGAAAAAATGGGAACACGTTTATTTTACTAAATCACGTTATTGATAGTATCAAAGCTGAATATAGCGATGTAGAATGTGAGGTATTAGAAACTGCTCCACTAAAACTTGAAGGTTGTAACGCTTGTCGTGCTTGCTTCAAAACTTTAGATATGAAGTGTATTATCAAAGATGATTTAAACATGATTGTTGAAAAAATGGTTGAAGCTGATGTTATTATACTTGGCTCGCCAACATATTTTGCTGATGTGTCATCTGATATGAAAGCTATTATTGATAGGGCTGGCTATGTTACTGGCGCTAACAACAAAGCACTTAGTAGAAAAATTGGCGCTTCTGTCGTTGCTGTCCGTAGGATTGGTGCTATGCCAGCATTTAATACAATGAATAATTTCTTCTACATTAGCGATATGGTTATACCTGGTTCAACCTATTGGGCAATGGCTATCGGTAGAGAAAAGGGCGAAGTAAACGACGATGAAGAAGGTTTAAGAACTATGAAGCGACTTGGACAAAATATCGCTTGGTTACTTGAAAAACTATAATAATTATTGTATATTATACTATATGACGAAGATTATCGCTATTAACGGCAGCCCCAGAAAGACTGGCAACACTTCAATAATGTTGAACTTATTAATAGACAATATGTCAATTAGTGATGCAGAGTGTGAGTATGTCGAGCTATCATCATTAGATATTAAATTTTGTATGGCTTGTAGGGCATGTTATAATAGCAAAAATATGAAATGTATCTTGAACGACGATATGAATGTATTGTTCCAAAAGTTGTTATCTGCTGATGTTATCATATTAGGTTCACCAACATACGTTGCTGATGTATCAGGACAGATGAAAACTTTTATTGATAGGGCAAGCTACATTTCTGGTGCTAATGATAAAGCACTTAGTAGAAAAATTGGTGCAGCTGTTGTTGCTGTGCGTAGGGCTGGTGCTATGCATGCATTTTCTACGATTAATAATTTCTTTCTACTTAACGATATGTTGGTTATAGGCTCAAACTATTGGAATGTTGGCATAGGTTGGGGTATTGGCGAGGTTAATAACGATACCGAAGGGCTTGACAACATTAAAAAACTTGGTAAAAATATATCTTGGCTATCAAACAAGATTAAAAATAAATAGACGAGGAAGTGAATGAATATACCTAAGAATATTGGTTTGATGTTTTCAGAAAAAGCAAAACAATTTGCTCGTAAAAACTTTTTGTTTTATAAAAATATCAAGCTTACTTTTGCAGAAGTTGAAAAAAAATGTAACCAAATGGCTAGAGTACTCATGGATCATGGCGTTAAACGTGGTGATAGGGTAGCTGTTATGGTTGAAAATTCTCCAAATTTTGTTTATGCATTATTCGGCGCAATAAAAGCTGGTGCGGCAGTTGTTCCTATCAATACATTTTTGAAAGAAAAAGAAATTTCTTACATCATAAACAACTGCGAAACAAATATATTAATCACATCAAATAACTACACTGAAGCTTTGAAAGGCATTAACGAAGATTGCCAACTACTTAAATCAGTATTGTCTTTCTCTGATGAGCCTGATATGTCTGGTGCTGTTAGTGTACTTCCACTAATGGACGAAATGAGTAGTAAAACATATGAGTCACCTGCAACACACGATGACTTAGCATTAATAATATATACATCTGGCACTACTGGTTATCCAAAAGGTGCTATGTTGTCGCAATTTAACTTGCTTTCTATGGTAGAGATGGCAAATATTGGCTATCCAATTACGAAAAAAGATAGATTTTTACTATTTTTACCAATGTTTCACATATATTCGCTTATGGTTGCAATGATGTATCCAGCATATATTGGTGCTAGTGTTATTATATTAGAATCTGTTATGGACCTTAAAAAGAAAAATTTTAAAAATATTCTACTTTTTCAACGTCCTACTGTTATGACAGGCGTTCCATCAGTATATGCTGCACTTGCAAAAGCAAATATGCCACAATGGTTTATAAAATTCTTATATCCTATTAAAATACATATGTGTAGTGGTTCTGGCTTACCTATGGAAGTATTTAATACATTTAAAGAAAAGTTTAAACGTCCACTTATTGAAGGGTATGGCATATCTGAAATGTCGCCAGTGCTTGCTGGTAATGATGCTGATAATCCAATTGCTGGAACTGTTGGTAAAGCGTTTTATGGTGTTAAAACTAAGATTGTAAATGAAGACGATATTGAGGTAGCACCGGGCGAAGTTGGCGAAATTATTGCTACTGGCCCTAATGTCATGCAAGGTTATTGGAAAATGCCGAAAGAAACAGCAGAAGTTATCAAAAACGGTTGGTTCTTTACTGGTGATCTTGGCACTATGGACGCAGAAGGCTATATCCGCATAGTTGACAGAAAGAAAGATTTGATACTCGTTAAGGGTATGAACGTATATCCTCGTGAAATTGAAGAACATATTTACAAAATAGAAGGTGTTGACGCTGCCGCTGTTTTAGGTATTCCTAACAATGAGGGCGATGAAATTATTATTGCATATATCAAACCAGCAGATGGATATGATATATCTGAAAAATTAGTTAAGAAATACTTGAAAGATCGTATCGCTAACTTTAAAATACCTAAGCATGTTTACTTTTCAGATGAACTACCGCTAACGTCGATAGGGAAAGTGTTGAAAAGGGAGCTAAAGGTAATGGTTATGAACGGTAAACTAAAAGGCATCTAAGTTTTTTTAACGAGAATTTAGGGCTACTACGTTGTTGTTTTCGCAATTCCTCAATCGAGTACGTTATGTGTACACTCAATCGGAATTGCTCAATACGCCTAGTATTAGCCCAAAATCTACGTTAAAACACGTATAATTTCCCCGTACGCCTTGTACTAGCAAAAAATAACTCATCAAAATGCTTTGCTATACATAATTGTAAGTTATAATATTTCATGAGTGTACGCTTATGTACACTCAATCGGAATTGCTCAATACGCCTAGTATTAGCCCAAAATTTATGTTAAAACGTCGGTTGTCCTTGCACGTCTTGTACTAACAAAAAATAACTCATCAAAATGCTTCGCTACTCGGTTTGTAGTTTACTGCATACTTTATAATAATAGGGGCATACAGCCCCAATTTTATACTAATAAATTATCGCCTTTACCAAAACATCTATTACTTACCAACTTTAACACTAAAAAACTTGCTAACGCTGTAGATGCTGTTATCATCAACATTACAACTATCTGGTACCTTAGTGCAACTGATGGATCTGTTCCTGCTAAAATTTGCCCTGTCATCATGCCCGGTATTGATACTAAACCTGCACCCATCATTGCATTGATAGATGGAATCATACCTGCACGTAAAGAGCTGCTAAATATCTCTTTATTAGCTTCTTGTACTGTTGCACCATGACATAACATCATCTCAACTTCGCTACGTTTATTCTTTAAATCAGAAAACAATCGTTCTAGCGATATTGCTAACGCATTCATTGAATTACCAGCAACCATGCCACCAATCGTTATAAAATATTGCGGACTCCACCACGGTGTAGTGCCTATAATGAAGTTTGTAACAGTATATGTTATCAAAAAGAACGTTATCAATACTGATATTAACGTTGGTAAAAAATATGCTACATTCTGCTTTTTTACTCGGCTATGTACAATTTGTGCTGCAAATAATGTCATTGCAGTAAACATTGTCATTACTAAAGCTATTGAATTTGAACCGAATATAAATTTCAGCAAGTAACCCATTGCAAATAATTGTACAACTGTACGTATCGAGCCTATCAATAAGTCTTTTTCCAACTTTAAGCTGTAAACTACTGATATTGCACCAGCTATTACTATAAAAAGTACACCAATTAGTAAATTGTATATTGAAATATCTATTACGCTACTCATTAGTATCCTCCATCAAAGCATTACCACCACTAACATTTAGTATCTTATGCTTACAGCTTGGCACATATTCGCTATGGTTTATCATCAATATTGTTTTGCCTTCTTTGTTAAGTTGTTCTGCTATATTTTCAACAATTTCTCTACTTTCTAAATCTAGCGCACTTGTTGGCTCGTCCATGAGTATTATACACGGGTCAAGCATTAGTGAACGTATTATAGATAACCTTTGTAATTGCCCAACACTAAGTTGCTTTGCTTCCTTTGTCAGTGGAACATCTAATTGAAATTTAGCTAGCATTTTTGATATTTCATCATCGCTTGGTTGTGGCAAGCTTTTATTTGCTTTAAATGATAAAGGTAGCAACAAGTTATCTTTAATTGTTCCTTCAACCATATTTGGTGTTTGTTGTACTAGCATAATGTTTGTTCTAAGTTGTTGTGGCGATATGGTATTAATATCTGTGCCGTTATATAGTATTGTACCAGCAGATATTTCTTCAAGCCGACATATTAAACGCAATATAGTTGATTTTCCAGCACCAGACGCACCTTTTATAAGTACAAAGTCGCCTTGATCTACTGTGAAATCAATGTTTTTGAACAGTTGATAGTCGTTACTATAATTGAACGCAACTCCATTGAACTGTAATGTTGATATAGACATTACTACGCCTCCTTTTATCAATATAAAGTAATTATACGATTGATACAATCACAAATTTATTCCACTAATTATAAAATAGTGGAAAAATTTTTAAATGAGTGTATAATATTAAGTATGATGGACTCATTATATACTGCAGCATCGGCTTTGAATGCATCATCGCAAGTAGCAGATGTTACTGCAAATAACGTCGCAAATGCTAACACACCTAGCTTTCGTTCACGCTTATCATCACTTAGTGAGCTTAGCGGTGGTGGTGTTAAATTTTCTTCATCAAGGTTGAGCAACAACCTTGCTCCACTTATCCCTACGTCTTACAATAGAGATTTCGCAATATTTAGCGAAGAAAGCGAGCTTAGGGCAGCTTATAGCGATGCTTTTCATAGTTTTGCTACTGATGCGTTTGGTAACTTACGTGAGCCTAATGGGGATATATTATTTACTGGCACAGGTGGCAACGTACGTGTTGATGGCGAAGGCTTCATCTATAAAAACGGCGTAGTAAAAGGGCAAGTTCTACCTGCTAACTCATACGAGCCTACTGGTGCAACAATATTGCAAGGCTACATGGTTGGGTCTAACACCGATATTGCTAGAGAAACAGTCAACTCAATGCTTAATACTAGCTATTTTAAAGCAAATGCTAACACTATTATGAATACTGATAGAATGATTGGAACTTTGCTTTCAATATCTGCCTAGTGTATGAATAATCTTTATAACAACATCTATTCTACCTTATACTCTATAAAATCAGAAGATAACGCTATTGCTATGAAGAAGTATATGCGTAACCAATTTGAGTTTATGGGTATCACTTCGCCAGATAGACGTGCCGCTACAAAACAAATTCTAAAAGATGCAAAAGCAACAAACTCTATAGATTGGGAATTTATTAATATAGCTTGGGATTGCGAATATAGAGAACTTCAACTTGTTGTTATTGATTACCTTGAGTTGAAGAAAAAACATTTATCTATTGATAATTTGCCTCAAATACGTAATTTAATTGAAATAAAGTCTTGGTGGGATACTGTAGACTTCTTATCAAGATATGCTGGCTATATTGTAATGAATAACGACAAGCAACACATTATGCTTGATTGGAGCGCTGATAACAACATATGGGTTAGGCGCACAGCTATCATTCATCAATTACTTATAAAGGATAAAACTAATACAGACATACTAGCAAAAGTTATTATGAATAATTTTGGTACTAACGAGTTCTTCATCAACAAAGCGATAGGGTGGGCGCTACGTGATTACTCTAAAACTAATAGTGTGTGGGTATCTAACTTTATTAATCAATACAAAGATAAACTTGCGCCCTTAAGCATAAGAGAAGGTAGCAAGTATATATGATAGATATGTTGAATTATTTTTATTGTTGTAGTATCATAACTGTAGTTGGCTAACAACTAAATAATATTTGATAAGGAAGTAATTATGAGTTTATTAAATGCATTAAAAGAAAGAAGAAGTGTACGGAAATTTAAACCAGACGCAATTCCGCATGACGTTATAGAAGAGATTGTTGAGATTGCATCATATTCGCCATCTTGGAAACATACACAAATTCCTCGTTATATATTTGTTGAAGATAGAGCAATACTTGACAAAATAGCTGATGAAATGGTTTTAGACTTTAAACTTAACGAAAAAACTATTAAGAATTGTCCAGCAATAATGATTGTTGCTTACGTTACAGAGCGTTCTGGTTACGAGCGTGATGGTACATTCTCTACACCAAAGGGTGATGGGTTTGAAATGTTTGATGCTGGTGTTGCTTCACAAACATTATGCTTAGCTGCTCATGGTAAAGGTATAGGCACAGTAATTACTGGCTACTTTGATGAAGATGCTATTATTAAATTGTTAGAAATACCAGAAAATCAGAAAGTAGGCTCAATTATTTGTATGGGCTATCCGGAAGAAATTCCTAATGCTCCTAAACGAAAAGAAGTATCTGAACTATTGACTTATAAATAAAAAAAAGGAGGGTGATTAAGCCCTCCTTAATTTTTATATTTAGTTACCAGCTCTTAGCATTTGCCAGTATTTATCATATATCGTGATAGCATCACCAACACTTAACTGAAACTCCATATTTTTAAGTTCTTCGCTAGTAGGATAAGCTATTCTGCTGTTTTTTGTAGCTTCGTCTAGGTGTTCAACTGCAGTTGCAACAGGCGATGAATAGCCAGTATAGTTTGATACTTGTGCAGATATTTCTGGACGGCTCATAAAGTTTATAAATTTGTGTGCATTTTCTACATTCTTTGCGTTTGCTGGTATAGAAAAACTATCCATCCAAGCTGCTACACCTTCAGTAGGGTAAACGTATTGGATTTTCGAGTTTTCGTTATTCGCACGGAAACCTTCACCGTTCCACATCATACCAACATAAACTTCTTCATTTAAGTATGGAACTTTTGGTGAATCAGAGTTAAACAAACGTACTGATGGCATAAGTTTTACTAACTCGTTATAAGCTTCTTCGATTTGTTTTTCGTCAGTAGTGTTACCAGAGTAACCTAACTTACGTAACGCAGCATGAAAAACTTCACGTACATCATTTTGTAGCATTAATTTACCTTTAAACTCTGGATTCCATAAATCTGCCCATGATTTAACTTTATTTGCATCAATATAATCAACATTAACAGCCATACCAGTTGTTCCCCACATGTAAGGGATGCTATAGTCGTTACTAGGGTCAAACGGTTGGTTCAAAAGCTCTTTTGTAAATTGGCTATAGTTTGATAGTTTAGATTTATCGATCTTTTGTAGTAAACCTTCATCAGCCATTTTTGTAATATAGTATGTAGATGGAACGATAATATCGTAACCTGTGCCATCAAGCACTTTAACTTTTGCATACATAGCTTCGTTACTGTCATAAACAGTATATACAACTTTCACGCCAGTTTCTTCTTCAAATTGTGTTAAAACTTCTTCAGGTAAATACTCTGACCAGTTATAAACGTGGACTTCTTCAACAGGTTTTTTCTTACATGCAACAACTGCTACTGTAACTAATAAAATTATTAGTAATTTCTTCATTTTTTCCTCTCTCGTAATAAAAATTGTGCTATAATAACCATTAACATGGAAATAACAAATATTAATGTGCTTAACGCATTAACTTCTGGTTTAATCCCTAAGCGTACCATAGAGTAAATCCTTAATGGTAGCACTTCAAAAGTAGGGCCAGTAACAAAGAAACTTGTTATACTATCGTCCATTGATAGTGTAAAGCTAAGCATCCAGCTAGCTATAACTGCTGGCAACATAGCAGGTAATATAACGTACCAAAATGTTTTTATCTCGTTTGCGCCTAAGTCTTTTGCTGCCTCTATTTGCCTAATGTCAAACCCAGACATCCTAGCTAATAAAACAGTCATTACAAATGGCAAGCATATTGTAACATGCGTTATCAATAATGTTGTAAAACCAAGCGGCATATTAATTGTTACAAATAATATAAGTAACGAAATACCCATAATGATTTCTGGTGACATCATTAACGTGTATAACATCAACATGATAAATCGTTTACCAAAAAAGTTGAAACGATATATAGTAACAGCGGCAAATGTACCCATAGTCGTTGCAATAGTTGCAGCAGAAACTGCGACAAGTAACGAGTTTATGAACGAGCCAATTAATAGTTTACTATTAGCTAGCTCTAAATACCATTTGAATGAAAAACCACCCCAGTTCATACTTAAACTAGATGCATTAAACGATAACGCCATCAATACAAACAACGGTGCATACAAAAAGAAGTAAATGCTTACTAAGTAAAATCTTTTAAAAAACTCTTTCATTAAAACACCTTACTGTTAATAGCTTTAACACTTTTGTAATACGCAAGTAACATAACTGCCATAACAAATGTCAACAAAACACTTGCAGCAGAGCCAACAGGCCAGTTACGTGCTGATAAGAATTGATCTTTTATTAAGTTACCAATTAGTGTAGTTTTTGCACCACCTAAAATATCTGGAATATAGAACAATCCAAGTGATGGTAAGAATACAAGTAAACAACCTGCAATTATCCCCGGTGTTGTAAGCGGTAATATGACATAAATAAATGTTTGTAGTTTATTAGCGCCTAAATCTGCTGATGCTTCAATATATCTAACATCTAGTTTTTCTACCGTTGCATATAATGGCAATATCATAAAAGGTAATAGTGTATAAACTAATCCTAGTATGACTGCGCCTTCTGTATATAGCATATCTAGCGGGGCATCAATTATGCCTATTTTCAACAAAACTGTATTAATTATACCTTTTGTAGTAAGTATTACTTTAATAGCATACGTTCTAATTAGCGCACTTGTCCAATAAGGTATAACGACTAATAAAGCTAGTAGACTTTTATATTTATAGTTTGATTTGCCAAGTATATAAGCGAATGGATACGCTAATATCAGCGATATTACAGTTGTAATTGTAGCCATCTTAAACGTATTTATAAATATTGTAAAATACGTTGATGAAAAGAATACTTTATAGCTATCTAGTGAAAACACAAAAGATATAAAGTTTGTTTCGCTACGCTCTAGGAAGCTGACAACAAATACCATAAGTGTAGGTATAAATGCAAATAACACTAGCCATAAAGCAATAACACCTGCTGTAACGATGTTGAATATGTTACGCTCGTTCATCTTTCAGCACAACCTCCCAACCAGATACCCAGCCAATAGATACTTTTTCGTTTGTTTTATAGTCTAGATCTTCGTATTCTTCGTCAAAAAACTCACTTACTTTAATGATAGTGCCGTTTTGTAACACGATTGTTGAATCGAGTGTTGCACCTTTATATATTTTTGTTTCAATATTACCAATCATCAAACCTTCAGTATCTGGGAACTCGCTTAACTTTTCAACCCTCATATCTTCAGGGCGTAGTAACAATGTAAATGTTTCGCCAACAGTAAGTTTTACTTTAGTTTTAATTTTACAGTATCTACCTTCAACCTTAGCACAAATAGTATCTGGCTCTACACCTTCAAAATCAACGACTTCGCCTTTTAGTGCGTTTACATCACCAATAAACCCAGCAACGAATAAAGAGTTTGGATTTTCATATATTTGTTTAGGAGTGCCAATTTGCTCGATATGACCATTATTCATAACGACAACACGATCTGACATAGAAAGTGCTTCTTCTCTATCGTGTGTGACAAGTACAAACGTAATGCCTAACGCACGCTGTAATTGTTTCAATTCACGTTGCATGTCAGATCTAAGTGTAGCATCTAATGCACTGAGTGGTTCATCAAGCAACAATACGACAGGTTTATTAACTAATGCCCTAGCAAGCGCAACACGTTGTTGTTGACCACCAGATAATTGGTTAGGCTTTCTAGCAGCAAATTCTTCAAGTTTAACAATTTTAAGAACTTCGTTAACACGTTCAGCAGTTTCAGCTTTTGGAACATTTTTCATTTTCAATCCAAATGCAATATTGTCAAAAACTGTCATGTGAGGGAATAGGGCATAGCTTTGAAAAACAGTATGAACAGAACGCTCGTTAGGTGACAATGTGTTTGCACGTTTACCATCAATAATGACATCGCCATTATCAGCTTTTTCAAACCCAGCAATAAGCCTAAGTGTAGTAGTTTTACCACAGCCAGAAGGGCCTAATAATGTTAAAAACTCTCCGTTATATATCTTTAAGTCTAAATCGCTTAAAACTGTTTTACCATCGAAACTTTTTTCAATATTTTTAAGCTCAACAATAGGTGCTTTCTTGCTCATAGTAAATCTTAACCCCAATAACCTTACATATTTATAATTCAAACACGAAATTATTATACATCTACTGCATAAATGTCAAGCATTTTATGTAAAAAAAGTATATTTATTGAAAAATATGCGATATTATCGTATGTCAAAACGCTAAAAAATAGTATAAATCACTAATATAATAGAATAATTTTATTTGAGATATTTCATCTAATCAGTTACTTTTTTTACACTAATAATAGAGATTTCTAAATAAATAGTGGTTAAATCTTATTAAAAAGTGTAAAATATGAAAAATATTGAAAAAAATGGACAAAAAAATAGCATTTTTTAATATTTTTTTTAAAAATATGCTATTTTTTATAAATTTCTAGTTAAAAATTTTAATGTTAAGCGTAACTATTCATGCTCAATTTTTGATGATTCAATAAAGTTTGCAAACTCTGCAATATTATTTGAAGTACCAGTAATAATTAACTCATCACGTTCTTTTATCACATCATTTGCACCGGGTGATACACGTAATATATTTTCCGTTCTAATACCGATAATATTAACGTGGAATTTATGTCTAACATCTATATCCCTAATAGTTTTACCACTGATTGTGGCATCAACAGGGATAGTAATTGTGCCAGACTCGATACCTTTTACGTTTAATTTATATTTTTTGCCGTGTCGTCTAACAGTTTTTACTTCTATTTTCGTTTCATTTTGGCGTATTTCTGATTCTAAAGCTTCTATATCTTCTGTAGGGATAGAGTAGTGCCTTAAAACGCTAGTAAGTATGGCGATTGACGCTTCTACTTCTTCAACAATAACTTCTGATGCACCAAGGTTTCGTAGCTCAAGAGCTTGCGTCATAAATCTTGTGCGTATAATTATCGGTATAGAAGGGCTAAGTCGGTGTATATTTTCCACTATACCTTTTGCCGAGTTATAATCTGCACCAGTTATCAATATTGCTCTAGCATCGTGTAACTTTGCATGTTCAAGTATTTCTTCTTGCGATGCATCACCATAAAAAATTGGTGTACCTTTATCGCTTTCAACTTTAACAGTATTAGGGTTAAGCTCGATTACATTATATGATATACCAGCTTCTGTAGCTGCTTTTGCAATATTTCTACCAGCTAGCCCATACCCAACAATTATAATATGGTCTTTCATCGGTTTTACTTTCTTGTTTTGTTGATGTAGGTAGCCTTTTTTAATTTTCTCTGGCAATGGTAGCTTCGTAACAGCAACTGCTAATTTATCGCCATATTGCATTAAAAATGGTGTGGCAGCCATTGTTAGTACCGAAATAGAAACAAACATTGATTGTTCGTGAGCAGTTAATAAACCAATAGAATAACCAGTTGCAGCTAATATAAACGAGAACTCACCGACTTGTGCAAGGGTAAGACCTGTATTTATAGAAGTTCTGGCTGGATAACCTAAAAGGTTGATAACTAATCCAGCAGCAAGCGCTTTAATTAATATTATTGCAATAGCTATAACAATGATGACTACGTAAGATTGTGCAAATATGTCTAAGTCTATCAACATACCGATAGATACGAAGAAAAAGCCTGTAAATACATCTTTAAAAGGTATAACATTTCCTAATGCTTGGTAACCGTAACCTGTTTCGCTAACGACCATACCAGCAAGGAACGCACCTAAGGCAAGCGAGAGTCCAGCTTTGTTTGTTACAAAAGCAACAAGCATACAAACAAGTATTATTGAAAATAAAAATATTTCTCTACTTCTAGTTTTTGTAACACGGTTAAGGAGTTTTGGCACAACAAACCTTGCAACAGAAAACAGCACAATAACAACTGCTAACGCTTTTCCTAAAGTGTAGAATATATCTGTTATAGTTGCAGAGCCACCCGGAACAAGCATCGGTGTAATCAACATCATTGGTATGATTGCAATATCTTGAAATATTAATACGCTAGTAGTAATTCTGCCGTGTGGTGATTCCATATCGCCATTTTCCATAAGTAGCTTCAGTACGATAGCAGTACTTGATAACGCAACAATCATGCCTAAGAATATAGATTTACCAGCGTGTTCACCTAACAGAATAGCGATAACAGCGACAATACCGACGGTTAATCCTACTTGCAATAGACCACCACCAATGGCGGAACGCCTAAGCGCAATTAATTGTTGGAGCGAAAACTCCAAACCTATAGTGAACAAGAGCAGGACAACTCCTACTTCTGCCATCATATTAATGTTGTTGACCTCGGTAACAAGCCCAAGACCGTTTGGACCTACTAATAAACCAGTAACGAGATAGCCAAGGATGCCCGGAACACGAAGCCTAGAACACACGAGCAATGACACTGTACCAACTGCAACAATAACTGTAACATCTTGTAAAATAGGTATTTCTATACCAGCAGCCATAGTTTTCTCCTTACGTAGTTAAATTAAGCCCTAAACAACCAATAGCACCATTATATTGTGGGTTTTGCACAGGTATAATAGTTTGTTGTAACATATCTGATAAAAAGCTTATTAAAGCTGTGTTATTTGCAACACCACCAGATGCAAATATTGTACTAGATTTAAAAGATTTTATCAATGGTAAAAGACGTTTAGCAATAGATTTGTTAATACCTGCCGCTATGTAATTTGTCTCTATACCTTTTGCCATTAAGTTTATTATTTCACTTTCACAAAATACTGCACAAGTAGTTGTTAAATCAGCAGGTTGGTCAGTCATGTTTGATAATGTATCAACATCTAAACCTAATATACTTGAGGCATTTTCTGCAAATCTACCAGTGCTAGCAGCACATTTATCATTCATGACAAAATCTTCAACATAGCCTTCTTTTGCAAAAATAACTTTGCTATCTTGTCCGCCTATATCTATTAATATAAAGTCACTAGCACTCATGCTGTATGACGCACCACGGAAATGTGCTTTTATTTCTGATATTATTTCGGCATTTGCAAAAGACATCAAGTTTCTGCCGTAACCTGTTGCAGTAATTGAATAATCTTCTGATAACCCTAATAACTCTGTATCTATAAAAATATTACCATCATCTCGTTTGATATAGTTTTTGTAGAACTCTACAGTATCATATCTGTTAAAAGATATTTCATTATTATCAAACGTAGCTGTTTTAACATATCTGCTACCTAAATCTATTCCAAATTTCTTCATTTTTGCTTTTTATGCTCCAACATTTCAATAAATGAATCTATCCTAATTTTTGTTCTACCATCAATATCGCCCGGCATATCGCCTTCAATTGTTAATACTGGCACACCAACGCTTTTTTTAATCAATATATCTTGTATTTGTCTGTAGCAAAACGATTGTACATAATGTATCAACCCATCAATTTTTCGTTCATTTATTTGCTCTTTTATGTCTTTTATTCTACCATAAACATCGTATGGATATGTGTATTCAATATATCTTTCTATGTAATCATCGCTACTTGATACCATAGAAAACTGCCTTTGCACTTCATTTAATACAATTTTACAGTTTTGTTGCTCTATAAAGTCATACATACTAGGATTAATGGTTGGTACGCCAATAATTCCTAGCCTAACATTTTTAACTTGTGGAGTTCTATTTTCTGCAACTTTTATAAACTCATCAAGCTCTTGCTCATACTTATCAATATCGCTATTAAAATCAGACGACGTTACAAGCCATAAATGGTTTTCAAAACCAGATACTTTATTTTCACAAGTAAGTTTATCAATGTGTTGTAGCTTTTTTCTTATGCCATCTGTGCGTTTGCTAATATTTATAGCGTCATCTAGAGTTGTACCAAGTTCTTTAGCTAATGATTGCATTTGTAGTTTTAAAGTTTCATAAGGTTGCTTTTCGCCTACTGGGTAAGAAAAGGGGATAGTGTGTATGCCAGAATCTTCATATAACTCTGCAAGTGCATGGGTATTACTGCAATCACCGTTAGTTACAGTGATAACTTTATCTACTGCTTTAAGTTTTGCACCAACAGTATAAAGCCCCTTTATCCAAGAGCATAAGTTGCGAGGCAATCCATTTTCATGTGCAATATCTATAAAATTTGCAGAGTTTTCTTCACTAACAAATATGTTATTTAAGTCAACAGGAATTTTATTAGCTGCAAGAACTATTTCTACAGGTATTGTTGTTGTAAATCCAATTTTTTCCAAATATATCTCTTAACTGTCTATTACATAACTAAGAACACTAATAGCACTATAACAAGTACACAACCTATCAAAGTATATTTAATGAATTCGCTTTTTGTAACGCCTTTAAATATTTCTTCACCACGTGTACTAAGTTCAACTTTTAGTTTGCTAATATCGCCTTCTAGTTTTCCTCTATCGTTGATTAATCCCAGAACGTAATGTTCAATGTCGAGTTCTTCAATCCTTTCAGAGTTATAAACTTCCTTTAGTACAGCAGGTTTCTTTGCACGCATTGTACCACTTTTGTTAGTAATATCTGTATAGCTGAGTGAAAAGCCAAACTTTTCAAGGAACTTGTTTCTGCTATCTTTTCCTTCTTCCGTAGCGTTTTCGTAATCTAATATCTCAAAAGGGTTGATTGTATAGTCAGGAAAATTTTTCTTTAACCACCTAATCATCTCGTTCACAACAAAAGTTGTAACGCCTTTACCTCTAATAGATTGTTCAATAAATATCCCTTGTGCAGGGCCAAAATCAATACTATTCATACGGTGGTTTATAGCGACAGTAATCTTATTGATAGATAATTTATCATTTGCAGAACCTTGCTTTGCGTTAATGAGCGCTGTCAAGTTGCCATGTAGCGGCGTCACGATATACATAAGCATTTCATTATCTTCTTCTTTATACCTTTTTTCAGTAAGTAGCACATTTCCAAAAACTCGCATTCCGCTGGCAGATGGCTCAAGCACTCGAAGTAATCTTAAAGTTGTCGAACCATGTTCGTTGGTGCGTTGCTCAATATCAGACATATAACACTCCTAAATACATTATCAATCCAATTATATTATTAACTTATTAGATAAATCCTTGCAAACATTTTTTTTTTATATACACTAATAATTATTGATAACATGCAAAGATATTTGTTATTATATCGACTAAATTACGAATAACATTATGAAAAAATTAAAAAAACTTGCAAATTATGCAAAAGAAAAACTACTAACATTTATTGATTTACTACTTGCCACAAAAATCGAGGACTCAAGACGTAAGGTAATGCAATACTCTGCGTACTTACTAATCGTTATTATTGTTAACTTTTTTGTTGGTAAAAACTTAGCTAATATTGATTATGCTTGGTATTCCAACGTGTCTATATTCTTGTTAGTCAATATCAATATCATCTTGATGCTGATGTTGATGCTTGTCATATTCCGTAACCTAGCAAAACTTATTGCAGAATCAAGAAGTAAACTTTTTGGTGCTAACTTAAAAGTTAAACTTGTTATATTTTCTATCACTATTACTGTTGTGCCTATCGTCATTTTCTATTTTTTTGCTGTAACTATCGTTAATAGTAGCATTAATAGGTGGTTTGATTCACAAGTTGATAGTGCGTTATCAAGCTCCGTATCGCTTATGGAAGACTATGAACGCATGGTTAGAGATAATTTATTAAGCCAGTCAAATTTAATATCACAAGTGCTATCATCACATAATGTTTCATCTTCACTAAACAAACAGCAACTTGAGCAAATTTTTGATGGGTATATCAACAAAGAACTTGTTGATGGTATATACATATTTAACACTAAAAAAGATGAAATACTTACTAATAACTACTTAAACACCAGATACTTAAATGATATTTCAAAAGAATATATCAATAGTGTACTGCGTGGCAACCACGAGCAAGGTTATCAGTTTGATAATGACCAAAAAATATTTTGGATAGGCATACCTGTCGATAACAATCTAACTAATGATGGCATTATAAAAGGTGCGATATTTGCTTATAAGATGTTACCAAAAGATATTGTAAGCGACATAACTATGATACAAGACTCAAGGCATACATATCGTGAGGGGTCATTTTTCTCGCACCCAATCAGAAAAGCTTACTATATGATGTTGTTATTAATGGCAATGCTAGTAATTTTTGCTGGTATATGGGGTAGTATGTTGTTTTCTAGCAGTATTACAAAGCCTATTGAAGAACTCGCAGAAGCTTCTGTTGAACTATCTAAAGGTAACATGCGTGTAACTGTTGAAGAAAAGGGTAGCGACGAAATTAAATACCTCATAAAAACTTTTAATAGCATGACTAAACAGTTAGATACACATACAAAAGAACTACATAGCAAGAATGAAACATTATCTGAAATGTTTAGCCAAATATCGCGTGATAAAATTTACATTGATGCCATTTTTAAGAATGTAAACTCGATCGTTATATTACTATCGCATAACCTAGAGGTTATAAAAGCTAATGATAAAGCAGATTCTTTCATCGTTAACAAGCATTTACGTAGCTTGATAAACATTAATAATGCCATACAAACATTTATATCATCTGACGAACAAGAACATATAGAAAATATTGAACTAACAATCAATAACGATACAAAGATTTTCTCAATGATCTTATCTAAACTTATACAAGATAATGAAGAAAATATTTTGTTGGTATTAAGTGATATTACTGACATGTTGAATGCGCAAAGAATATCTGTATGGCGAGAAATTGCTACCAATATGGCACACGAGATAAAAAACCCGCTTACACCGATTAAACTGCTGGCAGAGCGTGTTAAAAAGAAATCTAGTAGCTTGCAAGATAATCAATTTAAAGGTATAATTAGTGAAAGTATGGATACAATTATTACTGAAACAGATGGCTTGCTTGAATTGGTTGAAGATTTTAACCTTTTAGCTAGGTTGCCACAAGCAAAACGTGTCGACATTGATATGGCTAGACTGATACTAGAAGTAAAATTATTATATACAGAATCGTATCCTAATGTTAAGATAAATACACATGGCGATGGCGAGTTTAAGCTAAAAGCTGATAGATTGCAAATTAAACGAGTTATCCAAAACCTTATTGTTAACGCAATATCTGCAATTAATCAAGAAGGTGTTATTGATATTTCGCTAAATAATACTGATAAAAATGTCATCGTTACAATAACTGATAATGGATCAGGTATTAAAGGCGAAGATATACATAAAATTTTTGAACCATACTATACAAAGCGTTCAGGTGGTACTGGGCTAGGGCTTGCAATAGTGAAAAAGATTATTGACGAACACGAAGGCAAAATTTCTGTCGAAAGTATCGTCGATAACGGTGCAACATTTACTATAACACTTCCAAAAGGGATATAATATATGGAAATATTAATTATTGATGACGAAAAAAATATATGTACTGCTATCCAAGTAATACTTGAAGATGAAGGGTACAGTTGCGAATACACGCTTAATTATGCCGATGGATTTAAAAAACTAAAAGATAAAATGTTCGATATAGTTTTTTTAGATATTTGGTTACCAGATATTGATGGCGTTGAAGGATTGCGTGAAATTAAACGATACTTTCCTGAAACAGAAGTCTTAATGATTAGTGGACACGGAACTATCGAAACTGCTGTTGAAACTATTAGATATGGTGCGTTTGACTTCTTGTCTAAACCGCTATCACTTGATAGAATTATCATGATTATTAAACACTTATCAAAGACTTTGTCATTAATGAAAGACTTACGTCGCTCTAAATTTGACTTGGTAAAAAAGTATAACTTAGTTGGTGATAGCACAGCTATAAACCGTTTAAAAGATAAAGTTGAAAAAATCGCTAATATGAACTCTTGGGTTTTAATTACTGGCGAAAATGGCACTGGTAAAGAACATGTTGCAAGATTAATACATATGCTTGGAAAACGCGCAGATAAACCGTTTATAGAAATAAACTGTTCTGCCGTACCACGTGAACTTATCGAAAGTGAACTATTTGGACACGAAAAAGGTGCATTTACAGGCGCTGTTAGCCAAAAAATAGGTAAATTTGAGCTTGCAGATGGTGGAATTTTATTCCTTGATGAAATTGGCGATATGGAATCTATCATGCAAGCAAAACTGCTTAGAGTGCTAGAAACTGGCGAATTTACTAGGGTAGGTGGTAATGAAGTTATCAAATCTAACTTTAGGCTAATATCGGCAACTAATAAAGAATTACCAGTCGAAATTGCGTCTAACCGTTTTCGCTCTGACTTATACTACAGAATAAATGTCGTACCGATAGAAGTACCGCCTTTACGTATCCGTAAAGATGATATAGAACCGCTTGTTAAACACTTTGCCAGCGAAGCAAGTATGCTGAATGGTTTATCCGAAAAACAAGTTACTAATGGGTTGATGGAAGTTTTTAAAGATTACGATTGGCCGGGTAATGTTAGGCAACTGAAAAACACTATCGAACGCATGGTTGTTTTATCTGAAAGTGATACACTAGACGTACAAGATGCGCCATCTGTCATAATATCTGGAAAAGATGTTGATGATATTACAGAACAAATATCAGATTATAACTATACACTTAAAGAAGCTAGAGATGATTTTGAAAAAAATTATATCTTGAAAGCTTTAAAAACAACTAACTGGAATATATCACAAGCTTCAAAAATGCTTGATATGGAACGCACATACTTATATCGTAAAATCAAAACTTATGGGCTAGAAAAATATAAATAACCACTAGCAATGCTAATAATATTACAACTTTTGCTATATTTTTAGTCATAAAGCTTTCCATAACTATAGGACTTGTACGTTGTCGTGTTTTACTATCGTTAATATTATTGATTTGTGTAGGGTATAAATGCTTACCATCACCCCAAGCATAACGCTTGTTCGAATATACCATTGAAATGTCATTATTTTCAGATATAATTAATTCTGACACATGCTCACTAAGTACATAGTCGCCATCTGCAAATCGCACTTTTTCAAAAGTATTACTATCATCTTTTGAGCCTATGCCTAACTGACCTTGGCTATTTGCGCCTGTTGCATATAAATATCCGTTATATTTCATAAAAGTATTAATTGAGCCAAATATAAATTCATTATCATTTATATTATTTATGCGTACTTCAACATCACTATCAACCAAAACAGGATACAATTCGTTAAAATTATGCTCATTATAAAAACCAACGCCACGTTCTCCATACAAATTCCAACCAGCAGTATAAAGCACACCGTTATGCACATATAGCACAACATTATCATCTAATACAAAATGTATCTTATGTGTATTGTGTACAATAACAGGTTCATTGTTTAAAATAACATCATCTACAATAAACTTATTATCTTCTGTAAAATTATGGTGAATAACAAGCTTATTGTTTACAACTTCAAATTTGGTAATTATTTCAGGTATCGTTATATCATTAGCCATAAACAGCATATCTCCCTAAATTGTTTTTAATAGAATAATTTACTGTGTAGTTATTGTCAATGTTTAGGTAAAATATTTAAAAAAATACTTGACACATCATTCTTGATAGTGTACAAATGTTCTATAGTACATTTGTTCGATTTTAGTTTAATTCACAATGGAGGTATATCCTTATGACAGAAAAACAACAAAAATTTCTTGATTTTATAGTAAAATTCCGTAACGAAAACGGTTATTCACCGTCCGTTAGGGAAATTGCAAAAGGGCTTGGACTTGCATCGCCATCTAGTGTTCAATCAATGCTAGACAAACTTTCTGCAATGGGGCTATTAAGTCGTTCATCAGGTGTTGCACGTTCTGCAACTGTTAGCGATAATCACTCAGCCTATTTACATACAGAAGAACTCGGAATACCAGTTATAGGGCATATACAAGCAGGTACGCCTGTCATGTCTGAAGAAAACATTGAAGGATATATACCTGTGCAACAATTCCTAAATGCGTCTAGTGGTGGTTTCTTCCTAGTTGTTGATGGCGAAAGCATGAAAGATAAAGGCATATTGCCGGGTGATTACGTATTTGTTAAACCTCAAAACACTATTGCAAATGGGCAAATTGGTGCATTCCGCATTAATGGCGAGGTTACACTTAAAACTTTCAGAAAAACTGATGATGGTATATTCTTGCTACCTGCTAACGATGAATTTCAGCCAATTCCTATACTAGAAACTGATACTTTTGAAGTTATAGGTAGGTATATTATGCTGCTTAGGCTCACGGAGCGAGGTTATGGTTTCGGGCCTGCATGATGTGATCAGGGTGGGTGCAGTTTTTGATGCAGGTGCGATTAAACCTATGTGGTTTCAGTACAAGGGCAAAAAAGTTAGTATTGAAAATATAATATATAAATGGCAAGAAAAATCAGGCAATACATCTATCATTAAATTTAGCGTTCAAGCGAACGAAATGCTTTATGAAATAGGCTACAGCACTATAGATATGAAATGGCTATTGTTTGCATATGACGAAAATTGCTTAACTATGTAATTATAACGCTATTCTGCAGCATTATATAATCTGTATAATAGCGTATAATAACTGCGCTATCATTAGGTATTGATAAATTCATAATTTTTTATTATAAAATAAGTAATATATGGTGAAATTATGAATAGTTTACGACTGGCAAAACAAGGCGAACAACATATTGCTATGGATATTATTAACATGGCAAAAACTCATTTGAAAGATCAAGGCATCGACCAATGGCAAGCAGGTTATCCAATATGGTTAGTATAGAGCAAGATATTGCTACCAGTAAAGGTTACTTCGTAGTTGATAATGATGATATAATCGGCTACCTCTGTATAGATTTTGATGGTGAGCCTGCTTATAATGGGTTAAATGGCGAATGGGCTACAGATGAAAACTATGTCGTAGTACATCGTATGGCTTTTAACGATAATGCACGTGGCAATGGGTGCAGTTTTACTGTGTTTAAACTTGTTGAAGAACTTAGTAAAAGTAAGGGAATACACTCATTCAGGGTTGATACCGATGCAGGTAACAAAAAAATGCAACACATATTATCAAAGGCAGGTTTTACATATCGTGGTACTATTTGGTTTGATAATAGTGAAAAGATTGCATTTGATAAAAAATTCTAATTACAATGAAAAATAATGGACTAAAAGCTTGGGAAGCAAACGCAGAATTTTGGGATAATCACATGGGTGATAATTCTAACTATTTTCATCGTGATATTGTAAGACCTTACGTTGAAAAACTACTGGATATAAACGAAAACGATTTTGTTTTAGATATTGCATGTGGCAATGGTAACTTTTCTGAACGAATGGCACAAAGTGGTGCAAAAGTTGTCGCATTTGATTATAGCCAAAAAATGATAGAACTTGCTATAAAACGCAGGCAATCTGTATTAAATAAAGTTAGCTTCCATATTTGTGATGCAGCTAATTATGATAGCTTATTAAAATTACGTAGTGATATTCCTTTTTCTAAGGCAGTTGCAAATATGGCAATTATGGATATAGTCGATATTGAACCGCTCTTTAAGGCTATTTTTGAAATGCTTGATACAAACGGTATATTTGTTTTTGCGACACATCATCCGTGCTTCACTTATGAAGATGGCAATTATCTTTCAAGCTACACATACAAAGGTCTAGCTATTGAAGGGCAACCAGAGCTACAAAGCTATTATCACCGCCCAATTTACGAGATATTTAATACTGCATTTAATGCAGGGTTTATTATAGATGGTTTTTATGAAATACCTTTCGATAACGAAAGCACACCTATAATAATGACTGTACGTCTACGTAAAACGCCATAAAGCTATTAAGGACTTAAACGATGACGCCAAAAGATATTTTGCTACAATGGATTGACTTATTTAATCAAGCAGATGCAAAAGCGCTTTCTGACTTATATGCTGATGATGCAATAAATCATCAAGTAGTTAGTGAACCAGTAGTTGGCAAACAAGCTATTTATGAGCGTTTTGTTGAAGAATTTGCACTTGCAGAAATGGTATGTATTCCAGAAAATATTTTTGAAGATGGCGAGTGGGCAATAATGGAATGGAAAGACCCAAAAGGTTTTAGAGGTTGTGGCTTTTTTCATATCATCAATTCTAAAATAGTTTTTCAAAGAGGTTATATGGATAAACTTAGTTTCTTAAAAATGAACGGTTTACCTATTGAATAAGTTGCACACATTTTGAGGCTGGCGTTCAGCTGATTGATATGATATATTTAGAAAAAACGATTTAATAATCACTACAGGCTATTTATGCTTAATTCAGAAACTCGTGACATACTTTGTATTGATATGGACGCTTTTTTTGCTTCTGTAGAGCAAGCATCTAACCCATCATTGCGTGGTAAAGCTATCGCTATTGTTGGTGCAAAAGAGCGCTCTGTTATCGTTACTGCATCGTATGAAGCACGCAAAAAGGGCGTAAAAACAGGAATGAATAGCTTCCAAGCAACTAAAATATGCCCAACATTACAATATGTCACAGGTTCCGTTAGTAAATACACTACTGTATCAAAAGGTGTTGCAGAAATATTGCAAACTATCACGCCAGATGTTGCTATGTACTCAATAGATGAAGCGTTTATTGATATCACAGGCACTGGACTTACGCCAAAAGAAGCAGCATATATCATCAAAAGCAAAGTAAAAGAAGCGTATGGCATTACATGTACAATAGGTGCTGGCAACAATCGCCTAATAGCTAAACTGGCAACATCAATAAATAAGCCAGATGGCTTTTTTCAAGTATTGCCGTCAGAGACTATTCCATTTGTCAATTCATTTAAACTATCTGACATTTGGGGGATAGGTAGGCAAACAACTAAAAAATTGCAATCACTAGGCATATATACTCCACAAGCTGTTAGAGATTATGGAGAAGATAATTTAGTAAAACTATTTGGTATTAACGGTAAAATATTATTTAGATTAGTTTCAGGCATTAGTGAAAACTCTATACCAAAATACGATGAAGATATGAAATCTATCGGCCATTCTATGACACTGGCTGAAAATTTAACAGATAAGGATAGTGTCTACTCATACTTGTTACAACTTGCAGAAATGGTATCAGCACGTGCTAGAAAAAACAACTATTCTGGAAAAACTATCGCACTAACAGTACGCTTTAGCGATATGCAAACAGTATCTTTCAGAAAAACTATCGAGTTTAGGACATCAGCAACACATCATCTATACTATGTTGCAAAATCACTGTTTGATGCTAACTTTAAAACATTTGAACCTATCAGATTGTTAGGTATTTCTATAACATCATTAGATCACTTAGGTTCTACATACACTAATGTTGATGATTTAGTTGATGAAAAACAAGTTGATAGAAAAAAGCTATACGAAGCTATGGACGAACTAAATACAAAATTTGGTAAACGCACAGTAACATATGCATCTGTATTAAAGTGTAGACGAAAAGGCTCAAGTGTTATTGCGCCATCGTGGAAGCCTGACGGCGAGCGAAGTTTTGACCTAGAAAACCCTGAAAAATAGAGGAAATTATGGATAACAAGATGAAAAACCAATTAAATTTATTCTTACTAGAAGAAGTGCTAGTAAGCACATATGGTGATATTGCCACAATTACTAAAGTAGAATTAAAAGTAGATATAATTGAAAAACAAGATACCGACAATATCGTAAACCAGCATATAGATATTGAGTTTGATAATGGTGAATGTATAACAATACAAGAAACTGAAGATATCTATGGAAAAATCTTGAGTATCTTTGGTATCCAAGAATGGTTAATTATAGAAGGTATGGTAATATACGAAGGCTAACAACTTACTTCTTATATGAGGTGATAATATGTACGAGAAAACTAGATGCTCATGGGCAGGCGATTTGAAAATTTACCAAGACTATCATGATAACGAATGGGGCAGACCTGTCCATGATGATAGAAAACTTTTTGAAATGCTAATACTGGAAGGTATGCAAGCGGGGCTTTCATGGATAACTGTGCTTAAAAAGCGTGATGATTTTAGGGTGGCATTTGATAACTTCGACTATCACAAAGTTGTAAAATATGACGAAAAAAAGGTTGAAGAACTAATGAATAATGAAAAAATCATCAGAAATCGTTTAAAAATCAAAGGCAGTATCATAAATGCACAATTATTTATCAAAATCATTGAAGAACATGGTAGTTTTGATAAATTTATATGGAAATACGTTGATAATATGCCTATAATAAACCACTTTGAAAGTATGCAAGATGTGCCAGCAAGTACAGAGTTATCTGATAAAATCAGTAAAGATTTAAAGAAAATGGGGTTTAAATTTGTAGGCTCTACAATAATTTATGCTTTTATGCAAGCAACAGGCATGGTGTTTGATCACTTTACAGATTGTCACGTGTATAAAGAAACTCTATGTAAGTAGGTGTCAAATTGGATATTATTAGCATAACTGTATCAAAGGTTAAAGAGTTGCCATATGACGCTAACGAGTGGATTTATGAACAATCAGAAAATAAGCTATATAGGCAGACATTAGGCACAAAAGGGCAAAAACCGTTGATATGTTTTGGTATTAATCCCAGCACTGCATCACCGCATGACCTTGACCCAACAGTACGCAATGTCGAAACATTTGCAAAGATACATGGTTACGATAGCTTTATTATGTTGAATATTTACCCTATGCGTGCAACAAATCCAAACGATATGGATAATGAAATAAACGAAGCAGAGCATAAATTGAACCTTGAGGCTATGGAGCGACTTTTTATGAAAGGCGAGTGTGATATTTGGGCTGCGTGGGGCACGTTGATTGAAAAGCGTAAGTATTTAAAAACTTGCCTAAAAGATATAGTAGAACTGACGGGAAAATATAATTGCAACTGGCACACTATAGGTAAACGCTCAAAAGCAGGGCATCCACATCACCCATTATACTTAAACCATAAAAGTACAATAGATAAATTTAATATTAATGAGTATTTAAAAAATTTGTAGGTGTACTATGGATATTAAACAGATTTTTGATTATTTAACACTACTTAAAGAAAACAATAATCGTGAATGGTACCATTCCAACAAGGAAATGTATAAAAAAGCACACCAAGAATTTGAACATGTCATAGAAGTTTTAATATCAGAAATTGGAAAGAGTGATATTTCTATTCTACACAATTGTGCGAAAGATTTAACTTTTAAAGTTGTACGTGATACAAGATATAGTTTTGATAAATCGCCATATAATCCCGCGTTTAGGGCACATATATCTTCTAAAGGTAAGCTTCCAATTCCAGTAGGTTACTTTATTAGGCTAAAACCTGATGGGCAAACATTCCTAGGTGGTGGACTTTTTGCTGATATGTTTAAAGATGCTACAAACATGATAAGGACTTATATTTCAAATAATCATGATGAGTGGAATAAAATTATAAATGAACCAAATTTTAAAGAATTATTCGAAGTAAAGGGTGAAGCGTTAAAAAATGTTCCTAAAGAATATAATAAAGAACACCCGCAAGCAGAGTTTTTAAAAAATAAAAGTTGGTACCTAGAGTATTTTATGTCTGACAATCATGTGTTAGCAAATGATTTTATATCAAATTCTATAAGAATATTCCTAACAATGAAGCCATTTAATGACTTCTTAAATAAAGCATTAATAAATTTTGAAATGCCTAAACGGAAATAATAAATAAAAGATAAATAGTTTCTGTTGTAATATGAAATGCTATGTATATTCTTTAAATAAGATACAAAATGAAAATAAGGTCTGATAATAATTATAGTATGAGTTGTATAATTAGATTAGATTAGACTGTACGTATGCCTTAATAGGTTAATTGTAGCTACTTGCAACAGCCTTCGATACTGGTAAAAAATGTAACTTTACCGGTTGCAATGCCATACTTTGCACCTGTGATACAAACTTTACCATTAGCCATATATTCTTGTACGATAGGGCTACTTTTGATAGTTTCAACAGCGTTTAATACGTTATAATCTTCTGCTTTTGATATAACTTCTTGATATTGAGTTGTTTCAAGCTTTGCTTTTGCAACTGATGGTTCTATACGTTTAATAATATGTCCGATACTTCCGAGTGGTTCTTCGCCATAATGGTCAACAGTGCTATGTATCGCACCGCAATTTTCATGCCCCATGACAATAATTGTATCAATACCAACTTTAGCAACCGCATATTCAATACTTGCAAGCTCAATATCGCCAACTACGTTACCAGCCGTCCTAATGATGAAAAAGTCGCCCATCTCTGCTTGAAATATACGCTCTGGCGAAATCCTAGCATCAGAACACGTCACAAGTACAGCATGCGGGTCTTGCCCGTAGTGTGCTAAATATCTAACTCTTTCAATATTGTTTGCATGGTCAGAATTTAGCACATGTGATGTAAAATATTCGTTACCACGTTGCAATCGTTCCATAGTAGTAAGTGTTGCTTCATCATCTTTGACAGGGTCGCCAATATTGAATAACCACAACTTATCTATAAGCTTTTTAACCATTTCCACCCGATATAATATTATTAACCATATATTTATTTTTATACTATTTTTGTCTAATAATCAATATTTTTTTTAAATGTATCATCACTGTTACTACATTTATACAGCTAGAATTAGATAATGTATTGCTTGAATTATAATTTACAAGTCATTGTTAATTAGTAAGTTTTAACAATTTTATTATATCATTCTTTTTAGTGCCATCAAATATCATTATATCATCTGGCAACTCTGCATTGAAAACTTGCTCCATATCGCAACTTGATAAAAAGTCAAATTCATCTTGTGTTATTGGCACTGCCCATAAAAGATTGACTCTATCGCCATATATTATGTCAAAATTTGGTCGGCACTTTTCGCTAAGCATATTTGCATTAATTAACCATAAGATAGGGTAGTTTGGTATCGCATGTGAAACTACTGTGTGACCATGCCCCAGAGGTGTAACTGTATTCCAAGGGTATGATGCAATCGCAGATAATTCGTCTGATATAGCTGAAAAATATTCTTCATATTCTTTAGTACATACAAATCCTAGTTCAATTCTTGAAAATTCTTTGTAATCTTCTTGATAATAAACTTCTGTAAGTGGCAATCGGACAATACTAACGCCTAATGTCATTGCATAGCACAATTCATCTGTGATGCTTGTAACTAATGCCATTGGAGGAAATTCTCCACCATCAATTGCATAGTATTTATCAATCTTGCCTATGTATTCTTCTATAGAGTCTAGGTAGCCATCTTGTATATCTTGCCACCATGTTCCATAGTCAAAACCACTCCAAAAATTTCTAGCTTCGTTTAGGCGATTAGATATAGGCTCAAACGCATCGGCTAATGGATACGCATACTCTGTAATTACTGATACATATTTGCTATAGCCAGGCATTTCGTCATTCGCCCATTCTGGAATATACGCAAGTAGTTCGCCCATATAATATAGCCCAGCGCCTGTACCTTCTTGTGTCCAAACAACTTCGTAATTTTCTATATTATTATCAAATTGCATACCATTTGTAGAGTGGTTAACAAATTTATAATCTAGCATAGGGGTAGTGGCATAACCGCCATTCTCCCATTCTTCATGAGATATAGCATCATCAACGCTTTTGACGTTTGCAACAAAACATGCTGAAATAATCTCTTGTTTTTCGCTATCGCCTATATAAAAAAATGCTGAAGTATCATCTACTTCAAAAAAGGCTATACGTGGGCAACAAGGCGAATAGCTCTCGATAAGTTGTTTTGCTTCCATTATATATTTGCTCCAATCAATATTACAATTAATTTATCATAATATTGATTGTAATGCAATTCCTAATGCTAAAATACGTATTGCATGACGTACCCGGCAATTATTGCCATAGTTATAATAACTGCAACAAACGCTACCATCATTTGAGTTTTAAACATTGATTTTAGTAGTACGAGTTCTGTTAAACTTGCTCCACCGCCACCAATAATTAATGCCATTATTGCGCCTAACCCCATACCTTTATCAATAAGCACAGAACTTAATGGAATTAACGCTTCTACACGTATATATAGCGGAATACCAATAACAGCGGCAATAGGAACAGCAAATATACTGTCACCACTAGCGTATTTAGCTATAAACTCGCTAGGCACAAATCCGTAAACTACTGCACCAAGCGAAACACCTAACAATAAGTACACGAAAATATCTTTAAATTGTTTGTAGCCATCTTTAAATGCAAACTTTACTTTATCTAAAAATGTGTTAGTGATAGGTTTCGGTACATCACAGCACGATGTTGGCTCAACTGGTTTCGCACTACAACAGCTTGTAGTAGTTTCTTCAAGCTTACTATCACCACAACTTGAACAATCGCTATCTTTTGACGAGTTACCCTCTGGTATAATATATTTTTCAAACCCTAATAAACTTAACACCATTCCAGCAACAATAGATACTACTAACGCTATAATTGCGTATATTATGGTGATTTTCAACTTAAAAGTAACTAAGAACAAACCGATTATGATAGGGTTAAGTAACGGTGATGTAAAAAGAAAGGTGAGCGTAACACCAAATCCAGCTTTTGCTTTTAACAACCCCCTAAGCATTGGTATTGTAGAGCATGAACAAAATGGGGTTATAGCACCAAGTCCAGCAGCTAAAATATAGCCACGACCCTTTGATGCACCAAGCACAGATTGTATTTTTTCATTAGATATGTATTGCTGTAGCAAGCTAACGCCTGCACTAATTAGTATAAACAATACCGATAACTCAATACCTAAAAATAAAAACATACCTAATGTGTTTTTTATCATCTCTAATGTTATATCCATAACAAACTCCTTATTTTGATATTTCTAAAATAATCGAAATATCGTAAAAGTCAAGCAATAATTACTATATTTCTAAAAATATCGAAATTTACTTGAAAAATGCTGTGGTATGTGATATATTGATAATATGGAGTCTGTCATGGATATTGAAAATGTTGCAAATAGTTTAAAAGAATTAGGGCATCCTACAAGGTTGAGTATTTACAAGCGGCTTGTTCAAGCTGGGTTTAGCGGTTTAAATGTTGGCGACTTACAGAAAGAGCTTGATATTCCAAACTCAACGCTTAGTCATCATATAGCGGCACTCGTGTCATCTGGGTTTGTTAAACAAGTGAGGCAAGGGCGTGTATTAAATTGTATTGCTCAATACGACCACTTAAATGACATAATCCAATACCTTATGGACGAATGTTGTGTTGATGAGTGCAGTAAGAATAAATAGTATTACCAATATTGACTTTTGCACGCTACTATTATCCAAACACAACAAATATTTCAATAAACCCAGTAGGCTTAAAAGGTGTATTTAAAGACGAACACTAAAAATAGCTGTAACTAACTAATACATATAACAAATCATTTTATTCTACATATCATCATATTTTCATCTTCATAAAAACTTCCATTTATGCGATAATTTGCATAGTGTTTGCTTGACTTAGGGTATAAAAAGTTATATTATGCTAAATTATTTATTTTAAAAACACAATGAGGGTTTACCTATGGAAAATAACATTTTAAATGTCGGCATAATTGGATACGGTATTGTTGGCTCTAGCACTGTTGAAACACTTATAAGAAATGCAGATATAATAAAGCAAAAAACTGGTTTAGAAATTAAAGTTAAAGGCGTTGCTGATCTAACGATTGATAGAAAAATGGACGATTTTTTAACTAATGTCCCTGTTGTTACAAAAAATGGTGACGAACTTATAAACGATCCAGAAATTGATATAATTGTTGAGCTTATTGGCGGCTATGGAGCTGCTAAAAAGTTTATTATAAAAGCGCTTGAAAACGGCAAACATGTCGTTACTGCTAACAAAGCACTACTTGCTACACAAGGTGGCGAACTATTTAATCTAGCAGACGAAAAGGGGTTAGATATTGGCTTTGAAGCTTCTGTTGCTGGCGGAATACCAATCATAAGAGTGTTAAAAGAAGACCTTGCTGCAAACAATGTTACTCAAATATATGGCATCATTAATGGTACTGCAAACTATATACTTTCAAGAATGACGAAAGAAGGTAAAGATTTTGCTGAAGTATTACACGACGCACAAGAAAAAGGATATGCAGAAGCAGACCCTACTTTTGACGTTGAAGGTATTGATACTGCACACAAAATTTGTTTACTATCATCTATCGCATTTTTAGGCATTGTTCCTTTTGATGATATATATGTTGAAGGTATTAGCAATATTAAACCTATAGATATTGAAATTGCAAAAGAGTTTAACTGTGTTATAAAGTTACTAGCTATTGCTAAAAAAGACGATGAAGGTATCGAGGTTAGAGTACATCCAACTATGATACATGAAACAAACTTAATTGCATCTGTTGATGGCGTTTTTAATGCTGTTTGCGTTACAGGCGATAGGGTTGATACTACTATGAGCTACGGCAGAGGTGCTGGCGGTGCTGCTACAAGTAGTGCTGTTGTTGCTGATATTATCAATATTGCAAAAAATATTAAATCAAATAATACTAATAACGCAAATGTACTAGGATTTGTAAACGGTAACGAACATAAAAATATTAGAACTATTAACGATATTTCTTCATCATTTTATTTAAGGTTTACTGTTGCAGATGAACCGGGTGTGCTTGCAAACATTACAAAAGTATTAGCTAGCAAAGATATTAGCGTTTCTGCTGCTTTACAACGTGAAGTAATCGGCGAAACTGATAGCGTTACACTTGTATTAATGACTCATGAAGTATTAACAGAAAAAATTACGAAAGCTGTTGCAGAAATTGATGAATTACCAATAACATTAGACAAAACAGCAGTTATACGAATGGAAATTTAGTTATGAAATATATTACATTACTATTAGATGGTCTAGCAGATAGACCTATCAAAGAGCTTGGAGATAAAACTATATTACAAGCTGCAAACATTCCTAATATCAACAAACTTGCAAAAGATGGTATTTGTGGCATGATAAATACTGTGCCAGAGGGCATGGCAGCAGGTAGCGATATTTGTAATCTTAGCATTTTTGGCTATAATCCTAAAGAATGTTACACTGGCAGAAGTCCGCTTGAGGCAGCAAGTATAGGTGTTGAGCTTGGCGAAAATGACCTAGCGTTGCGTTGCAATTTTGTAACTATTTGCGATGATAATACTATGGAAAGTTTTACAGCGCACCATATTACTGATGAGCATGGACAAAACATTATTGATAAATTAAATGAGATGTTTAAATCTGATACTATCGAGTTTTACAAAGGTGTTAGTTACCGCAACTTGTTAGTGTTACGCAATGTTAAATATGATTTAGATACTACACCACCACACGATATTACAGGGCAAGAAGTTGCAAACTATTATCCAAAAGGTAACGGTAGCGACCTTTTGAACGAGCTTATGCAAAAAGCATCTGTAATATTTAATGGTAGCGAAAAGTATGGCAAAGCAAACGCTATATGGCTTTGGGGCGAGGGTACTAAACCTACTATGGCACCATATATTGATATGTACGGTAAAAAAGGCGCTGTAATATCGGCTGTTGATTTGATACGTGGGATAGGCGTTTGTACTAAACAAACTATACTACACGTTGATGGCATGACTGGCTTTTTAGATACAAACTTTGAAGGTAAAGCAGAAGCTGCTATTGAAGCATTAAAAGAGCATGACCACGTGTTTATACATGTTGAAGCGCCTGATGAAACTGGACATTTAGGTGATTACGAAAAGAAAGTTGAATCGATTGAACTGATTGATAAACGTATGTTGCCAATAATAATGGACGGTTTAAACAAGTATGACGAGTATCGTATTTTAATTACACCAGACCATGCAACGCCTGTTGAGTTAAAAACACACTCGAAAGAGGCTATACCAGCAATAATTTATGGAACTGATGTAAAAGCTGATAAAAATGAAACATATACCGAATATGTCAAACCAACTTTCGATATAAAAGATGGTTATAAAATAGCAGATTATTTTTTCAATATAGAAAAGTATTTGTAGGAGGATTGAGTGAGTCTTGTTGTTATGAAATTTGGCGGCACAAGTGTCGGCAGTGTAGAACGTATTAAAAACGTAGCAAATATTATTATTAAGAAAAAAGAGCAAGGCAACGACGTTATAGCAGTAGTATCTGCTATGGCAGGTGAGACTGATAGGTTAATAGGGCTTTTAAAAGAAATTGACCCTGATTATTCTGCTCGTGAGTATGACCAGCTTGTATCAACTGGCGAATCGGCTAGCGTACCTTTACTAACGCAAGCAATATTATCAAAAGGGCATGATGCAATATCATTAAATGGTATCCAAATCGGTATGCAAACTGATGGTAACCACTCTAAAGCTCGCATATTAGATATTAAAAGTGATAGATTAAAGCGTGAGTTAGATAATAACAAAATATGTATCGTTGCAGGCTTTCAAGGTTATTGCATAGATACTGGCGATATTACAACACTCGGTCGTGGTGGCTCTGATACTACTGCAGTTGCAATCGCTGCCGCAGTTAAAGCAGATGTGTGCGAAATATATACCGATGTTGACGGTGTATATACTGCTGACCCACGTATTGTTAAAGATGCTAAAAAGCTTGATACTATTTCTCATGAAGAAATGCTTGAGCTTGCATCGTTAGGTGCTAAAGTTTTACACTCAAGAAGTGTTGAGTTAGGAATGAATTTTGACGTAGATATAATGGTATTATCTTCATTGGAAGATAAGCCGGGTACGCTAGTTACATCAAAGGAGGAAGATAATATGGAGCGTATGGTTGTTTCAGGTGTTACAAGTGATAAAAATCAAGCAAAAATTACTATAAAAGATGTGCCAGATACGCCGGGAGTGGCGGCAGATGTATTTGTTAGCTTGGCTAACGAAAATATTAACGTAGATATGATTATACAAAACATCTCTCAAGATAGTGCAACTGATATTTCTTTTACTGTCCCAAAAACAGAGCTTTCAAAAGCTATGCAAGCTTGCCAAAAGATAGTTGATAAAATTGGAGCAAAATCTGTTACATCTGATGAAAATATTACAAAAGTATCAATCGTTGGCATAGGCATGAAAAGCCATTCTGGTGTTGCTGCAACAATGTTTTCAGTATTATCAGAAAACCAGATTAATATAAAAATGATTTCTACTAGCGAGATAAAAGTTTCTTGCATAATTGATGAAAAATTTACGGAGCTTGCTGTTAGGGCATTACACGATGCTTTCATAGTTGAAAAATAGTAGCAAATTAAGGATTTAAAGTATTTATGAACGATAAAAAAATAGTAATATACGATACGACACTTAGAGATGGCACACAATCAGAAGATGTAAACTTTACTGTCATTGATAAGTTACGCATTGCAGAGCGACTAATTGATTTTGGTATAGATTTTATTGAAGGTGGCTGGCCGGGCTCTAATCCACGTGATATGGAGTTTTTTAACTCGCTTTCATCATCTAAAATTAATTTAGACAAAGTTACTGCGTTTGGTTCAACTAGGCGTGCAAAAAAAACATGCGAAGAAGATGAAGTCATAATGGCATTGCTTGAAGCTGGCGTTCCTAACATTACTATTTTTGGTAAGACGTGGGATTTACATGTTAAACAAGGCTTAAGAATTAGCTTAGATAACAACCTTGAGTTGATACATGATAGCATATCGTTCTTAAAAAACCGTGTTGATAGGGTGTTTTATGATGCAGAGCATTTTTTTGATGGCTACAAAGCTAACAGAGATTACGCTATAAAAACATTACTTACTGCTAGGGATGCTGGTGCGGATGCCGTTATTTTATGCGAAACTAATGGTGGAGCAATGCCTGATGAAATTACTGCTATCGTTGCAGATGTTAAAAATGAATTAGGCGATTATGCGTTTGGTATCCATGCACATAACGATTGCGGTTTAGCTGTTGCAAATAGTTTATTAGCTGTTAGGGGCGGCGCAACTCATGTTCAAGGTACAATTAACGGCTTTGGCGAGCGTACTGGTAATGCAAATTTATGTTCAATCATGCCTAGTTTACAATTAAAGTATGGTTACGATTGTGTACCGCAAGAAAGTATGTCTAAGCTAAAAGATTTATCAGGCTATGTAAACGAACTTGGTAATTTGGTGCATAATAAACGTCAACCATATGTTGGAAACTCTGCTTTTGCACATAAAGGTGGCGTACATGTATCTGCCATACTTAAAAATTCTAAAATGTATGAACATATTGACCCAGAACTTGTTGGTAATAAGCAACGTGTGTTATTATCTGATTTATCAGGTAAAAGCAACTTGATATATAAGGCTGAAGAGCTTGGTATTGATGTTAGTAGCGATGATAGCACAATAACTAAAATGTTGAAACAGCTTAAAGAGCTTGAAAATAGGGGCTTTGAGTTTGAAGGTGCAGAAGCGTCTTTTGAGCTGTTATTGCGTAAAGCTACAAATAACTTGCCTGACTTTTTTAAATTGCTGTCTTATAGGGTTATTAACGAAAGTAACGAAGTTAATACATTACCAAGCACAGAAGCTACTGTTATGTTATCTGTCAACGATGTGATAGAACATACTGCTGCTACAGGTAACGGACCTGTAAATGCGTTAGATAATGCTTTGCGTAAGGCATTAGTTGGTTTTTATCCTGAGCTTACAAGCATGACGCTTGTTGATTATAAGGTTAGGATTTTATCATCACACGATGGTACGAGCGCAACGACACGTGTTTTAATTGTTACAAAAGATTACGATAGCACTTGGGGTACAGTTGGTGTTGGCGATAACATTGTTGAAGCCAGTTATCAAGCTTTAATCGACTCTATACTATATAAACTTATTAAAAGTAATGTTAATTAAAATATAAATGGCGACTGTTTAAAGTCGCCATATTTTTTATTTAATAACAGTTATTTTTGTTGAGAAGTTACTATCTTTTATTTCTAAAGTATCGCTATTTTCACCAACGAATGCAGAAACATTGCTTTTGCCTTTTATTTCGCCACCTTCAATTGTGACATTATTGATTGTTTGCTTACCACTATCTTCCACACCACCAGCGACAACACCAACACCGTTGCCACCTTCAATCATTGGTGATTTGAATGTTATATTTGAAATAGTTGCATCGTATCTAAGTAATTTGAATAATCCAACGTAATCGCTTGTACTCTTTATCACTAATCCACTAATTGTTTTTCCATTACCATCAAAATAACCATCGAATGCAGCGTTGATAGGCTCCCACGGTTTTGTAAGTGTGATATTATCCATCAAAGCGACTTCATAAAAGTTTATATCGCTCAACTGTTCAAATTCTGATTTAAAGTCTATCAAATCTTGCTCGTTATGTATTTCATAATAAATATACTCGCCTTCTTCTTCACCATCACTTTCGCTTTCTTCTGTTAATATTGGTGTTAAAATATCTGCATTGTTAGCTTTTGCAAAGTAAACGCTCATATTTATATCGTACATATCATTATACTGATGCATTTTATTCGCAGCGATATTCATACTATCAATTTTTTCAATCAATTCTTTTTCAGATTTTACCCTTGTTATACCGCTATAGTTATCACCAATATCAGTTGGATATAAGTAGTACACTCCATCAAAGTACGGTGTTGAGTTATCATAATCATCTAAATTTAATAATAATTGACCAACTATGCCGCCAGCTTCACTATTAGCTATAACTTGCCCAGTAGAATAAACGCCCCAAATATTATATGAATTATTTTCATCAATTGCGATACCAGCTACACCACCTGCTTGAGTTTCGCTTGCAGTAACATCACCCAAGTTATAACTACGCACTATGATAGCGTTGCCTAATATGCCTACCAAACCACCAGCAGTCTGTTTTGCTTCAATTTTGCCTGAGTTATAGCTCGCATCGATATAATCATTAATAACGCCAGCTAAACCACCAACTATATTGTCACCAGTCACTTTGCCTGTATTTTGTGATGATTTGATAGTTATACCACTACCAACAATACCACCAATAACATCGTTACCACTAACGTTACTAGAATTTGTTGAATGATAAATATAAATATGAGATATACCAACGATGCCACCAACATTTTCTCTACCTTTGATTGTGCCACCATCAATAGTGACATTTTCTACGCTACCTATCATAGCTGAGCCAGCTAATGCTCCAACATTATCAATACCTTCTACATTAGGCGATTTTATTATTAAGTTTGATACTGTACCTTTAAGTGTTGAAAATAAACCTACATTATTGCTTTTTTCTTTAATTACTAAGCCATTGATAGAGTAGCCAGCACCGTAAAATGAACCTTCATATGAATGTTGCTCGTTTCCAATCGGTTTCCATACTTTAGTAAGCGTTATATCGTTTGCTAATGTAGCATTGATTTTAGTAATACCACCTTCAATAAGTTCTTTTAAGGTTATTAAATCAGCTTCCGTATGTATTAAAAAGTTAGACATTACAACCGAAACTTCTCTTTCAGTAGCTACTGGTAAGTAATCTATAACATTAACACGTGGCGCAAAGCCTTTGTATAATGGTAAATCATACTTAAAGTCGCCATACTTTTTGATACGTTCATTAAGTTTTGGTATGACACTATACACATCGTCCATGTTATCAAGCCAATAGTACGAGTTTTTGTTATCATTGCCATAGCTTGTTGCACCATTAAACGATACATAATAGTTTTCACCCCGCGTACTTTTATGTATGACACCTATACGGTTTTTCTCACCACTACCACCAGAAACGCTACCAAAGTTTAAGTTAGCTTCAAGTGTTAAATTGCCTTGACTTTGCCCAACTATACCGCCGATATCTCGTTCGTAACCACGCACGCTACCAAAGTTTACGTTGCCGATAACATGCCCAGTCATTACATCACCAGCTATGCCGCCAACGTATATATCACTCATTATGTTGCCTTCGTTTATAGATGCCATTATGTATGAGTAATCATTTGCTTTTGCTCTTTCGCTAGATGTATCCATATATCCAACGATACCACCAGTAGCACATATGCCATTAGTATCACCCGTGATTTTACCAGCATTGTATGATGCATATATTTTTGTATCTTCTGCAAAGCCAACAATGCCACCAATATAGTTTTTTGATGTTTGTTTTGCTTCCACATTTGCATAGTTTTTTGCATACCTTATTTCTGTACCTCTAGCAGAGCCAGCAACGCCTGCAATACCACGCTCGCCCATAACTATGCCAGATGTTGTGACGTTATCAATAAGCGTATTATACTGTGCATTACCAACGATACCACCAACAGATATCATGCCATATAAGTTTACATTTACTACATTCAAATCTTTAATAACTGTTTGATGTTTTGCAACGCCACCGACAACGCCAAAGAAACCGATATTTTTTCCATATCCTTTAATCGTAAGGTTAGATATTACCTTTCCGTTACCATCAAACACGCCGTTATATGCATGTTCTTCGGTGCCTATAGGTATCCAGTTTACACCCTCAAGCGATATATCATCTAGCAGTTTAGCTGATAATGCTGTATTGCCAGTATTTACTTGTGTTGCAAACTTCATTAAATCCTCAAGCGTTACAATATCCATATGAGTAGGGTGCAACTCTTCTTGTTTAGTAGCCAGTTGTTCATCAGATGTTTTTCTTGTGACACCTTCAATATCAAATTCGTATGCAATATTGTTTGATGCAAGTGTATTATTTATTTCTAAAAGTATATCTAAACTCAACATATCAACGATTTTAGAGCCATCTTGTGCTTCATTTTGGAAATCAAAAGCACGTATAAAATAGTTGCCATCTACTGAGTTTGGTGTAGCTAAGCCAACGACTAAGTTTTTAGTGTTACCTCTCTTTTCTATACCTGTTTCTATAATGTTACCAATGATTTTTGCAGAACCATCTATGCTGTTATTTAGCCCAGCTATACCGCCAAAATACTCATTGCCACCTTCTATATTGTGGTTACGAATAAGCGATGCAGCAATTAAACCGCCATTAGATCCAGCTATGCCACCAACAAATGTTTCACCTTTGATAGTGTTGCCAAGCCCTGTATCTATATTGAAACTACAAGCAATAATACTACCTTTCATCACATTGCCAACGATACCACCGACGTATTGCTTACCATGAACGTATGAGTTGCCATAAACACCAGATTTTTCAATAATACCAGTCATATTGCCAGCAATACCGCCAACTTGTGTTTCACCAGTAACGCTTGTGCTATGTATAGATGTATTAAATATTTTTCCATGTAAAACACCAACAACACCTCCGACGCTAGCTTTACCAATAATTTCTGATTTTTCAATTAAAACATGGCTAATAACTGCACCTGATTTAACAATGTTTGCTAAAATACCTATACTATTATCACCTGTGATTTTTGCACTAGATATTTTAACGTATGTAATATTTGCACCATCTCCAAGTACATCAAACAATGCTACACCGCTGTGGCTTAAACCATTAATTGTAAAACCACCGCCATCAAAGTTGCCTTTGTATTCACTTGTGTATGAGCCTATACCCACCCAATTCCCAGTTATACGAATATCAGCCATAACTTTTGCCGATAAAGTTTGCTCCCCATTATTTACACGATCACGAAAAGCGGATAGATCCTCTTTCGTTCGTATTTCAATAATATCTTGTGCAAATGATGTTTGTACGAATACAAATAAAAAAACTAACAATAATAAATGATTAAAGACTTTCATTACTACCTCTAAAATTGAATTTTTAGTAATGTATATTAATTTTCATGAAATGACAATGGATAATAGAAAAGGGCTTTCGTTTTGAAAGCCCTTTATTTTTTAGTATGTTCTATCGACAAGTTTTTCAATTTTTTTAGCAGGTAGCAACACATTGTTTGGCTTCCTACCAAAACATACGCCTAAGTTTTCATACAACGATACAATATTTAATGGCACATGGCGTTGTTCAATAGCGTTTTTAGTTGGCATATAAACGATTTCACCCTCGCCAGAAATATGCGAGAATGTAACACCTGTAATGCCTTCTAATAAAAGCATAACAGCTGATGTACCAGCTTCTTTACCAAAATTAACGTCGAAAGCTGTACTTTGTCCAGCTCTTACAATATGACCCGGATTTACGTCACGTATTTCAGGTATTTCATAAATACCTTCAACATACATTTTAGATTTCTTCATAAAATCTTTTATCTCTGGATCGTCTTTCATCATAGATTCGATTTTTGCTTTAACATATTTTGCAGCACCAGATAGCTTAACGTGTCCAAAAGCATCAGTTCCATCACCTTCAGATATTAAGTTACCTTTCTCATCTTTGATACCTTCTGCAACTATGATTGTGTATGTACCAGCATGAACATCACTATTCATAATACGTCTAGTGAAATGCTCTTTAACGTGTTTATATATTTCATTAAAATCAACAGGTACTTCCGGTATTAATATACAATCAGAATCAGAAGCAACACCGCCCCTAAAAGCAGTATGTCCAGCATATCTGCCAAAAACTTCAAGTACGATAACACGGTTATGTGTTCTACCAGTAGTTTTTAGATCATGAGCAATTTGTGCTATTTTATTAATAGTAGAGTCACCGCCAACAGAATACGTTTGCAAATCTAAATCCATTGTTTTTGGAGCGTGAACAACAGGGATACCATTTTCATGTAAGTCAACTATGACGCTACCTGTATCATCACCACCAGCAACAACAAGCCCATCAATTTGGAACTTTTCAAGCCCTTTAATAATACGCTTATACTTATCTTCATCTTTAATTTTTGAAACCTTTACACGTGAGTGGCCAGCTTCGCTACCAGCTCTAGTAGTATCTATTTTTTCAACTCTATCTAGATCTAATCTAGTAAGTTTGTCAAAATCGACTAAGTTATATAACCCTGCATAACCATTTGGGATAATATAAGCACCTATACCATGAAGCTCTGCCATCTTTGCAGCTGAATACACAACAGCGTTAAGACCACCGCAATCACCACCAGCTGTAATAATACCAATATTCCTGATTTTACTCATGAAAATCTCCTAAAATATATTTTTACTACTTATTTATTATATTTATACCAAAAATAACTTAATTTATCAATCGCTATTATTTTAGTTTTACAAATTTATTTATTTAGTATAATGTTTCATAAGTTATTTGGAGTATGTACATGAAAAAAGCAATAATATTAGTTAGTGGCGGGCTTGATAGCTGTGTTACAGCAAGTATAGCAATTAATCAAGGCTACGAGCCAGCGTTTATGCACGTCAACTATGGGCAACTAACGCAAGCAAAAGAATATCAATCGTTTACAGATATTGCAGACCATTTTGGCGTAAAAGATAGGCTAACTGTTGATATAGACCACCTTAAAAAAATTGGTGGAACATCACTTATAGATACAAACATGAAAGTTGAAGAGGGCGAACCAGTCGAAAATACGCTTCCATCAACATATGTACCGTTTCGTAATGCTAATATGATTTCTATGGCAGTTAGCTGGGCAGAAGTTATAAAAGCAGAAGCAATATTTATTGGTGCTGTGGAAGAAGACTCAAGCGGCTACCCTGACTGTAGACAAATATTTTATGATAAGTTTAACGACTTGCTTGATGTGGCACTTGTGGGGCATAAAGTTAAGTTAATTACACCATTGATTAATATGGATAAATCAGCTATAGTGACAAAAGGTGTTGAGCTAGGTGCGCCACTTCACTTAACGTGGAGCTGTTACCAAGCAGAAAAAGAAGCATGCGGTGTTTGTGAAAGTTGTTTCCTACGCCTACGTGGGTTTAAAAAAGCTGGTGTTTCAGACCCTATAAAATATGCAAAATAATTAATAATTGGAGATATAAATGAGCTTAAAAGACACACTTACAGAAGATATGAAAAAACATATGCGTGAAAAGAATACGATTAGCTTAGGCACTATCAGAATGTTGAAATCAGAAATTAAAAACGCAGAAATTGAAGCAATGAAAGAGCTTAGCGATGATGAAATTATAAAAGTTATCCAATCATCTATTAAAAAACGTAAAGATGCAGCAGATATTTATACTAAATCTGGCAGACAAGAGCTTGCAGATAAAGAACTAGAAGAAGTTAAAACATTAGAAATATACTTACCTAAACAACTTAGCGAAGATGAGATTAAGGCTATTGTACTGCAAGTAGTGGCTGAGCTTGATGATGCAAGCAAATCTAACTTTGGGCTTGTAATGAAAGCAACTATGGCAAAGGTTGGAGCAAGCGCCGAAGGCAGATTGGTTAGTAGTGTTATTAAAGAGGTTATCTAGTTATGGGTGTTGGTGCTATTGATGTATTGATAATACTTATATTAGTTGGTTTTGGCATACGTGGATACTTAAAAGGATTTGTGTTTGAAGTAATTGGTGTACTTGGTATCGTATTATCTGTGCTGTTTACGTTTGCGCTATACCCTATATTACTTCCATTAGTAAATAGCTTTGGTTTTACAGAAGAAGTAGGAACAATAGTTACTTACTTTATTGGTTTCTTTTTTATGTACCTAGGTATAATTTTATTCGGACATGCGCTACATAAGTTATTAACATTAATACATTTAGGTTGGTTGAATAGACTTTCTGGCTTTTTCATTGGAGCTTTAAAAAGTGCAATTATTGTTAGCTTTATCTTATGGGTTACAGTAAAAGTGTTAGACCCAAAAACACCAATAGTTGAAGAAATTAATAAATCAACACCATCGCATTATGTTATGATGCTAGCACCTGTTATGTATGAATTTGTTGATGGAATATCGGGACTAGATAGAGTAAATCCTTTTGAAAAATAATGAATTACGATTATAAAACACTAGAATTTGAAGATTTTAAAAATATTGTAAAGCAAAGCTTTTCATCGAGCTTTGCTATTGATTTTGTTAGCGATATTGTTCCATACGACGACTTAAACAATATCAAAATTGCTCAAAAAGAAACTGCAGAAGCAATAGAAATAGCTGAACATGGCAAACTGATTGAAATTGACGATACCTACTATGAAAGCTATTCTAAGCTAAACCAAAAGCATTTCACAGTAGAAATTAATGACTATATTATTATCAAAAACTTCCTTGTTTACATATCTGAACTTAAAGCAAAACTTTATGCTATAAAACCTAAAATATTAATAGATAAAATTAATTTATTAAATGAAATCTCTATACTACGTAATGAAATTGAACGCTCTATAGATGATAGTGGCATAATAAAAGATGACGCTACACCAGAACTTGCATCAATTAGGCGTGATTTAAACGTGTATAAAGCACGAGTAAAACGCACACTAAATGATGTACTAAACTCATCTAACGGCGATAAATTTATACAAGATAGAGTTGTTGTATTACGCAATGGCAGATATACTATCCCTTGCAAAACAAACTTTAGCCAATATATACAAGGTATTATCCATGACAAATCTACATCTGGACAAACGCTATATATTGAGCCATCATCTGTTGTTAGCATTAATAACGCTATGCAAGAACTCATCATAAAAGAATCTGAAGAAATTGCAAAAATTTTGTATAAATTACGCAATTTGTTACAACAAGAAACTGATAACATTATATATACTACACAAATTTATACATACCTAGCGTATAGGCTCGAGCTAGGCGTATTTTATAATGGCAAACAATACACCTTTGGCGAGATTGCAGATGATGTACTTTTCTATAGTGTTCATCATCCGCTTTTATATTTGCGAAAGGGTGATGAGTCTATCCCAATTGATTTTGAAATGGATACCGCTACATATTCAACAATTATTACAGGCGCAAATACTGGTGGTAAAACTGCAGCATTAAAGTCAATCGGTTTAAACCATTTAATTACTTATTGCGGACTACCTGTATTTGCAAAAGCTGCAAAATGCGTATTTTTCCACTCCATACTGGCAGATATTGGCGACCAACAATCGTTAATAATGGATTTAAGTACATTTTCATCACACATGCTTAATATAAAACGTATTGTAGAGTGTGCAGACGATAAAACTTTGATTTTACTTGATGAACTAGGAACAGGCACAGAACCAAGAGAAGGTGCATCAATAGCAGTTGCAGTGCTAAAGTATATTGAGCAAAAGGGTGCAAAAGTTATTGTTACTACTCACTTTTCTGAAGTGAAAAATTATGCATTAAACAATAAATCATCTATATTTTATGCTGTAGATTTTGATTATGAAACATTTGCACCACGATACAAACTATTACGTGGCATACTTGGAAAATCTGACCCAATTATGATTGCTGAACGGTTAGGGTTTCTGCCAGAAATTATCAATAGTGCTAACGATGAATTGAGTAAATATAAATCTAGTATTGAAATGCAAGTTGAAGAACTAAACCAATTAATAGCTGAGAATGAGCATAATAAAAGGCTATTAGATGATGAAAAACTAGCGCTAGAAAAACGCATACTAAGCATGGAAAATAGCGAAAATGCACTACAAAAAAGGTTAAACTCTAAAGAACTAGAGTTGCTAGAGGAAGCTTACTCTTTATTGCAAAAAGGTAAGCGATTAGTTACCGAAAAAGTGAAAGTATCTGCTGAAGAAATTGAAGAAAGCATAAAAGAAACAGCAAAAAAAATTGATAAACTAAAATCTGAACGCAAACCTGTGGAAGATATAAAAGTTGATGATATAATCTATCTTGAGCGATATGGCAAAAGTGCGAAAGTTTTATCAATATCTGGCGACACACTACAACTTAACATGGAAGGTATGCGTGTAAAGCTTAGCAAAAAGGAAGCAGTAGGGCATAAAATCAAGAAAACTACGCAAAACAATGTTAAAATTACAACTAAAGGTAGCTTTTCAACAGCTAGGCGAGAACTATTGCTTGTTGGTAAACGTGTTGAAGAAGCACTCGACATGTTAGATAAGTTTATTGATGAGTCTTTATTATCTGGTTATGAAAAAGTTTATGTAATACATGGCAGAGGCTCTGGACAGCTACGCAAAGCAGTACATGAACATTTACGCCAAATACCACGTGTAAAGCGTTACGCACTTGCAGAAAACTCTGAAGGCGGTAACGCAATTACTGTTGTGGAATTTTAACGCATGTGAAGTTCCCTATACATTCCTGTATAGTTTACATACCTAATAGCGTTTTGTCTAATCACTTCAAAATCTTCTTCTGTAAGTTGTCTAACAATTTTTGCTGGCGAACCCATAACCATAGATCCTTCTGGAATAACTTTTCTTGGTGGTATAAGTGTGCCAGCAGCAATAATGCAGTTTTTGTTGATGATAGCACCGTCTAAAATAATAGCACCTATACCAACAAGTACATTATCGTGTATAACGCAACCATGCAACTTAACAGCATGCCCAATAGTGACGCCATTACCAATAATAGTAGGGTACTTATCTTTTGTGACGGGAATTATCGAGCCATCTTGCACATTAGAGTTATCGCCAATAACTATTTTATCAACATCGCCCCTA
>CAYJIW010000004.1:0-53495 GCA_964370335.1 uncultured Deferribacteraceae bacterium
TGATGAAGTTATCAGAATACACCGTGTTACATGGGAAGATATTAAAGATTACTCATCTATGAGTGATATGGAGTTGCTTGATTCTGTACTTGGTGTTATCCATATTGGCGATAACCTTGTGCAACTGCTCGACTTTGAAAAGATTATTGCCGAGATTAACCCTACAACTATGACTAGGGAAGATGCGTATATAGATATGGATCTTGTTGATGCTAGAAAAGGTAAAAAAGTTTTTATTGCAGAGGACTCACACACAATACGCAAATTGCTTGAAGGTAATTTGAGGCGTGCTGGCTATGATGTTCATACATTTGAAAATGGTAAATTATTGCTTGGTGCTATGGCTACTATTAAGCCAAACATCGTCGTTACAGATTTAGAAATGCCAGTTGGCAGTGGTGACTTTGTTGTTAAACGTATCCGCTCTAATGATGCACTTAACGATGTACCTATTATCGTATTTTCATCTATGGCTAGTGCAGAAAACGAACAAAAACTCAAAAATATTGGCGCTAACTTATTTATTGGTAAGCCAGAACTTAGCAGATTAATAGAAGAAATAGATAACTTCGCTTTAGGAAGTTAAATAATAAAATTCCACTTAAAGAGGACTTGAATGAAAAAATACGTCATTTTGGTTGCATTAATGTCAACCACAGCTTGTTCGTTTTCTACAAACGATGCAGTTAGTAAAAGCCTTACTAACATTAACGAAGAACTTGTCGTTATCCAGCGCTCAATTACTGATACTAGAATGAGTGTTGAAGATGTTAAAGCAGGGCAAGAGCTTATCAATACTGATATCGCAACAAACTCAAACGCTATATCTGAACTACGTAGCGAAATTGCCTACTTAAACAACGAACTTATGTTGATTAAAAGCAGAGTTGGTGGCGAAGATGCTCCTACTACACCTCCAATTACAGAAATGGTAGAAATTGTTGAAGAACCTATTATTGAAGAAATTCCTACTAACGAAGAAACTCAACAAATTATCATTATTGAAGACTCATCTGCAGCAAAGAATAGCATTTATTCTTATGCACTTGAGCTTAACAGACAAAAGAAATATAGCGAAGCTCGTGATAAGTTTAACGAGTTTTTAACAAAATATCCTAACGATCCTTTAGCTGGCAATGCACAATATTGGATAGGCGAAACATACTATTCTGTTAGCAACAATAACGATGCACTTATGGCGTTTAACAAAGTTATTAGCGCATACCCAAAATCTAGTAAAGTACCTGATGCAATGCTAAAAGTTGGCTATACGCAAGATAACCTTAAAGATAGGAACGCTGCAGCAACTACTTTAAAAAATCTTATTGCAAAATACCCAAAATCAAGGCCAGCAGAATTAGCTAGACAAAAACTAAAAAGCTGGGGAATGTAATATATAGCTTGATAATTTTAACAACTTGAATTATGTTTAAGCCTGTCCATTATTAATTATGCAAATGTGGACAGGTTTTTTTGATATTGGAATGGAAATTTTTACATGAACACAGAATTTATACGTAACTTTAGTATTATTGCACATATTGACCACGGAAAATCTACACTAGCTGATAGACTTATCGAATATACTGGTGCATTAGAAAAACGTCAGATGAAATCACAAGTGCTTGATAGCATGGATATCGAGCGTGAACGTGGTATCACTATCAAAGCACAATCAGTTAGGCTTACATATACTGCCGATGACGGTAACACATATGTTATGAACCTTATTGATACTCCGGGGCATGTCGATTTTACGTATGAAGTATCTCGTAGCCTTGCTGCTTGCGAAGGTGCATTAATTATTGTTGATGCGTCGCAAGGTGTTGAGGCGCAAACGATTGCGAATACATTTATGGCTGTTGATTTAGATATGGAACTCGTTCCAGTTATTAACAAAATTGACTTGCCAGCAGCTGACCCAGATAGAGTTAAGCTAGAAGTTGAAGATAGTATAGGGATTGATACTTCATACGCTGTTCATGCCTCTGCAAAAGAGGGGATCGGCACTAAAGAGATACTTGAAGCTATTGTCAAATATATACCAGCTCCAAAAGGTAATATAAATGCACCTTTTAAGGCAATGATATTCGACTCGTGGTATGATGCGTACAGAGGTATCATAGTTTTAATGCGTGTTATTGATGGCACACTTAAAAAAGGCGATAAAGTTCGCTTTATGGCTACTGGTAGAGATTATGATATTATTGAAGTAGGTGTCTTTACTCCACAAGCTATGGCTGTTAGTGAATTATCAGTTGGCGAGGTTGGCTTTATATCTGCAAGTATAAAAGATGTTCATGAAGTTAAAATCGGTGATACTGTTACATTAGCAAAAACACCTACAGAACACGCATTTCCGGGCTTCAAAAATGTTAAACCTGTTGTTTTTTGTGGTTTATACCCTATTGACCCTAACGAATACCAACCGTTGCGTGATGCACTAGAAAAATTAATACTAAATGATAGTGCGGTTACATTCGAGCCTGAAAGCTCTGTTGCACTTGGTTTTGGTTTCCGTTGTGGTTTCTTAGGGTTGCTACATATGGAGATTATACAAGAGCGTTTAGAGCGTGAATTTAATTTAAACTTGATTTCGACTGCTCCAACAGTTGTTTATAGAATTACTAAGTCAGATGGCACAATAATAGATGTTGATAACCCATCAGAAATGCCAGACGCAAACCATATGTCTAAAATTGAAGAGCCATACATATCGGCAACGCTAATATTACCATCAGAATATGTTGGCGCAGTTATACAGTTGTTACAATCTAGGCGTGCATGGCAAAAAAATATGAAATTTTTATCGCAAACACGTGTCATATTAGAATATGAAATACCGCTTATGGAAGTCGTTATGGATTTCTATGATAAGCTGAAATCTTGTTCACGTGGTTATGCGTCGTTTGATTATGAGTTTTCAGAATATCGTGCTAGTAACCTTTCTAAGCTGGATATTTTAATAAATAAAGAACCAGTTGATGCGTTATCCATTATCGTACATCGTGACCAAGCTGATTACAAAGGTAGAGAACTTGTTGAAAAAATGAAAGAAGTTATACCTAGACAAATGTTTGAGGTTGCTATCCAAGCAGCTATTGGTAACAAAGTTATTGGACGTAGCACAGTTAAAGCGTTTAGAAAAGACGTTATTGCAAAATGTTACGGTGGCGATATATCACGTAAACGTAAACTACTTGAGAAACAGAAAGAAGGTAAAAGACGTATGAAACAAGTCGGATCTGTCGAACTGCCGCAAGAAGCGTTTTTAGCTGTACTAAACATTGGGGACGATAAGTAATGAGTGATGAAAATAAAATAAAGCCACAAAAAAATGTTGTTATTGATACGCTAGACTCGCTAGCTGTAGCGTTCGTTATAGCTATGATAATACGTACTTTTTTAGTAGGCGCATATAAAATACCGTCAGGCTCTATGCTTGAAACATTGCAAATAGGCGACCATATACTTGTTAATAAAATGTCGTACGCATTTTCTGAACCAAAAAATGGTGACATAGTTGTATTTGAGTTTCCACTTGAACCAGATAAAGATTACATAAAACGTATTATCGGTATCCCGGGCGATAAAATTGAAATACTAGACAAAGTCATTTATAGAAATGGTGAAAAGCTAGAAGAACCATATGTAGAGTTTGAAAGTATGTCGATTTTACCAGCAGATATATCGCCTAAGGACAACATCGCAGAGTTTATAGTGCCAGAAAATTCTTATTTCATGATGGGTGATAATCGTGATGCTAGTTACGATAGCAGATTTTGGGGCTTTGTAGATGAAGAAGCAATCGTCGGCAAAGCATTTGTAATTTACTTCTCATCTGGCAATAACGGCATACGATTTAATCGGATATTTGATACAATAAAATAGAAATAATAAAAGCTATAACATTTTGTGTTGTAGCTTTTTTTCTGCCATTATAACAGTCGTAAATTATAGAAACTATTGCATGTATTTAAGTGATACTGTGACCTAGTCTGAAAATATAACAACCTATTCAATGAAGTATTGACTAACTTATTACATATGGTGTAACATACTCAAAATAGCGTCTATAGATGGTGAAAAATGAAATTAAAGTATAATACAATCATGCTAAAGCTTAGTGGTGAAGCACTTATGGGCAACCAATCATACGGTATCGAGGCCGAAACAGTGTCTTTTATCGCTAACGAGATTAAAACTATCTATGATATGGGCGTTAAAATTGGGCTTGTTGTTGGTGGTGGAAATATCTTTCGTGGTGTTTCGCCTGCTGCAAAGGGCATGGATAGGGTTACAGCGGACCACATGGGCATGCTTGCAACTGTTATCAACTCGCTTGCGGTACAAAATGGGCTTGAAGCTGCTGGAATACCTACTAGGGTGCAATCAGCTGTTGAGATGAGGCAAATTGCTGAACCTTACATTAGACGTAGGGCAATGCGACACATGGAAAAAGGGCGTGTTGTTGTTTTTGCTGCTGGTACTGGTAACCCATACTTCACTACAGATACTACTGCAACACTTAGAGCATCAGAAATAAATGCCGAACTTGTGCTTAAAGCAACAAAAGTTGATGGAATATATGATAAAGACCCTAAAAAATTTAGCGACGCAGTGAAATTTGATAATATTAACTACCTTGATGTTTTAACAAAAGGTTTAAAAGTTATGGATGCTACAGCAATTAGCATGTGTATGGATAACGATATACCACTTATGGTATTTGATATGTTTGGTGCTGGTAACCTTAAAAAAATTGTTACTGGCGAAAAAGTTGGAACTTTAGTACAAAATAAAAATGAGGAATAAATTATGGCAAAACAAGTAATTACAAACTTTAAAGAATCACTTGAAAGAGCAACATCTTTCTACAAAGAAGAACTAAAAGGCGTTAGAACTGGTAGAGCGTCTATAGCTATGTTCGATAACATCAAAGTAGATTACTATGGCACTATGACACCACTTTCTGGCGTTGCACAACTATCTGCACCAGAGGCTAGGTTAGTTACTATCACACCTTGGGAACCTACAATGATACAAGAGATAGAAAAAGCTATACAAACTAGCCAAATGGGATTTAACCCATCTAACGATGGTAAAATTATTCGTGTTCCATTCCCTCAACTTACTGAAGAAAGAAGAAAGGAACTAGCTAAAATAGTTAAAAAAATGGGCGAAGATGCTAAAATCGTTGTGCGTAATGAAAGACGCGACGCTAACGAAAAAATTAAAAAAGCTGAGAAAGATAAAGATGCTCCTATCAGTGAAGATGAATCTAAACGCCTACAAGATGAAGTGCAGAAAATTACTGATGAAGCTATCAAGCGTATAGACGAAATCACTGTTGGTAAAGAAAAGGAAATAATGGAAATATAATGCATCAGCAAGAAAATCCTCTACACGTTGCCATCATAATGGATGGTAACGGTAGGTGGGCAAAAAAACGTGGTATGCCCCGTGCTATTGGGCACAAAAAAGGTGTTGCCACAGTCAAGCGCATCGTTAAACACGCTGCAAAATCTAATATAAATTATCTTAGTATGTTTGCGTTTTCTATCGAGAACTGGCTTCGCCCAGTTGAAGAAACATCATTTCTTATGGGCTTGCTTGAAGAATATATTAATGACGAGCGTGCAGAACTTATTGAAAAAAATATAGTGTTCAAAACATCTGGCAAGCTAGATATGCTACCTAGCCACATTAGTGATATGCTTAAACAACTTGTTGAAGATACTAAAAATAATAGCGGTATGGTACTTAATTTGCTTATTAGCTATGGCTCAAAAGATGAAATTGTTGAGGCTTGCAAACAAATCGCAACAGAAATAAAAAACAATGTGACAGATATTGATAAGATTTCTATAGATTTAATTTCATCAAAGTTATATAATCCAGAAATACCAGATATTGATTTATTAATACGCACCAGTGGTGAACAACGTATTAGTAACTTCATGCTTTGGCAGTCGGCTTATGCAGAACTTTACTTTACCAATAAACTTTGGCCTGACTTTACAGAAAAAGAGTTTGATAAAGCGATAGTTGAGTTTAATAAAAGAGTTAGAAGGTTTGGTAAGACTGATGAACAACTTAATAACAATTAATGAAATTATGAGGGAAAAATATGGACGAGTCTAAAAAGCGTGAACTTAAATTCCGTATCATCGCAGCAGTCGTATTAGTGCCTATTGTTGTTGCCCTTATTATGTACTTGCCTAAACCGTTGTTTTTTATTGCAATACTAGCAATCAACTTAGGTATTGTGGCAGAATTTATTAAGATTGCACAATGTGAAAGGGATAAAGCAAGATGTACGCTTACATGGGTGGGCGCTATCATCATACCGTTTGCTTTTTATTTTAAATCGTTTCCGCTAATAATATCGCTACTATTTTTTATTATGCTTGTTACATTTCTTGTTAAAATGCTTACAGATACACCTACTGATAACGTATTGAATGATGTTGCATCTAGCTTCTTTTCAATAATATTTATTCCGTTCTTGTTTTCATTTATATTATTAGTACACGATATTAGCCCAGTATGGCTACTTTGCATACTTTGTATTGTTTGGGGTGCAGACTCGTTTGCATACTTTTTTGGTATTAGCTTTGGCAAGCATAAACTTATACCAAAGGTTAGCCCAGCAAAATCAGTTGAAGGGCTTATTGGTGGTTTTATTGGTGCACTATTAATTGCATTACTATTTAACTACTTATTTATTGATATACACCCATTACTTATGGCTATTGTAGCTGTTGAAGTTATTGTTGCATCAGTTATTGGTGATTTGATAGAGTCGATGCTAAAACGTAGCGCCAGCATAAAAGATAGCGGACACGTTATCCCCGGTCACGGTGGGCTATTCGACAGGGCAGATTCTGTATTGTTTGCTGTGCCTGCTGCATACTTCTATCTTGAATTTGTAGTGTTGAGATTTTATCCTTAAAATGAAAAAGCGTATAGCAATTATTGGGGCGACAGGCTCAATAGGAACACAAGCTGTTGATGTAGTTATGCAAAACCCTGACATATTCGATGTCGTATTCGTATCGTCATTTTCTAATGAGAAAGATTTGGATGTGATAGCTAGTAAAATTAATGCTAGTTATCAGTTGCTTATGAGCAAGCCAAATTCATACGATGAATTTCTATCAATACTAGATAACGAAAAAATAGACTTAATTCTTCATGCTGCAAGTGGTATAGAAGCAGTTAGGGCTACATATGATATTGCTAAACGTGGGATAGATATTGCGCTTGCAAATAAAGAATCTATCGTTACAGCTGGCAAAATCATTATGGATAAAGTGTATGAAACTGGTCTAACGCTTATACCGGTTGATAGTGAACATTCAGCTATTTTTCAATGTATAGCAAACAATGATAGGTTGGATATTGAAAAAATAACATTGACTGCAAGCGGTGGACCATTCCGTAATCGTCCGCAAGATTCTTTTAAGCATATCTCGCTTAATGAAGCATTGAACCACCCAAAATGGAGCATGGGGCAGAAAATATCTGTTGATAGCGCGACAATGATGAATAAAGGGTTAGAGCTTATCGAAGCAAAATATTTATTCGATGTTAGTCATGAACTTTTAGATGTTGTAATCCATCCACAAAGTATTATACACTCGTATGTTGCATTTAACGATGGCTCTACAATAGCACAGATGGGAACGCCTGATATGCGTATACCAATATCATATGGGCTAGGGTTTCCTAGTAGGATAACATCTGGTGCAGATAAACTAGATTTAACAAAAGTTGGAACACTCTCGTTTGAAAAGCCAGATTTTGAAAGGTTTGAGTGTTTAAAAATAGCACTAGAGGTGCTACAAAGTGACTCAAATACGCATATGATAGCTATGAATGTAGCTAATGATGTAGCAGTTAATGCTTTTTTATTGAACAAAATCTCGTTCAATGATATACCATCAATTATTAAACGTACACTTGATAGCGTATCATTTAAAAATGCGAAAAATATAGATGAAGCGTGCGAAAATTGCGATAATGCAATGAGTATTGCACAAAGTTTTATAAAATAAAAAGGAAGATGAATTTATGAACATAATTATTGCTATAGCTATGCTGGCTGTTTTGATTGTCGTGCATGAGCTAGGACACTTTTTAGCTGCAAAATACTTTAATGTATATGTAGAAAGGTTTTCTGTTGGCTTTGGTAAAAGGTTAGTAGGTAAACGTATTGGCGAAACTGACTATTGCGTTTGTGCAATACCACTTGGTGGCTACGTTAGTATGTATGGCGAAGATAGCTCGAAACTTGAAGATAGTGGCGAGGAATTTAATGTGCCAAAAGCTGATTTAGTAGGACGTTCGTTTGCAGATAAACCAGCGTTTGCACGTGCAATTATTATTGCGGCTGGTCCTATCGCTAATATATTATTTACAGCGTTAGTATTTTCAAGTTTGTTTATGTCTGGCTTTCCAGCTTACGATTCTATCGTTGGCAATGTTACAAAAGGTAGCCCTGCTTATGCTGCTGGAATGGTTGAAGGTGAAAAAATTATTCAAATTAATGACAAGCCAGTGCAATCATGGAACGATGTTGCATTAATAGTTTCAGAAAATGCTGGTAAACCATTATACTTTACAATGGAGAATGATGAAAGATTAGTTGTTACCCCAGCTACTACAAAATCACAAAACGCATTTGGGGAAACAATAGACGTTGGTACTATCGGTGCAGATGTTTACGTTCCGCCTGTTATTGGTAGTTTGTCGCCAGACTTCCCAGCGGATAAAGCCGGCTTAAAAGCTGGTGATAAAATATTATCACTAGACACTATCCCTATGGATACTTGGAGCGATAGCGCAGCATATATTCGTGCTAGGGCTGGACAAAATGTTGCAGTATCTGTTGAGCGTAACGGCGAAGTTATTACAACATCTATAACGCCACAAGAAAACACTATAACTAATCCAGACGGTACAGAAGTGACGGTTGGCTTAATTGGTATCAGTCCAATGCAAGGTAATATCACAATCAATTATAGCTTTGTTGAGGCTATTAAACTTGGTATTGATAAAACTATTGAATACACAGAACTAATTATCGTTGGTGTAGGCAAGTTGATAACAGGCTCTGTCAATAGAGATACTATCGGTGGTCCTATTATGATAGTGCAACTTGCAGCTGATTCAGCAAGCTCTGGTCTAGTAATGTTGTTAACTTTTATGGCGGTAATAAGCCTAAACTTAGCAATATTTAACTTGCTACCTGTGCCAGTGCTAGATGGTGGGCATCTACTAATAATTGCAGTAGAAAGCATTACAAGGCGTAAACTTAGCGAAAAAATAGTTGGCGGCTTCCAACGTGCTGGATTTGCGTTATTAATGTTGTTAATGGTTTTTGCTTTCTATAACGACTTATCAAGAATTTTCTTTGGATAATATAAAGCCCGCTTACTTATGTAGGCGGGTCATTTTTTTAAAATATCATAAAATTGCAAACGGTTCTTCTCAAGTATGTATTTTCTCTGCATTTACTCTTATATTATATATCGTTTGTATCCACACAGGCTCTTTCAATATATTATCTTTCATTGCAACTAGCCTACGTTTACCAACACGCCTATCAAGCAAAGATATTGCCCTAATGATTGCATTTTCATCATCTAAACTCTCATCAATGCTTTGACAATCAAACTTTTGGGCAGCTTTCAAAAAATGACCTTGTTCAAAACAACCGTCACTAAATGTTTTTAAGTGTATTTCAGGATAGTTATCGTTATCTTCGCTATGATGTTTGCGCCATGATTTCGTAAATTCTGTGTCATTAGTTTTAAATACTTCTTCGCCATCTAGTTTTATCGCAACCCTATTGTGCAAATCAATAGCACTACGACTACGATAACTTGTCATAAAATAGCTAATACGTCCTTTTAGTGACTCTGCTATATATTCAGTTTCAAGCTTTTTCTTTAAACTACTCCATACCATATGTCACTCCTTACAATTATTATACAATAAAAAACCGCTAGAGTAAATTCCCTAGCGGTTTAAATGTATTTAATAAATATTTGTATTATTTACCAACTGCCCATGCTGGAACTGTCGATAGATCAATACCCCATAGTATAGGAAGTACATAAACAACACCAAGAACAATAATAAATGTACCGATGATGTTTAACCATAAGCCAGCTTTAACCATATCTACAATACGTAATGCACCGCTACCAAAAGCAACAGCATTCGGCGGTGTTGCAACAGGCAACATAAATGCAAACGATGCAGCAACACAAGATGAAATAATTGTTGCATATGGGTGAACGCCTAACGCAATAGCAGCACTACCCATGATAGGTACTAATAATGTAGCAGTTGCAGTGTTTGAAGTAATCTCTGTTAAGAATACAACTAACAATGTAGCAATCAATACGAACACAAGTATGCTAACGCCATCTAATGCAGTTAATTGTGAAGAAATCCACTTAGCTAAATCTGTAGACGAGAAACCTTTAGCGATAGCAAAACCACCACCAAATAGTAACACGATATCCCAAGGTATTTTAACAGCAGTTTTCCAATCAAGTATAAACTCGCCTTTCTTTAAGTCAGAAGGGATTAAGAATAATATTAATGTACCAAGCATCGCAATAGCAGCATCATCAATCATAGCAACTTTAACAAAGCTACGGCCGATCCATAAGAACGCAACTAAAACGAATACAGCAAATACAACTTTCTCTTGATATGTGATAGGTCCCATGCCTTCGATTTCTCTATCAATAACTTCTTTACCTTCAGATAGTTTTAAACCAGTAGTAGGGAATACTATCTTAGTAATAACTATCCAAGTAACAGCAAGCATAACTATACTTAATGGTAAGCCAAACATCATCCACTGTGCAAAGTTGATTTGTTGGTCATATAAAGTGTCCATCATACCAACCATAATAGTGTTTGGAGGTGTACCAATAATAGTAGCAATACCACCAATAGATGCAGCGTAAGCAATTGCAAGCATTAAACCTTTACCAAAGTTAAGCTCTTTTTTGTCGCCTTCGTTAGATAGTAATTGTTGTGAAGTTTGTCCAGTAATTTGTACGATAACCGCAAGCCCAATAGGTACCATCATCATAGCAGTAGCTGTGTTAGAAACCCACATAGATATGAAACCAGTAGCTATCATAAAGCCAAGTATCATCATGTTAGGGCTAGAGCCTACAAGCCTAATAGTGTATAATGCGATACGCTTATGCAAGTTCCAACGCTCCATTGCAACAGCAATAAAGAAACCACCCATAAATAAGTAGATTGTAGGACTAGCATAGCTAGCTGTAACAGCGCCAGTTTTCATAACGCTTAGTGCAGGATATAAGAATATTGGCATAATTGCTGTAGCTGGGATAGGTATTGCTTCCGTAATCCAAAAAACAGCCATTAATACAGTAACTGCAGCCACTTTCATTGCTTCAGGCTTCATGCCCTCAGGTGGTGGCACCATAATCATAATGAAGAAAAGGGCAAACCCTAATATTAGCCCGACTCTTTTAGTCATTCCATACTCTTGCATAAATAACCTCTCTTAAAAATATAGATTTTACTACTAAATATACCATATAATACACATAGTTTTTTATTTTGTCAATATATAATAACGTTATAAATTTATTTATGTTTATTTTTTTAGTTAAAAGGGGCATTTTTATGCATATTTTTATTAATAATTAGCGTAAAAACGTGAATAATGAAGTAGCATATTTAAGTTTTGATTTTATAAGAAATTTCATATATTGTTAAATATTGTTAATAATTAATCAATTTTATAAAGATAGTTTTAAAGCAAATGAAATTTGTAAGTGATTTATATGCTAGAATTTATAGACATAGTTATCTAAATATTGACTAAGGACATCAACACCATTTTTAGTGACACAGATAGTATCTTCTAGGCGTACACCAAATTTGTTTGGTAAGTATATGCCCGGCTCAATAGTAAAAACCATGCCTTCATCCAGTATTATATCACCTAAGCGATTTAAGACAGGAAGCTCGTGAACATCTAGTCCAATACCATGACCTAATGAGTGGTTAAAAAACTCTCCGTAACCCTTTTTAAAAATATAACTACGTACTATTTTATCAACATCGCTAGCTAAAGCGCCTATTTTTACACCATCTATAGCATATCGCAAAGCATCATGAACAATGCTAATAACTTCTAATACTTGTTTGTCATTTCCGTTATACATCATTCTTGTATAGTCGCTTGTGTAGCCATTATCGCTGCCAAAATCTATGATTACAGGTTCATTGCTTTTTACAACTTTGTCGCTTGCAACGCCATGCGGTAAAGCTCCACGAACACCAGATGCAACAATAGTATCAAAGCTAGTTCCTTTTGCGCCTAGCATTTTAATGTTATATTCTAGTGTGGCTGCCCATTCAATTTCTTTTTTATCAGGTATAAAGCTTGGTAGTGATAATTTAAACGCGTCGGCAGCTAGTTTATATTGTTGCTTGATTTTAGATAATTCATCAGCAGATTTTACCATGCGCATACGTTTTAGTATGTCATTTTCATCAACTAGAACTTTTGCGCCGTTTGTAGTTAGTATAGAGCTTAGCCCAACGCTACAGCTTGATTGTAACAGTAGTGTATTACGTTTTGCACAAGATATGAACACATCTAAGTATCTATCGACAATAACAACTTCTATATGGCTTGCAACTTCTTGTTTTGATTGTTCAACATATCTGCCATCAGTAAATAATTGTGCGTTATTTTCCTCAATAAGCATGTAAGCTGTTGAGCCTGTAAACCCGCTTAAATACATTATATCTTTAATGTCAGATATAAAAAAAGCGTTAACGTCAAGTTGTTTTAGTAGTGATTGAAGTTCAGTTAGGCGTTTTTTCATACTAATCCATGTTGTATGCAAAGTATTCTAAAGCAAGTAAGTAAGAATATTCTTTAAAGCCACTAATTACGCCTATTGCGATGTCAGAGAACATAGATTTATGGCGAAACTCCTCACGAGCATATACGTTTGTGATATGGACTTCAATAAATTTTGCAGAAACACTAAGTAGTGCATCACGTATTGCAACACTTGTATGTGTGTATGCACCAGCATTTAATATTATGCCGTCGTACATATTGGCATTTTGTATGCGTTCGACAATTTCGCCCTCATAATTTGATTGGTATAGTTCAACATCAATACCTAAATCAGCAGCTTTATCGTATATCAATGATGATAGGCTATCAAGTGTCATAGTTCCGTATTTTTCACGTTCTCTAGTGCCTAACATGTTTAAGTTTACACCATTAATAACTAATATCTTCATAACCGCACCCTTCTATTTCTTTGAATATTTTCATAAAATTTTGTAAGTCTAGCAATCATTCGTTCTTTTTTAAGTCTTTCTTCTTCCTCAGTTAGTTCAGATTCATATTGTTCTGTAACTGACATAATCTCATCAATAATGCCACTTTGCATTAGTGGTGTTGCATCGCCAAGATGTTCAAGCTCGCTATCAGTTGGTTCAACATAATTCTCATCTTCAACATCTGGGTTAAAGTAATCAACGTATTTTTCGTTTAAATTGTCAGCATCAGTGTCAGTGTCTATATCAGTACTATCGCTAGCAACATCAACATCAGTATCATCATCTTCTTGTTGCATTAGTTCGCTAAATAATGAATCCTCAGCTTCTTCTTCGCTTTCTTCTGTAAGTTCATCAAATAAAGAAGGTCCATCATCTATTGCTTGCAGTTCGCTAAATAAATCGTCGCCACTTTCGTCAATACCATCTTCTGATAATTCCGCTGCAAGTGCTGCAACTTCGTCAGTAACGCTACCTATCAAATCAGAAACAGAGTCAATAACATCAATATCATCACCTGCTTCACCAGTATCTTTATATAGTCGTGGATTTGCTAGAAATTCAGTTAGTGTTGTTTCAGCATTTCGTATTTTGCCATCAATTTCTTGGTACCATTCTTCAGTTTCGTCAGCTTCTTCTTTATAAGAGTGGCTGATTTTTCGCTCGTTATATAGTTCATATTCGTCAACTGTACCATCGAGCTCTTGTATCCACAGTGCTAAATCTGGGTCTTCTGGTGAGCGGATATAAGCAGATTTGAAGTATTTTATAGCGTCGTCAATATCTTTATTTCCTCTGCTAATAATACCTAATAGTTTGAAAATTTTATAGTTGCCTTCATCGCCAGCTAGTGCATCATATAGTAAATCTTGGGCTTGTTCTTGGTAACCAGTATAGACGTATGCTTCAGCGATTAGTATTTTAAGCGCATGATTATCGGGTTCTTTTTCGAGGTATGGGCGGCAGATATCAATAGTATCTTGATACTTTTCTAGTCTATTATATGCAAGTCCAATAGGAAGAAAATACTTTGAGTCAGGTTCTTCTTCAAGTTTAGACATAAAGTGTGCAATATCAGACATATACCGTGCATATACGAGTTCTTCCACTTTTTATACGCCCCTTTAATTAATGTTAAAACAGTTCTAGCAGTTCATTAACGCTTATATTATCAACTATCTTACCTTGCATATTTTCGCCTGTCAAGGCTAGGCTTACACCATGCTTGTTTGCTTTCTTATCTTTTGATAATGCTTTTCGCATATTTTCAATGCTAGTAGGCTTATACAAAGTATCATAACCAAAATATTGTAATATATTTTTTATTAAATTTAATTCGTTTTCGCCTGTGTAACCGTGCTTATAGGCGTATTCCATTTCGTAAACTATGCCTATTGCAACAGCATACCCATGCTTAATTGCATAGTTAGAGTCTGTTTCTATGCCATGAGCAATAGTATGCCCAAAGTTCAATATCTTACGTAATCCTGCTTCTTTTTCGTCTTGCTCTACAACACTTCTTTTCAAATCGCAAGAGCGATAAACAATATGTGATAGTACATCAACATCATACGTTAATATATTATCTTTATTATCTTTAATATAATGCAATAAATCAACATCGCAAGTAGCAGCGATTTTTATTGACTCAACAAGCCCATTAAGTAGTTCTTCTTGTGTTAATGTTTTGAGAAACTCAACATCTATAATCACGCTTTCTGGTTGGTTAAAAGCACCTATATTATTTTTAACGCCACCAAAGTTGACGCCAGTTTTTCCACCGACGCTAGAGTCTACCATAGATAGTAGTGTAGTTGGCATTTGTATAAACGATATGCCACGCATATATAGGCTTGCAACAAAACCTGTAATATCGCCAATTATCCCACCGCCAAGCGCTAACAATTTGCTATCACGCAATGCACCATTATCTTTTAGGAACGCTAATATAGTTTCAACAGTTGCTAATACTTTGTTATCTTCCGTAGCGGTGATTATTATACACTTATCGCCAAAGTCAATAGCGTTACCGTATAGTTTTGCAATATTCTCATCACACACAATAAATCCACCGCTATCAACATGTTTTTTTATTGCTTGTTTTGCAATATTACTGCTAATAGTAATATCGTATGTGTAGTCACTTGCTTTTAGTGTTGTTGAAATATTATAATTTATATCATTTGCCATGTTGTATTTCCTTTTTGGAGTAGTTTTATTATAACTTCTGCTACTTCTTTTACTGTTTTGTTGTTTGTATCAACCATTATATCACTTTTTATGTAATAATATACACGTTTTTGCATAAGTGATACAATTTTTTCAAGCGGGTTATCGCAATTAAGTAAAGGTCGAACAGTTTTAGCGCTAGAAACACGCTCATAAATTTCTTCTGGTGTAGCCATAAGCGATATTAATACACCAGTTTGTTTAATGTAGTTTAGATTGTCACCCCATGTGATAGCGCCACCACCGAGTGCAACAATGCAGTAATCATCTTTATTGAGATTATTTATTTCGATACGTTCAAGCTGTCTAAAATGTTGTTCGCCATGCTTTTCAAATATATCACTAATACTGATGCCAGCGTTTTGTTCAACATTATCATCAATATCATAGTATGGTATTTTTAAATCCTTAGCCAACCATTTAGCAACAGATGATTTGCCTGTGCCCATAAACCCTGTTAAATATATTACTTTATGTTTCATGTTATCTCTCTACTATTGTAAATGTTGTATTATTATCATAAAATTCATCTTGCACCATAGCAATAAAAGGTGCTGCCATGCTACCACCAACGCCACCTTCGCCCATGCTTGCAAAGTTGTCGTAACCTAGCCACACTACTGCGACATAATCGTCAAATATTGCAGCTGCCCACGCATCTATATAATTATTTGAAGTACCTGTTTTAATAGCAGTGCCTTCAATCAATCCAGCACTACGTGCAGTGCCAATTTTTGCAACATCTTGCATTAACGATACTACTTGCTTTGTTGCCCTAGTAGATGCAACTCGTGACGATGGCTCTAACATATCAAGAAATTTATCGTTCACCTTTATACTGTGTATAAAGCTTGGTTTTTGTTTTATGCCACTATTTGCGATAGTTGAATACATTTCTGCAACATTTAAAGGTGTTGTCGCATAAGAACCAAGCGCCATTGCGTGTATAGGTAACATATTTGTCGCCATACCAGCTTTCATTGCGGTATCTCTAACTTTTCTAAGACCAACATTCTCTGCAAGTTTGATTGTTGCGTTATTCAAAGAATGTACTAACCCCATGCCAAGTGACGTGTTGCCGTAAAATATACCGCCATAATTATCTGGCTTGTACGAAAATCCACTAGCCCAAAATGTATAAGGTCTATCGACTATCCTATCGTTTGGCTTATATCCATTATTAAAAGCAGTCAAGTAAACGAAAGGTTTAAATGTAGATGCCATCTGGCGTTTCATGTTGATAGCTCTATTAACACGTGACATTTCATCTCTACTGCCGATAACTACATCTACAGATTTACTTTTAGTATTTATCATAACAAACGCAAGCTGTAAGCTATTATTTTTATCTGCTAAATATTTATGCATAGCACGTCGTACTTTTATTGTAGCATCTTTATCGTAGTTAGTATTTATTACGATTATATCTTTCGTTTCATCAAGCCTGTTATCGCCTTTTATGCTATCAAGCACAGTTTTTACATATGTTGGCTCAATAGTTTGGTAAATTTCTGGCTTTAAAGCAACTTTTAAATCTTTTATAAATTCATACTCGTTTGCATCTATGATGCCAACTTTGTATAAGTTATGTATGTATGTTCTTGCAATGCTATCAATGTTGGCAAAATCTGTAATAGGGTCAAGTATATTATTATTGCCAGACAAAATAGCCACCAAGTAAGCAAGTTCCAGATAATTGCACTTTGATATATCTTTTGAATAAAAGTGGTTTGCCGCTGCCGATATACCATATACATTATCTGCATATTTAGCTGTATTTAAGTACATCTCATGTAGTTTATGCTTAGAGTAAGAAGTATTTAATGCTTCCAATGTGTACCAACGCACAACTTCGCTAGCAAACCCGTTTAGCTTAATATCTGCAAGTAGTTTTTCAGCATAATAATCAAGCACAACTCCTTTAAGCGAAAACGGCTCTATACCTTGTGTACGCATAATGTGTAATTTCCAGCGTTCAACACCTCGTGGTGTAGAATTTTCACGCTTTGAGTTTACTAGCATATCTACAAGTACAGATAGTTGTTCTATATCATATGATTGCGGTAATAACTCGCTTTTCACATAATATTTTTTATACATCAGTAAGTTATCTTTGCCATAAATAGCAGTATAAACTTCGTTTGGTTGCGATGTTAAGTTGTCTACAGAAGGTACGTATATTTTTAAGTATTCAAGCTCTGCCTTTACATAAAAGTATGTTGCAGATATTAATACAGATAATAATGATACACTAAGCAGTACAACATATCTTAATCGCATATAACCCTACATCTAGCTAGATTTTAAATATATTAGTAATTGTTCTAACGCTTTTTTTCTATGGCTTATCGCATTTTTTTCATCATTAGATATTTCAGCCATAACTCTGCCATCTTTTAACATAAATAATGGATCGTATCCAAATCCACCGCTACCTTGAGCAGTGTTTAACAACTCGCCAGCAACTTCGCCCCTAAAGTTTGCTACTTCAACACCGCCAACAGCAAGTGATATAACGCAAGCGTATGAGCAGTTTCTATTAGAGATGCCGTCCATTTCTTTTAGTAGCTTTCTATTATTATCGTCATCTGTCGCATTTTCTCCAGCATACCTAGCAGAATATACACCGGGTGCATTATTTAATGCTTCAACACATATCCCAGAATCATCAGCAATAACAGGATAATCGACAAGTTTTGATAAAAATTCTGATTTGATACGTGCATTTTCTTCAAAAGTTGTGCCTGTTTCTTCTATATCAGGTAAACTATCAAACTCTAGCACATCTATATCATTTAGTATGCCTCTGATTTCTTCAAGTTTATGCTTATTTTTTGATGCTACATAAATTTTGTTGTACGTCATTATAACCTCACAAGTTTACACACAGTTTCAATGTGGTAAGTATCTGGAAACATGTCAAATATATCAATTGTTTCTATTTTATACTTATCTGATAGCTTAATAATATCACGTGATAGCGTTGCAACATCGCACGAGACATACACAACCGATATAGGATTTAAGCGCTTTATATTATCAACGACTTTTTGCGATAACCCCTCACGTGGTGGGTCTACAAATATTATCTCTGCTTTTTTTGTTTTATTAATAAAGTATGATGAATCTTGCTCAACAACATTATAACCATAATTTTTTGCCAAGTTTACGGCCGTTTGCGATGTTTCCACACCTATTACGTTGTTGCCTTGCTTATTGATTGCGCTAGTAAAAAAGCCTGCACCTGCGTACAGCTCAACAACATCGAGCCCATAATCGACACGTGATGATGCAAGTGATTGGAACTCGTCTATTAAATAGCCATTTGCTTGAAAAAACGTATCTCTACCAACGCCAATAGTACCAGCATTAGTCGGATAGCCAATATTTTTTAGACCATAACCACGATTATTATACATTACACCATCAAAAATATCTTTAAAATCTATAGCTTGTGTTACTTCAGATGTTATGTTTGCAACTGATAGCCCTTCGGGCGTTTCTATAGCATAGGCTTCGCCTTTAAAGGTATTATTTCTTAAAGCAAACTCTTTAAATTTTTCAAATAATGATTGCTTTATAACTATGCAATTATCGACCGCTATAAATTTGTTAGACTTAAAAGCATAAAAGCCTACCTTGCCACTTTGTATGCGCACAGTAGCACGTATCCTGTAGCCTTGCTGGCTAGACTTATGGAATGTAATTTCTGGCAACGTATGTTCGTATTTATGTAGCGATTTTTCAAGGATACGTTTCTTCACTTTCACTTGTTTATCGTAGCTAATATGTGCAAACGAGCAACCACCGCACTTTGAAAAGTATTTACAACTTGGGCTAATGCGATATGGTGATGCTTTTTTTACTTCAACAAGTTTAGCATACGCTAAGCGTTTTTTATTCTCGATTATTTCACAATCGACGTTGTCGCCCTCCACAGTAAAAGGCACAAAAATAACTTGCCCTTCGCTACTTCTACCAACGCCATATCCGCCATATGCTGTATCTGTAATATCTATATTGATTATATTTGCCATAGCACAAAGTACCACAAATTATTAATATCATCAAATATTTTATAAGTATTCAGTATATATTACTATTTTCTACTTGAAAATTTTTCTAATTGCTCTACACTAAGTTTCGATTATAGGAGTTTTTATATGGCTATAGGTGTTTACGATTCTGGTGTTGGCGGATTGACTGTTTACAAGGCAATTTCTGCAAAATTCCCACAACTTGATTTAATATATTTAGGCGATTCTGCACGTGTACCATATGGTAGTAAATCGCCAGAAACCATTATAAAATATAGCCTAGAATGTGCAACAGAGTTATCTAAGCGATATAAGTTAGATGCTTTTGTTACTGCGTGCAATACAGTATCATCACATGCGATACCACACCTTGAAGATGCACTTGGCATACCAGTTTTAGGCGTTATTACACCGGGTGCAAAACATGCAGCAGATGTTACAAAAAATGATAATATTTGTGTGCTAGGTACATATGCAACTATTAATAGCGGATCATATATTAAAGCATTGCACGGACTTTGTGATGATAGAAAGCTAAACATTTTTCAACAAGCTTGCCCGTTATTCGTGCCGCTTGCAGAAGAAGCGCTCGATAGTGGAATTATTGCAGAAACTGTTGTAAGTGAAACACTTAAACCGTTATCTATACATGATATTGATACTGTTATACTTGGTTGTACGCATTATCCAATATTGAAAGATTTAATACAGCAATCTTTTCCAAAAGCAAATGTTATAGATAGTACAGAATATATTACGAGAGATATTTTAGATTTAGGGATAAATTTAAGCGAAAATGGATTGCGTGAACTACTCGTTACTGATGAATCACAAGCGTTGCATACACTAAAAACTAAATTAGTTGGCAACGCCTCAATAAAAACTATACAAATTGGTTAACCATACCTATCAACTAAGCTACCTGTACGGTGTTCGTACATATTATCGTTTGTAGCTTTTTGTCTATGCTCTATTTCTTGGCATTTAGTTAAATATCTTTTATCATCAAGGCGTTGTTGCTCTTGTGCTTTCATGTGTTCTTCTTTAGCTCTTGTTTCATCAATTTCTTTTTTTGCATAGTAATCGACTTTGCTATTTGTATTTTGTGATGTGTCGGTACGCTTTGCATACATATCGTTGTAGAGCATGTTGTTGTAATCAGCTTTTTGAACATTCATTAGCACACCTCATAAATATCAAATTAGTAATCGCCTTACTTATAATATGTGACATCAGGCGATATTTATCAAGCACTTATTTTGCGTGTTTATACTATTTTTCGATACCGACCCTAGCATCAACACCAGCATTGTAGTAATGTTTAACTTCACGCATTTCTGTAACGAGGTCTGCTTTTTCCATCATTGCGTCTGTTGCGCCCCTACCTGTCATGATTAATTCAACGTGTTCAGGCTTTTCAAACATCAAGTTTATTACATCTTGTTCAGATATTATATTAATCATTACGCAAACATTTATCTCATCCATAACTATTACGTCGTATTTGCCAGATAGCATTTTTTCACGACATAAATCAAACCCTGCTTTTGCTAGTGCTAAATCTTCATCAGATGGTTTGCCAAAAACAAACTCTGGCGTGCCAAACTGGTGTAGCTCGACATTATCAATTTTATTCCAAAAGTTTAGCTCAGAATATTCTGCACCTTTCATAAACTGGCCAATAAAAACTTTGAAACCAGCGCCGACAGCCCTAGCTGTAAGCCCGAATGAGCAAGTTGTTTTACCTTTGCCGTTACCAGTATAAATTTGGATATATCCTTTTTCTTTCATGTTATAACTCCTTTGCAATAGAGACTGCTTTTTCGTAAATATCTATCGGTGTAGTGCCTAGTTTTTCTGCTACTGTTATGCAGTCGTCCCATTCTGCAGAAAATTTTTCAATATCTTCATATGTAAATCGCTTTATGCGTATCACTTCGTTATTAACTTTTACTTCTCTAAAGTCTCTATTCATTATAGTACGTTCTACAATGCTTCTACGTACTCCTGAAGCACTAGAATGTTGAAATATTGTCTTAGTTATTGTGTTTTCAATACTTAGTGGTGACATAACAACAAGCGAATATGCAGGGCGGTTTTTCTTCATAACTATTGGTGAGTAGCTAACATCTAATGCGCCATTTTGTAGCAATTTATCTAGCAATGTAGCCATAGCCTCGCCAGTCATATCATCAATATTTGTTTGTAGTACAAGCACATTATCTTTGTTGCTATTATTATCAGTGCTGTATATAACAGCCCTTAACATATTAGTAGCACCATCGTATTCTTTTGTGCCTGTAGAAAAACTATCACGAATTATATTGCCAGAAATACGCTCACCAAATGTAGTGACAAAAGCTTTTAATATTGCAGCACCAGTTGGCGTAGTTAGTTCGCCTTTTACATCTATTTGTTTAAACGGAACATTTTTTAATATTTTCACTACAGCTGGTACAGGTAGCGGAACAATCCCATGTGCAATGTTTATTGTTCCAGTGCCACAAACAGCTTCGTACGCAACTACTTCGTTAATGCCTAGCTCATTTATAAACCATGCTACGCCGATTATATCAATAAGTGTATCGACTGCGCCAACTTCGTGGAAGTGGACTTCTTCAACTGGTATGCCATGCGCAACGCTTTCTGCATCTGCTATTACTCTAAATGCTTCTATAGATTTTTGCTTAACTTTATCATCTAAGTTGGCATTATTTATCATGTTGGCTATATCGCTATAGTGCCTAAATGGAGCATTTGAGCAATCACACTCTATAACCAGTTGGTTGCACAAAATACCGCTTCTATAAACTTCAGTAATACTAAGTTTTACATCACTACCAACTACACTAGAAATAACTTTTTCAAACTTTGATAGCCCGTCGGGGTATAATCCAGCGAGTGCCGATAATGCCATATCGCCTGATATACCTGACGTAATATCAAAATATAATTTTTTCATAATTTTACCTATTTTACGAGTGATGCAGGGCAGATATCATTTACTTTACAATCTGCACAATGTGGTTTTCTTGCAGGGCAAACTCGTCTACCAAATAATACTAATCTATGCGAAAACGGTGTCCAATCAGTTTTTGGTATAATTTTCATCAAATCTTGTTCAATTTTTTCTGGTTCTTTGTTTTTTGTAAGTCCAAAGCGTTGCGATATTCGCCCAACGTGCGTATCTACAACTATGCCCGGCACATTAAAGGCGTTACCAAGCACTACATTTGCAGTTTTTCTACCGACACCAGCTAATAATACTAAGTCGTCCATATTAGATGGTACTTCACCGTCATGTTTTTCAATAATGCTGATAGATGCCGACAAAATATTTTTTGCCTTATTTTTATAAAAACCGGTTGAGTGTATTAGTTTTTCTATATCAGATATTGGTGCTTGTGACATAGATTTTGCATCAGGGTATTTTGCAAACAATGCTGGCGTAGTTTTATTAACTTGAACATCTGTACATTGTGCAGATAGCATTGTTGCTATAAGTAGTTGATACGGTGTTGAAAAGTCGAGTTCGCAAATTGCTTCAGGAAACAACTCTATCAAATATTCTCTAAACTTTTCAACACGTTCTTTTTTTGTTGCCATACGATTTTATAGCCCGTATTCTTTCCAACGCTTCGTAACAAGTTCTTTAATATCGTCACTCATTACAATATCGTCTGGCCATTCACGGTTATGTCCCTCGCCAGCTAGTTTTCTTGTCGCATCTATACCTATCTTATGTCCCCAAAATGCATCTGGTGATGAGTGGTCTAGTGTGTCAACAGGGCCTTTAACTATTGCAGTATCACGTTGCCAATCGACATTGTTGCCAAGTCGCCACATAACTTCTGATATGTTATGCACGTCAACATCTTTATCAACTATTACAATCATTTTAGTAAACATTAACTGCCCAGTTCCCCAAATATAACTCATAACTTTATGTGCTTGCATTGGGTACTTTTTGTCTATTGCAACGAATAATATGTTGTGGAAACCACCCTCTAACAGTAAGTGTATATCTTGAATTTCAGGCATCTGTTTTTTTAATAATGGCAAGAAAATTCTACCTGTTGCAATGCCGATATAGCTATCTTCCATAGGTGCTTTGCCAACTATAGTTGTTGGGTAAATAGGATTTTTTCTGTGTGTTATGCACGTGATATGAAACACAGGATAATCATCTGCAAGCGAGTAATAGCCAGTATGGTCGCCAAATGGTCCTTCGTGTCTAAGTTCATCAACTAAGACGTAGCCTTCAAGCACTATTTCGCTATTAGCAGGTACTTCTAAGTTTACAGTTTCGCATTTTATTAATTCTACAGATTTTCTACGTATAAAGCCAGCAAGCAACATTTCATCTATACCGTCTGGCATAGGTGCAGTTGCAGAGTATGTAATTGCTGGGTCTGCACCGATAACGACTGCTACTTCAAGCCTATCAAGTCCCATGCGTTTAGCTTTACGCAAATGGTCTGCACCTGTGTGGTGTTTATGCCAGTGCATACCAGTTGTTTTGCCATCGTGCACTTGCATACGGTACATACCGCAGTTTCTGTCACCAGTTTCTGGGTCTTTAGTAAACACGCACGGCAATGTAATAAACTTGCCACCATCATCTGGCCAACATTTTAGTACAGGAAATTTTAATAAATCTACATCGTCCCCTTTAAGGATAACATCTTTACAAGCGCCTTTGTTAACATACTTAGGAAAAACATTTGAAAGTTCAGTAAGTGTAGATAGATTTTTTATCTTATCCATAAAGTTTTGAGGTACGTTTTTATCCATAAGGCTAGATATACGCTCCCCAAGTTCGTCTATGTGGTTAAGCTCTAGTGACATGCACATGCGTTTCATGCTGCCCATAAGGTTTATTGCAACAGGATAATCAGAACCTTTTACATTTTCAAATATGACGCCGACGCCATGTTCTTTAGATATTCTATCAACAATTTCAGTAATTTCGTAAACAGGGTCAACTTCTACTGTAACTCTTTTTAGCTCGCCAGCAGACTCTAATGCTTTAATAAAACCCCTTAAATCTTCGTATGCCATATATCCTCTTATGTATAATATTTTTTAGTAGGCGATAGTTGTTAAAAATACGCCAGCAACAATAGCAGAGCCGATAACACCAGCTACATTTGCCGCCATTGCTTGCATTATTAAAAAGTTGCTTGGGTCTTCTTTTGCGCCAATAGTTTGGCAAACCCTAGCAGATAGTGGAACAGCAGAAACGCCAGCCGCGCCAATAATTGGATTAATTTTATCTTTCGTAAATAAGTTAAAAATCTTTGCAAAGATAACGCCACCAGCTGTAGCCATAGAAAACGCAAACGCACCCATAGCAAATATCAGTAACGATTCTTTTGTTAAAAATCGTTCAGCATTAGTAGATGCACCAACTGCAAGCCCAAGCACTATTGTAACAATATCAATAAATGATGTACGAGCTGTTTTTGCAAGACGCTCTGTAACGCCAGATTCACGAAGTATGTTACCGAAAAATAACATGCCTAATAATGTCAACGCTCCCGGATCAAGAAATGCAACAAAAATAAACGCTGCCACAGGGAATATTATCCTAACACGTTTAGAGATTGGTTTAGATGATTTCATGCGAATAAGTCGTTCTTTTTTAGTTGTTAGTAATTTGACAATAGGTGGCTGGATAACTGGCACTAATGCCATGTATGAGTAACCAGCAAGTGCAATAGCACCTAGGTACTCTGGCGCCATTTTAGATGCCACAAATATAGATGTAGGGCCATCAGCGCCACCGATGATACTAATAGCAGCCGCTTGATTTAATGAAAAATCAAGCATTCTGCAACCTATAAATGTAATAAAAACACCTACTTGAGCAGCTGCACCAAGTAGCATTAATCTAGGTTGTGACAACATGGCAGAAAAATCTGTCATAGCCCCAATACCTAAAAATATTAACGGAGGGTATATACCTAACTCTACACCTTTGTATATGTAGTTTAGTACGCTACCCTCTTCATATAAGCCTATTTGCATACCTTCAATAATAGGTATGTTGCCAATAATAATCCCAAAACCAATAGGGATAAGTAGTAATGGTTCGTAACCTCTTGTTATTGCAAGATATATTGCTAAACTTCCTATCGCTATCATACATAGATGCCCAAGCGTCATATTGCCAAACGCACCATGTCTTAAAAACTCTATCACCATTTCCATAATTTATTCCCTAAGTGGATTATTTTGTTACGCTAATTCTACTAATATTTCGCCTTCGCGTACTGTGTCGCCAGCAGCAACAAGTATCGCTTTAATTTTACCATCTACAGGCGATTGGATTGATGTATTCATCTTCATAGCGTCTAGTACAAGTATTTCTTCACCTAGTTTAACGCTATCACCAGCTTTAAGTTTTATTTCTACAACTGTGCCACCAACTGGTGCAGCTATTTTGCCTTGTTGGCTACCAGATGGTAGTGGTTTTGCGTTAACATGTGGTTCAGAAACAGTAGTATTGTATGTAGGTAGCTCTGGTGTAGATGAAACTACTTTTGGTACAGATGCACCAGTGCCAAAAAAACCTTCGCCTTCATCTAGTATTTCAACATCGACCTCGTATGAAACACCGTGTAATGTAATTTTCATTTTCATATTTGTATCCTCTTATAAATTATTATTTTTTTAATACGTGCGAGCCTTGTAGCGCAATTCTTCCTTGCACATTCCAAGAACTACCAACACGTGGTTTGTTAGGTAATACACGTACTTTTGTAATATACGCACGTCCGTTAAAATATGTTGCCACTGCAGCAGATAGCAACACTAATGTTGTATCATCTATACCTTGCATTTTCTTATTAACTCCATCATCTTTAACCTTTACAAGTTGCCTTGTAACAAGTTTTTCATCAGCCCAATTAAAAATATAGACCATCACTACTAAAAGTAATAGTACAGAAAAAACTATTGAAAAACCAATAATTGAGTATAAAATTGAGTCGATAAAAACTTCCATAATTATAAGCTCCTAATAAATATTATAAAGGAATAAGCCCGTGTTTTTTGTATGGTCTTAGTTCCCTTTTTGAAGCAAACATCTCTAAAGATGCCACAAGGTAAGAACGAGTATCAGCAGGCAATATTACATTGTGTAAGTAACCGCCTTTTGCTGCAACATATGGGTTCGCAAATACTTTGCGGTATTCTTCAATGCGTTTTGTTGTTTCAGCCTTTGGATCATCAGCAGCCTTAATCTCTTTACCATATAGTAAGCCAACAGCGCCTTCTGCACCCATAACGGCAATTTCTGCACCCGGCCATGCCGCAACCCTATCTGCGCCAAGCTCTTTTGAACACATAGCGATATATGCACCGCCGTATGCTTTACGGACAATAATAGTAAGCTTAGGTACAGTTGCAGATGCATAAGCAAACAACATTTTTGCACCGTGCCTGATAATACCGCCATATTCTTGGTCGATACCCGGCATAAAGCCCGGAACGTCAACAAGTGTAACGAGAGGTATATTGAATGCGTTGCAGAAACGGATAAATCTTGCAGCTTTGTCTGATGAGTTAATATCTAAAACACCTGCTTTAAACTTTGGCTGGTTAGCGACAATACCGATAGTTCTACCGTTTAGCCTACCAAAACCAATTATCATATTAGGTGCAAAGTGTTCTTGAATTTCCATAAAATCGCCTTTATCTACAATGCTAGAGATGATTTTATGCATGTCGTAAGGTACACGTGGGTCATCAGGTACAATGTTGTTGAATGCTTCATCAGGTCCGATAATACTTTCACGCATTGTTTCATCAAGAGGTGCTTCTTCCATGTTGTTCGATGGTAGGAACGATAGCAGTCTTCTAGCAATTTTCATTGCCTCTGGTCCGCTAGATGCAACGAAATGTACAACACCAGAATAATGTGCGTGACTTTCAACGCCGCCTAAATCTTCAAGCGTTACATCTTCGCCAGTAACTTCTTTAATGATTTTTGGTCCTGTAATATACATTTGACCTTGGCGTTGTACTTGGATAATGAAATCTGTCAACGCTGGAGAATAAGCCGCACCGCCAGCACAAGGCCCAGCAATGATACTTATTTGAGGAACTACGCCAGATAACTCAACATTTTTATAAAAAATTCCGCCATAGCCAGCAAGTGCGCTAACGCCTTCTTGAACCCTAGCTCCACCAGAATCGTTTATAAATATGAATGGTGAGCCAGTTTTTAAAGCCGAAGCCATAGCTTCTTGTGCTTTTTTTGCGCCTGCCTCGCCCATAGTGCCAGCATTTACAGTAAAATCTTGGCTAGCTACAAATACGGCTTTACCGTCTATATATCCCATACCTGTAACCATGCCATCAGCTGGCAGCTCTTTGCCCTGCATACCGAAATCGGTACACCTGTGTTGAACCATTAAAAGACTTTCTTGAAATGTTGATTCGTCAAATAATAAGTTGATACGCTCACGTGCAGTATATTTCCCCTGCTCGTGCATTTTTGCGATTTGGGCGTCGCCTCCACCTTTGTAGAGCCTTGCCCTGAGTTCGATTAACTCTTGGATTTTCTCATTTTTCATATGTACTCCTTTGCCGTGTACTTAAGAAAAAAGACGGTATTGCTTCAAAAAAAAATAAAATATATTAGCATCACGGCAACATTAATTTTTAAATATACTACTATTTTAGTAGAATATCAACATTAATCGTCAGTTATTATTAAAAAAAAATCGACGCTAGAGCGCCGATTTTTATTAGTTATTATTATACATTTTTTCTGTTTGTTCTATTACCTGTCCTGCTATTTCTAGGACGTCTGTTATTGTTACTACTACGTTTTTCCGTTTTTTGTTTAGGAACTCTACGTTTTGCAAAGCTTTTTATAGGTGTAACAACGTTAGCAATCTCAGGTGGTAGCGTAACAAGTTCTTCGGTAGGATTTGTATAGTTCAACTTATTACCGATAAACTTTTCTATGCGAGGTATAACGTATGAGTCTTCCTCAGTTGCAAATATGATAGAAACTCCACTTGCGCCAGCTCTACCTGTTCTGCCTATCCTGTGAACGTAATCTTCTGGGTCATCAGGTAATGAGAAGTTGAAAACGTGAGAAACGCCATCAACATGGATACCACGTGCCGCAACATCTGTTGCACATAAAACCCTGATTTTGCCAGAGCGTAAATCTTCAAGCGTTCTTATACGTTTAGCTTGTGAAACATCGCCTGATAATAGCCCACAAGTAACACCTGCCTCTCTAAACATGTCAGTTAGCTTTGATACTTCATCACGTCTGTTGCCAAAAACTATTGCACAATCAAGATTTTCGTTTTCTATCATGTTGTACATAAGTGCAAATTTTTCTTGGTTAGTAACGATGTATGCACGTTGGTCAATTTTATCTGCTGTAAGCTGAGTAGATTCAACCTCAAAATTTAATGCGTTTTTTGTCCATTGGTTAGCAAGCCTTAAAATATCTTGCGTCAATGTTGCACTAAATAGCATTGTTTGACGTGCAGATTTTGGCGGTGTTGCGCTTATAATTTTTTTCATGTCTGGGATAAAGCCCATATCTAACATTCTATCAGCTTCGTCAATAACTAATATTTCGACTTTATCAAGATGTAGAACAGATTGTTCTTGGAAATCAAGTAATCTACCCGGCGTTGCAACTAAAATGTCGATATTTCTATCAACAAGTTGACGACGTTGTCTTTCATAGTTTATACCACCAAAAACAGATTGAAAGTTAAATCCACAATATTTACCTAATACTTTTGCGTCTTTTTCAATCTGGATAACAAGCTCTCTAGTAGGTGCCATGATTAATGCACGCGGAGAACCTTTTCTGCGGTCACTATCTGAAACAGGGTTATCTAATAACCTTTTAAATATAGTTAATAAAAATGCAGCTGTTTTGCCCGTGCCTGTTTGTGCTTTACCAGATACATCTGTACCAGTGAAAGCATCTTGCAATATAAGCGACTGGATCGGTGTGCAATATTGATAACTTGCTTCGCAAATACCACGCATAACCCTATCAGGTATTTCAAAATCGTGGAAGCGTTTTTTGTCATCAGCTATTGGTACTTCAAATTCTGCAACAGTCCAGTTTCCAAAATCAACTGCTACATTATCAGCATTAATGCCAGCTAATTCTTCTTGTCCTGCGCCTTTTCTTCTTTTGCGTTTGTTGCTACCGTTTCTGCCTCTGTTATTGTCACGTCTTTCTTTAAAATCGCCTGATTGTTGACGTGGCTTGCGATTGCCATAATCTTGTCTGCGAGTGTCTGTTTTTTCTTTTTCACTTTTTTGTCTACGAGGTTTGGCTTCACCTTGACTACTTTTTTTAGACTCGCCTTGCTTTTTTGGAGCGCTACTTTTCTCTTTGCGCTCAGTTGATGTTTTAGTACCCGAAATCTCTGTAATTTTGATTTGAGATTTTTCAGTATCCGAGCCTAACAACATGCTCTTAAACTTCTTAAGTAGGGACATTATACGACCTTTTTTGTATATTTTGCCTTTTGGCAACTAATGACTATATAGTATTGTTATTATTTTTGATAGTCTTTTTTAACTTTTTATGAAATTATATTAAAGAAGTAGTGTTGCTATAAGAAATAATTATAACAACACCAATAGCTTATACAGAATGAGATAGTTAAAAATAATTAATTATCTTCTGATGAGTTATATTCGTTAAATTTATGCTCGTTTTCTTCCATTTCATCTATTTTTGGAATTACTATTGCGTACCAAGTGATTGATATTATGCCAGATGCAAAGCCCCACATTACAGCGTTTGCAATGCCACCAGCAAATAGAAATATGATAAACCCTAGCCAAAAGCCTTGACAAAATGAGCAAGAAGTTATCGACTTAAATAACGCATTACCATTTAGTATTTCACGAGGAAATCTAAACAACTTATGGTCGAATAGTAAAAATCTAAGCCCTTGAACAAATAGTAATAGTTTTAGCTCAAGCATCTAGTGTCACCTCTGTAAAGCGTTTTTCAAAAGCTTTTTTTAGTAGTTCAAACTGTGGAACAGTCAACTTTATTTTATCTTTGAAATCATCTGTGATTATGATATAGCCTTCTTCGCTATCATAATGCATTTCTGGACAGCAATCACGTCTGCATAAGTATAATGTTTCTAATACTTTCATTTTTGGTACTCCTACTTTTTGTAACTAATAATCTTTTCGGCATCGTTTGCGATATCGCTAATATTTAGTGATAATCTTTTTGGCATAGCGACATTAAGGTTGTCACCGTCATATCTAGGTATGATATGTATATGCGAGTGAAAAACTTCTTGCCCTGCTGCTGCGCCATTGTTTTGGATAATATTTACACCGTCGGCTTCAAAAGCTTCTTTGACAAGGTTAGATAGTTTTGCAACAACCTTATACATTCCACACGCAATATTGTCAGGTGTATCAAACACATTGATAACGTGTTGTTTTGGTATAACTAAAGCGTGTCCCCTAGCGATTGGCGCAATATCCATAAACGCTAAAAAGTTATCATCTTCATATATTTTGCAGCTAGGTATGTTTCCTGCCACAATTTCACAAAAAATACACATGTTTTTTTACCTCAAATAATGCTTCTACCATAATAATATAATAAATTATAGCAAAATTAAAGTATAAAGTTATTTTTTCACTTCATTTTATCAAAATAATAGTGTATTATAAGTTGAATTATTTAATAAAGCTAGACATTAATCGTTATAAATGTTATTATAAGTACACTGGTTTTTTTAGTTAAATATTTTATACTACGTACTCAAATGAGCTGTTTCGCTTTATTTTGTAATTATGTGCAGGACTTTTCAAAATAAGGAGATTACTTAATGAGTGAATTAGTAGTGGTACGTTTTATTGGAACTGATAACATTTTGAACGATTTAAGAAGCTTAAATTGTGCTGATCTTAAATTTATCAATAGCGAACATGACGATGTCATGGTTACGATATATGAAACTGATACAATAGAAGCTTTGTTTAAAGTACCTAAACATTTTACAATGCCAACTTTCTTCTTGTTGACAAAGCAAGATAAAGCTGTTGAAGAAAAGATTAAAGATTATAAAATCTCTGGTTTGATATTTACACCACTGGATGCTAACGTTATAGTTAGCAAGATTAAAAAGGCTATGAATAGTACATTTAACAACAACAACGACAACAAAGACATTATGAGGATTAAACTTCTTGCAAAATCGGAAAATATTCCTCCATTGCCGTCACTTGCACTTGAGTTGATAAACTTAACTAGGACAAACGACGTCATTGTGAAGCAAGTTGTTGAAAAAATTAAACAAGACCAAGGTATTACTACTAAACTAATAAAATTGGTTAATTCACCTTTCTATGGAATTAAGCAAGAAATATCTTCGATAGAGCGCTCTACAGTATTATTAGGCTTCAACACGATAAAAAATATTGCGTTAGCTTTATCGCTCGATTCGTTTTTTCATAAACAATTTGGATTATATAACACTACCGGCAAAAAAATGTGGGAACATTCATACCGTGTGGCAAGTATTGCGCAAGCATTGGCATTACACTCTAACAAAGAATTAGATTTAGAGGCACTATATCTTGCTGGGCTTATGCACGATATAGGTAAGGTTGTTATGGTTGATTTTCTTGTTAAAGAAGTCCACTCTAGAGAAGACGAGCGTGAACAGCTTGGATTTGACCACGTTGAAGTTAGTGTCGATATGCTTACACGTTGGGGTGTTAACAAAAGCGTTACAAATGCGGTTTCTTCGCACCACAATTCCTTTGCAGAAGGTATGGGTCGTTATATTTACTATGCCAACTTAATTGATAAAAGTGCAAGCATTGATGATGCGATTAACGAAGCAGCGATTATATTAGCTTTAAGAGATCTCGACGTGTTGAAAAATAAAATTGTGCAGTTTGTTGAAAATTTTGATGAGTAAAGAGTTTGTAACTAGTAAAATTATTCTTGATACAATACTTGCAGATAGCGTTGATGGATTTATTTACGGTTTAAAAAATGTTTTTTCTAGCTACGATGTTAATAACTATACATTTTGGGATGTGACGGGAAACATTTTTGAACCATCAGAACATTCTGCATCAGATGCAAAAGGTGTTTATGATAGTATGGACTTTGGCTATAGTGTTGAAGTGCCATATTGTGTAGTAGAAGACTATATCAGCTATTTCAGTAATAATCACTATATATATTCCACATATTTTATTGTGCATAATGAGCAGTTGCTATCAGCAGTATCATTCCATACAGAACCACCACAAAAGCTAATAGATGAATTATTAGAGTTTTTACCATATTTATCAAAACGCTTATCAGAGCTTTACACAAAATCATTACAAATGGATTTATACGTTGACTATCAAAAGAAAGTAGACTTTATAAAGCGTGCTAGTATTATTTTTAAAGCTATCGAAATTGATGAGGCAATATCAGTATCACTATCATTTTTTATGGATACATTTTCTGCTGATGCTGTTCTTGCATATGGGCAAAACATATTCCAGTCTATTGGCATAGACGAAAGCGATATGACAAACGATATTTTTGTTGGCGAGTCTTCACTAAAAGAGTTTATCGATAGCAAAAAAGCTACAGAGTTTTTTGAAAACATTACAACTTCAACTAAATTTAATATACGTAACATGTTTTTTGTTTATGAAGAAACAAACAATTTGCGTTTTATCATGTTTAATACAGTCATTGACAAATTGCCTGATAAAGATTTTTCGTTACTCGTATCTAATGTTGTTGCAATCGCAGTTGAAAATGCCCAAAACCATGAAACTATGACAAAGTTCAAAGTTGAAGAAATGGAAATCTCGCATACAGTTGAGTTACTTAACAGATTTGTTGATAGAGAGTTATCAATAAAAAACAAACTAGATATTCATGGTGTAAACTACCCTGCACGTAATGCGGGTGGTGATTTTATGTTTGTTTCAAGCGATGGCGACAAACATTATTTTTGCGTTGCTGATGTTTGTGGTAAGGGTTACTCGGCAGCGGTATTTACCGTGATATTAAGCTTTGTTGCTACAAAGATAATTTCACTTGAGCAACTTGTTGCAGCAGTTGAGTCATTAAACAACTTTTTGATACAAAAGAACTTAAATTCTCGCTTTATTACTGGTTGCTTCGGCATATTTGATAGTAGCAATAACTCTATTGAATACATATCTTGTGGGCATGAGCCAACTGTTGTTTTTGATGGCGATAATGTAATACAGCTTGAGTCGCAATATCTACCACTAGGTTTGATGGACGAAACATACAAAACAAGCAAAGTGCAACTTAGTAGCGATAATTTACTGATATTTCCATATACTGATGGACTTATAGAATATACTACTCTTGATGATTTGATTGAGCGTGTTAGAGCTATGCGTGATAAATCTGCAAAAGATATTACTATGTCGTTATATGAGTCATTAGTCGACGCTCCTGAATTACAGCTAGACGATTTTACTTGTATTATTATGAAGTCTTAGGGGTATCATTTGGAAAATCAATCAAAAAATATACAAACAATGTTTAACGATATTGCAAAAAGTTACGATGTGCTAAATCGGATATTAAGCTTTAGACGTGATGTAGCATGGCGTAAAAAAGCAATTAAGTTATGCAATTTATCTAACGATGATAAAATATTAGACCTTGCATGTGGCACTGGCGATATGATTGCAGAAATGCGGAAAACTATCCCAAATGCCAATATAATAGGTGGTGATTTTAGTATAAATATGCTTAAATCTGCAAAAAATAAATTACCTAACGAAAAGTTATCTGTTGCAGATGCACATTATTTACCATTTAAAGACAATATGTTTGATAAAATAACAATATCGTTTGGGTTTAGAAATGTGACAGATAAGCCACTAGGGTTATCGGAAATGTATCGTGTTATGAAAGACGATGCGACATTGTGTATTCTAGAATTTTCCGAACCAGAAAATCCATTATTTGCAAAGATATACAAGCTATATTTTACAAAAATATTACCAACTATTGGCGGGATAATATCTGGCAAGCGTAGTGCTTATGAATATTTGCCAGACTCTGTTTACAAATTCCCTAAGCGTGATGAGTATCGCAAAATGATACTTGATGCCGGGTTTAAAAATGTTGAGTTTACTTCTATGACATTCGGCATAGTAACAGCCGCAATTATTACTAAGTAGCAAACAAATTTTTAACCACCGACACCTTCTAAGCTAGTTGATTTTGGAACTAAGCTTATACCTTTTGCAATATTTTCTGAATCAATGCTAGAGCGTTCCTTACCCGGCTTAACAATTACTTCCACGTTTGGTAATGTAGGTGTAGTATCTTCTAAATCAATACTTTCTATCATAGTTAATACACCTTCATGATGCCTAGCGCTAACGTAAACAGTTTTATGCTTATCAGTATCAGGCTTTACGTATTCATAATTAGTTTTATTAAATGTTAGTTCGCTTTTTCTATAAACAGCTTCATCGCTATTAATATCATCAGAATTGTAGCCCATATCTTCAGCATTTTTAGCAAAAATTTCATAATTATCAGCCGACAATTTCTTTTTGAATGCTTCTGCAATTAGCGATGCCACTTCAATATTTGATTTGATATTTACTTGTGGGCTAGAAACACGTACAAGTTTTAACAACCTACCATCTATTGATGTGTAAGTACCTTCAATTTCAAGCAACGCTTGTGACGGTAAAACTACATCTGCTTTTTCAACAATACCTGTTACAAATATTTCTGGCGTTACATAAAATTCGGCATTATCAATGACATTTGCTATTTCTTCCAGCTTGCCTTTGCCGGGGTTGACAGCTAGTGCAAGCACTGCTTTTGGTGGGTTTGCGATAACATCTTCTATTTTTTCGCCACCAGCGTATAATGCGCCAATAAAGTTAGCTTTATCGTTAGATGTCATGAATACGTTTAATTTATCCTGCCCTATATAGTCTGCAAAAGCTAGCACAGATGGTAGCTGTTCTTCGCCACTAATATATTCATTACCAACGATTATAGATACTTTTTCAGCATTATTGATAGCTTCTCTAATTGATGAATACATGCGGTTATCAGACGATTTGATTTTTTCAAATTCGCCTGCAAAATTAGCGTAATCAGCAATTATACTAGCGTATGTTTTATCATCATAATCGTAGCGTTGTAGCCCGATAGTGATAACTTTTGCATTATTTTTTACAGCACCTTTTAACACGTGCCATTTTATACCAACACTTTCACGTGCAAAATCTGTACCTACTACAAATATTAAGTCAGATTTTGGTATATCTTTAATAGTGCCGATACTTTCATATCTGCCAAATTTTTCATAGTAGTGGCTCATAAATTTATCAAGTAGAATTTGTGCTTCTGTAATAAACCGCATGCCAGTTTTTAACGCAAGGCGTTTATAGTTAAGTATTTCTTCGTTAGTTAGTCTACTACCAATAACTACAAGTGAGTTTTCTATACCGTGCTTGCTAAGTCCTTCTTTAGCAGCTGATATAGCCTCTTGCCATGTAGTTTTTTTGAACTTGCCATCAATTTTTATCTTAGGTGATACTAATCTTTTTTCATTATCTAAAAACTTAAAGCCATAGCGCCCTTTAGAGCATGTATAATCATTGCCAGAGCTTTTAACCCTGTGTACTATGCCATTATTTATGCCATAGTTAAGCCTACAGCCAACAGGGCAAAACGAACAAGTTGTATAGACATGTTCTAGGTTGCCAATTTTAACATCGTATCTAAATGGTTTTTCAATGATAGCGCCAACAGGGCAGACATCGGCACACATGCCACAAAAGTCGCAATCAAGCACATCATCAACTGGGGCGATATGTACGTTGCTAGCTCTATCTGCCATCTCTATTGCAGAGCAACCTGCAACGTCGCTACATATCATAGTGCAACGCTGGCAGACAACGCATAAGCTAGAATTAAACCACATCATGTTCCAATCTATTAATGTATTTTCTTTCTTTTTAGTAACATTCTTTACTTCTGATACGCCTAGGTACTTTGCTAAATTTTGTAATGTACAATCGCCATCATTTTCGCATATTTCACATTCTAGTGGATGTTTAAGCAGTATCATTTCAAGTGCGTTTCTTCTATGTTTAAGTAGTTGTTCGCTTTCAGTAGTTACGCTCATGCCCTCAGATGCAAGCATACTACATGAAGATACAGGAACAGGCACACCCTCAACCTCAACAAGACATATCCGACATGATGATGCTTCTGTAATATCTTTTAGGTAGCATAAAACAGGTATAGGTATTTTGTTACGCCTAGCAACACGGAGGATTGTTTCGCCTTCTTTAAATTCGTATTCTTTATCATTTATTTTCATTATACCCGTTTTATTCATCTTTTTGCTCCTTTCTTTTTAACACCGATCATTAGCAATCGCATACATCTCATGCATCGCCTAGCTTCCCTTTGTGCAATAGCTTCGCTAAACGGTATTTCTACTTCGTTAAAAGTAGATGTACGCTCATCAAGCGGTATTGTTTCAATCACGTTTCTCGGCGCCATTGGTGCGATAGCTTTTTCTTCGCCATATTCAAAAATTTTGTTATCGTACATAGCTTTTTCGACGTGTTCCTCAGGTGTGAGATATGCTTTGCCACTCATAACGTATCTATCCATAGCTAGTGCTGCACGCCTAGCGTTACCAATAGCCGCTACAACTGTATCAGGTCCAGTAACTACATCGCCAGCAGCAAATATTCCGTCGATAGATGTTGCATAAAATACGTTATCAGTAGCGATAGTTCCCCATTTTGTAAGCTCTAATTCTAACGATTTTGACTCGATAGACGATTGTTCAACTTTTTGCCCGATAGCAGGTATTAAGTATTCGCACTCAAATACAAAATTTGCATCAGGGACAATTTGCGGGCTACGTCTGCCAGATTCGTCTGGTTCGCCAAGCTCCATTTTAGCACATTCGACACCTGTTAGTACGCCATCAGTTGATACTGCTTTTTCTGGTGCAGATAGGAACAAGAAGTTGATATTTTCTTCAATCGCACACTCTATTTCATGCTTTTCTGCTGGCATTTCGTCACGTGTTCGTCTGTATATAACGGTAACATCTGCGCCAAGTCTTTTTGCAGTTCTTGCGCAATCTATAGCAGTATTACCACCACCGATGATAGCGACCCTTTCATTAGTAAATGGTATAGCTCCGTTTGTAACATCTTCTAAAAACTTTATACCACTAGCGATAACACCTTTAATGCCACGAATATCTGCTATCCTGCCATCTTGAGCTTGCCATGCGCCTATCGCAAGTAGCGATGCATCATAAGTATATTTGAGGTAATCAAGTGTAAGCTCTCTACCAAGTTGCCTATTATAGTGGATATTTACACCAAGAGAGCGTATCAAGTTGACTTCGTATTGCATATGCTCTCTTGATAGCCTAAACTCTGGTATGCCATATAGCGCCATTCCGCCAGCCTCTTGCCTAGCTTCAAATATATCAACCTTATGCCCAGCTAGTGCAAGATAGTATGCAGCTGTAAGCCCAGCTGGCCCAGCGCCAATGATTGCACAGTTTTTGCCAGTGCTTGCAACTTGTTCTGGAAGGTCAGGTTTTTGGTATCTGTACACTTCATAATTCCATGCCGATTGTTTAACACGCATTATGTCAACAGGTTCGTCAATATCACGACGCATGCACACAGTTTCACATGGGTGCGGACAAATTCTACCACAAACACCAGCAAGTGGAAGATTTTTTCTTATAGTTTTAAGTGCTTGCAAAAACTTTTTAACACGTACGCCATCCATAAATTCTGGTATATCTATATGTGCTGGACAGCCAGCAGTACATGGCGCAGAGCGATGAAAATAGTATTCCATGTTAGTAGATTTAATATTTTTTGATAATCTATCTGGATATTCTTTTAAAAATGATAACACAATTTGTACAGATGTTGGAGCAAACGAGCATTTTGATGTTGCAATGATTGATTCACCAAGTTCGATAGCTTCTGTAAGCACGTCATAGTCAGGGTCTACACGCAACATGTCAATTTTATCTGCTAGTGCTTGCGTACCGTTTTTGCCGGGGATGCAACGTCCACAACAGCCTTCTTGTGATACATAGCGCATGTATGCAGCCATTGCCGCACCAATATCAATAGATATATCATACACTAAAAATCCTTGCCAGCTGACAGCAACTACAACTTCGTCATTGTCAATTTCATCAACTACCCTAAAAGGTGAGCGTGGACGCTCCTCGGCTTCCATTTTGCGATAATCTAACCGCTCTCCCTTTCTGTAACCAAATACAACCTTCGGCATATCTGTTTCCTCATACAAAAGTAATTATACTAACATTTGTAAATACTACATTATTACTCTTTTATCAATCTATAATTTATAAGCCTGCTTGACTTTAGCATAAAAACATATATGCTTAAACAATAAATACATTAACTTGGTGATAGAATGAGTTTTAAATACTTTCCTAAAGAAACCGCAAAGTTTTACGAAGATGTACGCAAAAATAATAATAAAGAATGGTTTGAAGAAAATAGGGCTAGGTATAACGAGTTTGTACTTACACCTACTAGAAACTTTGTCGCAACGCTTGGTGAAAGGCTTGCAGAGCTTGTGCCTACAATAAATTATATACCAAAAATTAATGGCTCGATATATAAAATATTTCGTGATGCAAGATACCATAAAGGCGCACCACTTAAAACACATCTTGGCGTGTTCTTTTGGGAGGGTGCTAGCCGTTCCACCAATAGCGGATTTTATTTCCAGATTGCGCCACCATTTTATACGTGTGGAGTTGGTACACCTTGCTTTGAAAAACCGTTACTTGATGAATATCGCCAAACGCTACTAAACGATAAAAAGTTTAATGAGTTTAATAGCATAATAAATAAAATGAAGTCACACCACTATGAACTATATGGCGAAAAGAAGAAACGATTACCTCGTGGCATTAAAGCAGAGGGCGAACGTGCAGAATATCTGCTGTACAATAGTTTATACATTAGCGATGAAACACCAATAAATGAAGATTTTTATAAAGATAGCTTTATTGATGAAATTTATGGTATATATAAAAATATGTTGCCATACCACACATGGTTAAACAATTTAATAATTCAATCAAAGGCGAAACAAATATGAGAGCATTTTTAGCAGTAGATATTCCAGAAGAAATACGTGGCGGCTATACAAAAGAGTTTAGACAACTTCGTGATGCCGGCAACATGTTATTTGTAAAACCAGACAAAATGCACATAACATTAGCTTTCTTTGAAGATTTGCGTGAGCGTGAAATACCTATCGTACAAGAAATTGTTGAACGCTTAACAAGTGATGCAATACTTCTAACTTGTGAAAAACCAAATATGTTTTCAAGGCGTGGGATACCGTCAGTCGTTTTTGTACAAACATTATCTGAACAGCTAGATATGTTAGCACAACAAATACGTGATGAACTACGTAATAATAACGTATCTTACGATAATAAACCATTTAAACAGCACCTAACTATAGCACGTATTAAGTATCTTGAAGATGAAAATATGTTCCGCAAAAGATATGATGGTATTTGTAAATACTTTAGACAACAAAACTTTTTGGCAGGGTCAATTTCGCTATATTCAAGCAATATGGTTGCATACAAGAAAATATTTGAAATTCCGCTAGAAATGCCAGTTATTGAAGGTGGCGAAGATGATGAGTTCATCATTGAGGAATAACCGCTATTTATGAGCAACCAAACTAACTTATTTAAAACTAAGCGTTTTTTACCACTATTCGTTACACAATTTTTTGGGGCGTTCAACGATAACGTATTTAAAAACGCATTTCTTATATGGTTTACGTATGATATTATCACATATCATGGGCTTAATGCACCTATTATGGTTACTATTGCTGGTGGGTTATTCATACTGCCATTCTTTCTATTTTCTGCTACTGCTGGGCAACTCGCTAGCAAGTGCGAAAAATCTTGGCTAACTAGGCGGATTAAAATTGTTGAAATATTATTAATGCTTTCTTGTAGTATTTTATTTTTTACAAAAAGCGTCACAGGCTTATTAGCGATTTTATTTTTAATGGGTGTTCAGTCAACATTTTTTGGGCCTATCAAGTATAGCTTGCTACCAGAACATTTGAAAAAAGAGGAACTCATCGGCGGTAACGCATTAGTTGAAGCAGGAACATTTTTATCAATATTACTAGGCACAATATTTGGCGGTGTTATAATTACGGTTGATAATGGTATTGTGTGGCTTTCAATATCGGTAGTATTCTTTGCTATCGTGGGTTATTTTGCCAGTCGCTCTATACCAAGTGCTGTTATCCCATCGCCTAACTTAAAGATTAATTGGAACTTTTTTAGCGAAACTTGGCGAATGTTGAACTATGCAAAAGAAAATAGAAGCGTTTGGATTTCTATAATATCTATATCGTGGTTTTGGTTTATAGGTATAACTTTTTTAACGCTTTTCCCTGTTTTTACAAAGTTTATCGTAAATGGTAACGAGCTATTAGTGACATTCTTCATGACGACGTTTTCTGTAGGTATCGCAATAGGCTCTATGATGTGCAACAAGCTATTAAACGGTAGGATAACAACAAAGTATGTGCCAATAGCATCGCTTGGGATATCTGCTGGTATTTTACTTATATTTATTTCGTCAAAGCTATATCTAGCTAGCTACGTCACAGATAATATGGATATGATTACGTTATTACAATTTTTAAGTATGGGCGTCTGGAGCTATGGCATTATGGCTGGTATGCTTATGCTATCTATACTAGGTGGTATTTATATAGTGCCACTTTATGCAGTAATGCAACACAATGCCGATAAGCAATTTTTAGCAATGATTGTTGCAGGCAATAATATAATGAATTCGCTAGCTATGGTGCTTGCAAGCGTTTTATCTTCGATATTGTTAGCAACTGGGTTGACTACTTTAGGCGTGTTTTTAGTAGTTGGGTTGATGAACTTTGTTGTGTTTATTGTGATAACAAAGGTGGTAAAGGTGATAGGATAATAAGCATAAACAAAATAGGGAAGGCAAAAGCCTCCCCATATCCTAACTGGACTATTTTACGATGCAAAAAGTCGATTGTCTCAACTATTCTGCGTCAGTAGCAAGGCTCATGCTACGCAAACGGTCCAATGCTTCTTCTGATAAAACAACTTTATCCATATGACTTACTTTGTTATTTTCTTCTTTTTGTTCAGTTACTTTTTCTTTTTTTGCTAATTGAGATAATTCTGTAACATTTTTTTCAGTTTGGTTGCTAGCTGTGTAAGCCGCATATACATTTGATAGCACTAAAGAATCGCTCATAATTCACTCCAATTTTATTATCTTATACACTATGTAGCAATTCGTGTGCCAATATTTTCTATTGCTTATTTTTGTAAATCGTGAAAAATATTCCCATGATTACATTTGACAATATATCTAAAAGTTACGGTTCTAGGGATTTATTTGATAACGTCACGCTAAATATCAATAAAGGCGAGAAAGTTGGGCTAGTAGGAAAAAATGGACATGGTAAAACAACTATGTTCAAAATTATTACTGGGCTTGAGGTGGCAGACACTGGTAAGGTAGCAATACCTAAAAACTATAAGCTGGGCTACTTGCAACAAAATATATCGTTCACAAAAGATAGCGTGATAGATGAGGCAATGACAGCGTTGCCAGAAGAACAACAGTCTGAACGCTGGAAAGCTGAAAAAATATTGTTTGGACTTGGGTTTAATAAAGAAACTATATCAATGAAGCCTGCCGAGTTTTCTGGCGGTTACCAAATTAGGCTTACGCTTGCAAAAACGCTATTGCAAGAGCCTGATATGTTGTTGCTTGATGAACCAACAAACTACCTAGATATTATATCTATACGTTGGTTAAAAAACTTTCTTAACTCTTGGAAGGGTGAGCTTATTTTAATTACGCACGATAGGCAATTTATGGACGATGTAGTAACGCATATTGTGGGAATACATCGTGGTAAAATGCGTAAGATTGAAGGAAAAACAGAAAAATATTACGAACATATTGCAAAAGATGAAGAAATTTACGAGAAAACTCGCATAAATGATGAGCAAAAACGAAAGGAATTAGAGCTTTATATTACTAGGTTTCGTGCAAAAGCTAGGCTCGCTGGGCTTGTACAATCACGTGTTAAAACACTTAGCAAGATGGAAAAACGTGATAAACTAGAACAAACGAAAAATCTAGAATTTTCTTTTAGATATAAGCAGTTTAACGCTAAACAAATTATGCATTGTGATAACTTGACATTTGGCTATAAGCAAGACGAAATATTGATTGATAATCTTAGTTTTATAGTAGGTAGCGAAGATAGGATTGCGATAATTGGTAAAAATGGTAAGGGTAAATCTACGCTTATGCGTATGATGGCAAACAAGTTATCGCCTAACAGTGGTAAAGTTACTAGCCATACAGGCTCTGCTATTGGCTACTTTGAACAAACTAATATTTCATCACTCAACCCTAAATATACAGTTGAGGAAGAAATCCAATCTGTATCGGATAATTTAGACCGTTCTGTTGTTCGCTCTATTTGTGGTGCTATGTTGTTTGAACAAGACCAAGCGTTAAAAAAGATAGAAGTGTTATCAGGTGGCGAAAAAAGCCGTGTTATGCTGGGCAAAGTTATTGCTATGCCACTCAACTTAATAATGCTTGATGAGCCGACGAACCATTTAGATATGGATTCATGCGATGCCTTGATAGAAGCGTTAGACGATTTTGATGGCGCATTAGTGATGGTTACGCATAACGAGCTTATTTTGCACGGACTTGCTACAAAGTTGATTGTGTTTCAAGGCGATAAGCCGTTCTTGTTTGAAGGTACTTATCAAGAATTTTTAGATAAAGTAGGCTGGGAAGATGAAGCCACGCCACAAATAAAACAAGAAAAGCAAAAAATAAATAAAAAAGATTTACGTAGGTTGCGTAGTGAGATAATTTCAGAAAAAAATGCGACACTTAAACCACTACAATCACGTGTTGACGAGCTAGAAATATTAATAGATAAACTAGAAACGGAACTAAATGACAAAAATATGGAAGCTATCGAACTTGCAACAAGTGGCGAGGGCAAAAAAATTGCCGAGGTCGCATCAACAATATCTAAACTAGAAAAAGATATTGAAACAAACTTTGATGAACTTGTACTTGTATCAGAAGAACTAACAAACAAAACAAACATGTTTGATGAAAAACTATCAGCACTAGAAGATGAGTAAATGTATTATTGCGATTTACGGCTAACTTGCTTTTCACATTCTTTTGCAAGGTGAGCGATGAACTCCTCAAGCTCTGGGAGGGTGCAAGAGGCTACAGTTACTAACAGAATCTCTGTAAAATCTTTAAGGAAATGATAGTAACACTTGCTAGAGGGCATTTCTATTTTTACAATATTTATAAATGAATTAAATTTTATGTTAAAATATACGCCACCACTAGGTATTTCCCATGATGCATATGATGATAAGTAGCGTTTAAGAAGCTGATCAGCCTCAATAAGCCGTTTATGCAATTTTGGTTTTAAATCTTCAATACATTTTTCGTAACCACCACTTTGTAGCAATTCTAAATATAACGATTGAACAAGACTAGTGCATTTTGGTCCAATATGGCTATATATGCCTGCTAAGTGATTAATAATATATTCATTTCCTACAATAATACCTATACTACAATTATAATTTAATTGAGTTCCTAAACTAGTTTGGTATATAATATTGCCAGATATATCAAAGGATTTCATTGGTGAATGATAATTTAATGAGTAATCACGCTGATTGTCAAATTCTAATATAGGAACACCTAGCTTAGCACATAAATCTACTATTTCATGTTTACGTTCTTCACCCATAGATAATCCTGATGGGTGAGCATAACATGGTTCTACGTATAAAATTGGGTTATAAGCAGTTTTTATTTTTGAATATAAGTCATCAATTACTATACCTTCATTATCTGTTTTTACATAAACAGTTTGTGTTCTTGTAATCTCACGTGCAGTAAAGAAATCAAGCCCACTTGGCTTTGTAGCTATCAATGTAGATGATGAGCTCAATAGCCCAATGCTAATGAGATACGTGCTAGTATGTAAATTTTGAACTATAAGTATCTGTGATGGATTAACAAATATATCTCTTTTTTCAAGATAGTATGATAATTGTTTAAGTAAATTGGGGTCGCTTTGTATGTGTAGGTTTATTGCCATTGGAACCTCATTAGCAATCGTCCCAATTGCTTTAGTATATACCTTTCTAAAATCAAATTCATCACAATTAATAATGAATTGCCCCGCTTCTTTATTTTCACTGTCTATCAAATCAGTATTTATTACTACATGTGGCATATTAACTGTGTGGTTGGCACGCTTCATAAAGTGTTGCCAGTCGACATTTGGTACATCATGCTTTGTAGCTCTATCATCTACAATAAATCTACGAGCATGATTTTGTATTACATACCCCTCTGCTTGTAATAAATCAAAACAAGTCGATAAAGTAAACTTTGAAGTTTGAAAATGTTTCTCCATCACACTATATGTTGGAAATTTATAACCAACATTGATATCACCATTATCGACTTTGTCTTTAATATAGTTTGCAATCTGTTTGTATAATGGTGTTTTTGTTTCGTCTTTAGCAATCCATGAAGAAAAAAGTAGTTTCTCATTATTATCCATATTATTAACCGTTCTTATTATAAAGCAATCATTGTTATGAAAAATACAGCTATTTTGTTATGTACCATTATTTTTTAAGAAATACTAGCTTTTATTGCTAAAAACAACTTGTTATGTTTTTTTTCAACTTTTTGGATATGGAGATAGTTAATTCTTTCTGTATTTTTATAAATATAACTCTATTATAAAAGGGAGGAGTTTATGAGGAAAATGAACGATTTAACAAAATCTAAGCTAACTCGTCGTACTTTTTTGCAAGGTATGGCTGCAACGGGTGCAGCTGCAACACTTGCTGGCTGTAGTACAGACGATGGGGAACTACTGTTTTCAGAAGGTGCCACTAGTACAACTACTGCACCTGAAGTGCAACTGGAATTTAAACGCTATATTGGCACATCTGGTCATAACTGTGGTGGTGGTTGCTTATCAATTGCAGAGGTTTCAAATGGTAAAATTCACCGCATTCTAACTGATCAAACCAAATTTACATCTGATGGCACATATGTAGATAAAAATGGCGTCAACTGGACACAGCACAGAAACTGTACAAAGTGCCGTTCCTATCAATATCGCTTATATCATCCGGGCAGATTAATGTACCCTATGAAGCAAACTAAAAAACGTGGTGATTTATCAGGTTTTCAACGCATTTCATGGGAGCAAGCTTTTAGAGAGATAGCTGCAAAGCAAAAAAATGTGATTGATAAATACGGTATGGATGCTATTTATTCATTAATGGCTTTTGGCGGTGGAGCTGGAGCTTTTAATGGTGCTGGTCAAGGCCCTTTTGGTGGTTCAAACTTTATAGGCGGACACGCTTTACATTATATGGGGGGTGCAGTAACAAATTACTTTGCTTCATATTCAGACCACCAAGCATATTTTCTTGGCAAAGGCTACACTGGCATGAGCCGTGAAGAAGGTCTTTTTACTAATACTTCTCGTGACTTTGCTATGCATATAAATGGCATACGTGACTATACTAACAATGTTGTATTATGGGGTGATAACAGGGTAACAACTGCTCATAACAATGCTCATTCATACACATCAGGTTTTAGAAAGATGAAAGAGCGTGACGCTAATGCAAAAATTTATTTTGTTGGCCCTCACTTTTCTGATAGTGGTGTTGCGCTTGCAGATGAGTGGATGGTATCAAAACCATATACTGATGGCGCAATCATTGCAGGTATGATATATCACATGCTTGATAACACATTTGATTTAACAAATGGTACATTAAAAGCTGACCCTTGGTTAAAAATAGATTATATTGATACGCTCGTTTATGGCTTTTTTGATTCTCCAGCATATTCTATGACAGAAGCAACTGGTGACATTGCTGCAGCAGAGGTAACTGTTTCTGCTGGCAATAGAAATGTTCCTGCAATTGAAAGTGGTAAATCATATGCATCTTGGATATTAGGTAATAATAATAACGCTCCAGAATATAGCGCAACTACTACAAACTATACTGCAAAACAATACGAAACAATTAGTACAGGCTTTAAACGTTGGGCTGCTTGTTCATTGGATAAACCAGCTAACACTGTTTATCGAACTAAGCTAGATTATAATACACCAAAAACACCAGCTTGGGCATCTGCAATATCAGGTGTACCAGAGGAAGCTATTAAACGCTTAGCAGAAGTTTATGCTAAGGGTGGCATAGTTGCATCATCATGGAGTGGTGGAATGCAAAAGCAGGGTGAAGGCGTATCAAGTTTATATGCACTACAAGCGTTACATGTTATCACACAAAACGTATCAAAACGTGGTACAGGCTGTGTATGGGAATACCCAAGCACAGGAACAGCTGATCCTAAGTCTATATCATCTGGTGTGATTAGGGGGATGATCAACTCTGCACGTACAATGCACACTACTCAAATTGCGCCAAACCTAGGGTACAGAGCGACAACATCTTGCATATCGTGGCATACTGCAATTAAAATGGCGTATTCTAAAGAGCTTAAAGCTGGTGGCTACACTGCACAACATATACCTAACTTTAATCCTGCAAGTGATAATCCTATTGACAATATTTATTGGGATGATGGTAGCACGAAAACATACGTATCATACAGAAGAAATGCAGACGGCACTATGAAAACATATACAGATGGCACGGGTACGTATTATGACTGGGAAGGCAGAACAGGTACAGACGGCAACGGTGGTGATGGCACACCAGCTGCACATAATGGCACACCAATAATTGCGGGTATCCGTATGATGTACAACCCTGGTGGAAACTCGTTTGTAAACCAGCACACAAACTCTAACGACTCAAAAGAAATACTTGAAGCGTTGCCAATAAATAATGGCGATGCAGATACATTTTGTTTAATATCTATTGATAACTTTTTAACAGCTACCCCACGTTGGAGTGACTATGTATTACCAGCAACAACATATTGGGAACAGCAAGATATGCAAACAACACACAAAGGCTCTACATACTACATGCCTGCTGTATCAACACCACCGGGTGAGTCAAAACAGCTATGGGATATTGCTGTTGGCCTATTAAGAGAGTCTGAAAAAATCGGACTAGCCCCAGCTGGCTCAGCTGATGACTATACTGGTGGTAATAAAACTATCGAAACATTTGTTAAAGAAGCATTTGCTACAGCTAGGCAAGATGCTACAAGCCCATATTTTGGTAAAACGTGGGAACAGTATCTTGAGGACACTCATCTTGCTCCTAAGCCAGATGAATATAAAGTTCCTAATCCTAATAATATGGCTCTTATGAATAAATTCCTTGCATTATCTGCAAGTGATTTAGCTGACAATCCATTTGTTAAGAAAACTGGCGATACTGCTACGGATAACTATGTTCCAACAAATGAAGTTGATAATCCTGAGATGGCAGCTGGGCATGTCAACGGTGGATATGGCAATGAGTTCTCAAGCATGAACGGTGCGCCAAAGTCGCCATTGCGTTATCAAGCAGCGTCACCTGTTATGGTATGGCAATATAACAATAGGTTTAGCAAATGGCATGGTTGGGTGCCAGCAGAAAAACGTGGACAAAACCAAAAAGACCTTGATGGTAATGATTTTGTTAGCGGTTTACCAATTTATTATGCTTATGAAGATTACTACATGGATGCATACGGCGGAAACGATAAGTTAACTGATTTAAAATTCTTGTTAACTACATCGCATCCAAGGTATCGTGCACACTCATCTATGGCTGAAAATCCAATGTTGAGGGAACTTACTCACCGTGTTCCTGGTAGAGATGCTAAAGGTAAATTTATACCTGCAAACGACTGGGATAAATTTGGTAACGGACCAGCTGAGGCACCAAATGTTGGTGAAGTAATTGGTGAATACCCAGCACCAACAGAGACAATCCAGGCAGATGGTTCTGTTACTGCAACTAATAAAGGCATTGCTTCATATAGTGAAATTTTTATGAACAATAAAGATGCGGCAGATTTAGGAATACTTGATGGCGATTTACTTGAAGTACGTAACCCTATTGGTGTTGTACATGTTGTAGCAAGGCTAACAAGTCGTTGCGCAATAGGTTATGTAGATTTACATGAAGGTTCATGGTATGACCCACGCATGATTAACGGCGAATTAGTTGATGTTGGTGGTTGTGCTAATACACTTATGTCATCACAACCATCACGTATTGACCATGGTAACGCAGCACAAGCGGCTATGGTATCAATTAAAAAATTGGACTATTAAGGAGATAGAACATGGAAATAAATAAAAATGTAATACAAGTTAAAAGATATGCATTCTTTTTTGACCAAACAAAATGTGTTGGGTGTAAAACATGTACTGTTGCTTGTAAAATGTACTACGATGTAAAACCTGGAGCAGTATCATATAGAAACCATTTGACATATGAAGCAGATAATGGTGTTGGTGGATATTACAATTTCGTACAAGCGTGTAACCACTGTGAAGATCCTGCTTGTCTGACTGCATGCGGTGTACAAGCTATTAGCAAACGCCCAGATGGCATTGTTGAAGTTGATAGAAACAAATGCCAAAACTTGCGAACATGTATATCTGCTTGTCCGTTTGCACAGCCAGGTATTGCTGATGATAAGCAAGAGCCATTATCAAAAGAAACATGGATGATTAAACACCCAATGCAAAAGTGTAACATGTGTGTAGAATTACTAGACAAAGGCGAAGAAACGGTATGTGTTGCTGCTTGCCCTGCGCATGCTATTTACGTTGGTGATTACGATGAAATTATGCGTACATATCCAGATGTAGAACAAATTACACCTGGTAAATTTCCTTATGCATACGAGAATAACACAAACGATACTAACCCATCTTTATTAGTTAGACCTAATAATAAGATACTAAAAATATCAGGTAATAATAAATAAAGTTAGAGTTTGTTACCCATAAACTCTTCCTCTTCTTTTGAGTGCCTAAGGTAACGCTTAGGCGCTCTTTTTATTACAATCTTTCTTTTACAAAGTCACGTAAGTTTTGTACTGGCACATCGCCATTATTTTCAATGTTGGCAAGCAGCCACTCATGCATAATCATGTCAAACTCAGAGTGTACTTTTATCATTTCTATCAAGCGATTTGTTGATTTTTTGCTTTCGTCGTTATCGCTTTCGGTATATTTTTCTTCTAATGCAAATAAAACTTGATCTGCTAAATTCCTAAATTCCTTAATTTTTGTTGCGATATTATTTATAGCTATTTCGCTATCTACTAAATGTAGACACAACATACGTATCATTGTTTCATCTTGCACGATATGCATTTTTTTCTTTTTAATTTCGGACATCCACTCACGTAAAATATCAATACCTTGCTCTGTCAACGTATATAGCTTCTTATCTGGCTTGCCAACTTGTTCAACATCTCTATATCGCACATACCCCATATCTAACAACTTGCTAAGTGCTGGATAAATGCGTGAATGACTTGTGCTTCTAAAGTGCTTCAGTCTTTGCGTAACATCATAGCCTGATAGCTCCCTATCAAGTAAAATGGCTAAAATATTATAATCTAAATCTATTAGTTTTACGCTTTTCATAGCTATTTACGCTCCTTTTTATAAAAAAATTTAAAAAAGATGATATGTTCATATTGACATATTATTTTTTTGTGCTATATTCTTCATATGTTCATGTGAACATATCATATTAATTTATTATTGTAAAGAGGTAAAATGTGAAGAAATTTTTATTGTTATTTATTTGTTTAACTTTAACTGTACAAAATGTTTACGCAGTTGAGCTTAGTCTTGATGATGCTTTAAAGTATGCACTTGAGCGTAATGAAGATATGGAAGTTGCAGAATTAACAATTGAGCAATCAAACTATATTATTAGGGAGGTTAAATCAGCGATTTATCCAACTATCAACGCATCTGGTCAGTATATGGCAAACCACTCATATACTAACTCTAGCAACATGCCTAGTATGTCACGTGGTGGATTTAACCTTGGTGTAGGTGTAGAGGCAAGCCAGTTGTTATTTGCGTTTGGCATGATAGAAAACGCTATAGAAGCTGCAGAACTTTCAAAAAATCTTATGTACACACAAAAAGATATTGCTTACACATCACTTAGGTATGGTATCAGAAGTGCTTACTTTGCAGCATTAGTATATGAGGAAAATTATAGAATTGCAGAGCAATCTTATCAAAATGCTCTAAATACTAAACAAAAGCTAGAATCTTCTGCATCTGTTAGGATGAGCCAAAGCGACTTGATAAAAGTTGATGCAGATATAGCGAGTAGAAAGCCAACAGTAGATAGTGCAAAGTTAATGCTTGAGCAAAGTTATAGACTATTACAAGTTTTATGTGTGCTTGATGAACCTGTTACAAAGCTTACTACGCAATACTCTGATATGGATATAGCAGAGCTAGATATAGACATTATTCTATCGCTTGTTGACACATCGCCATCATTAAAGATAATTTCGCAACAAGTTGATTTTAACAAAAAATCTGCTGAGGCAATGCGTGATACGAATAACCCAACTGTATCGTTAAGTGGTTCTTATACTTTTGGCGATAACTCTGTTCATCCATACTTGACAAATCCAACGTGGGCTGGCGAAGGCTTGATTGGAGTGTTTTTAAATATACCATTATATGACGGTGGAAAATCAGAAGCACAAGGCAGGCAAGAGGATTTTAATGCATTAATTAACCAAAGCAAATATACACAAACTAAACGTGACTTAGAAAACGTGCTTATCAATGCCTATGGCGCATATGAAACAAACTTGGAAGTATTAAAAATGGACGATGAAGCTATTAAACTTGCAAACCGTTCATACGAATTATCACTTGCAAGGTTTTTAAATGGGCAAACATCTGCAGTTGAGTTAAACGATGTTGAAAGTGGACTTACACAACTTAAAATGAAGCGTATTTCAACAATCAATAGTATATATTCGTCACTAGCAGAGATAGAGCAAATTATTGGAGAGATAGAATGAAAAATAAAATATCAATAGCAATTAAACTATTAGTAGTTATTGCATTTTTTGGAGTGATTGGGCGTGTTTCATACGTGAAGATACACGAAAAAATTCTTGAAGATATTAAGGTTGTCAATCACAATTCATTATATGCCGAGAATGGATACCCTGTCTATACCGCTGATATAGACAAAAATAATACTGCACACTTTATTACAGATATTACACTTGATGGTAATAATAACGATAACAGACGTTACTATTCGCTAGTATCACAAGATAAGGCAAAACAATTGAAAGTAGGTAGCACAGTATATGTGCCGAAAGATGAAAAAGCACTTAGAACAGGCTTTAGCTGGAGTGATACATCTAAATACGATATAGGCAAAATTGTTTCAGTATCTAGCGAGGCTGATTGGAGAACAGGTTTTTATAATGTAGCTATACTGCTTGATAAAGAACTGCCAAAATTGCCGTTTTACTCAGCAAAAGTTGTAACGACCACTAAAAGAAACATAGTTGTTGCACCAATTACAAACTTGGAGAGTAGCGAAGGCAATTACTATGCATGGCTAGTTGGTGACAACTCTAGCGCTATAAAAAACTTAGTAGAAACAGGCGTTTGCGATGGTTACAACTGTGAAATAATTAGCGGTATTAAAGCTGGTGATAAACTTGTAACAAGCGACACTAAACTAATAGAAGCTGGCATGTTGCTAAACGATCAAGGAGAATATAAATGATAGAAGTATTTGTAAAACGTCCTGCCACAACCATGATGTTGATATTATTCATGGTTTTGATGGGGCTCACAGCAATGTTTTCAATAAATATAGAAAAAGAACCAAAGATTGACTTCCCTATGGTATCTATACAAATAGTTTATCCCGGTGCATCGCCAGAGGAAGTTGAAACAGAAATTATCAAAGTTGTTGAAGATGCCGTTTCAGAAGTATCTGGTATTGATAAAATTATGGCAAACGCTTATGAAAATATGGCGTTAATACAAGTTGAGTTTTTGCTTGAAGAAGATGTAAATTTAAAATTGTTAGAAGTTAAAGACAAAGTTGAGGCTGTTCAAAACGATTTCCCGACATCTGTAGAAAAGCCAATAATATCTAAGATAGATGTTTTATCGGCACCAGTTATGACGCTTACACTTTCTGGTGATAATTACTCGATGAAAGATTTATACGAGTTTGCAGATAAAACATTAAAAGGTAGCTTCAACTCTGTAAAAGGCGTATCAACAGTTGATATTATCGGCGGTGATGTTCGTGAAATTAGGGTGTATCTCGATTCAGAATTGATGATACAGCAATATATTACAATATCAGATGTTATTAACGGTATGTCGCAAGCAAACGTAACTGTTGCTGGTGGCGAAATTATCCAAAGAAATAACTCTGTGGGTATCAAGTTTTTTAGTGAGTTCCAAAGTTTAGACGATGTCAAAAATGTTACTTTTACAACATCAGAAGGTAGAAATTTTAAGCTATCAGATATAGCTATAGTTGAGGACTCTACAGCAGACAGAGAATTATCTGCAATGTTTAACGGTACAGATGCAGTATTATTATCAATAAAGAATGCACCTGATGGTAACGCTATAAAAATATCAGAAGAAATTAGGGC
>CAYJIW010000005.1:0-6559 GCA_964370335.1 uncultured Deferribacteraceae bacterium
ATCTAACACACGTAAAAGCGCAATAGTCAATTCAACGACACCAAGATTAGGAGCAACATGCCCACCATTTTCAGATGTAACTTCCAAAACTAGCTTTCTTAACTCGCAAGCCAGTTGTGTTAGTTCACTATAATCAAGTGTTTTTAAATCATCTGGGAAGTTATATTTGTACAACATACCCTTAGCGTTATTATTCTCTATGATTTCCTCTCGACCACCATTAATGCAATATCAGTAAGTGGCTTCCCCTTTTTATCATAAATTGAAATACATTCAACTGCTTCATCTACAAGTTGCTTCGCAATTTTTATAGATTTATCAACCCCGTAAACAGTTGTATATGTAATTTTATTATTAATATCGTCGCTACCTATCGGTTTTCCTAATTGTTCTGTAGTAGATGTAACATCAAGCACATCATCAAATATTTGAAAAGCTATCCCAATATTACTGCCATATTTTGAAAGCCTATCAAAATCGTCACTTTCCATTTTTTCAGCAATAACTGCACCCATAACAGAGCAATATCTAATAAGTTCTGCTGTTTTATGTTTATGTATAAACTCTAGTTCGTCTATAGTAGTTGTAATGCCATTTGATATTATATCAAGGTATTGTCCAGCAACCATGCCTTTATCGCCAGAACATTCCGCCAATAAGTTTATAGCATCAACACGTACTTTATCGCTAACGTGTGGTGTATATGTCCTACTAGATATAATTTCAAATGCTTTCGTTAATAAAGCATCGCCAGCTAATATTGCTTCAGCTTCGCCAAAAACAATGTGATTAGTTGGCTTACCACGTCTTAAATCGTCATCGTCCATAGCTGGCAAATCGTCATGAATTAACGAATATGTGTGCAATATCTCAATAGAACTTGCAAACGGAGCAACTATAGATAAATCATCAATAAATAACGACGATGAAGCATACATAATAGCAGGCCTAATACGTTTGCCACCAGCCATTAAGCTATATCGCATACCTTCGGTTAGTTTTGCAGTATATGCGCTATATTCGTTAATATTATTACTAATCCAATCTTCTGTCAGTTTAGCATACGTCTCAAGCTGTTGTTTAAAATGGCTCATCATCATCCATAATTTCAAGTTTTTCAACATCAATATTGCCATCTTCATCAGAAGATAACACATTATTGATAGTTTGTTCAGCGTTTACAAGTGTTGCACGACAATTTTTAGATAGTTCTATACCCTCTTGGAATAGCTTTATAGAATCATCTAGTGAACACTCATTATCTTCTAGTAATTTAACCACTTCTTCAAGTCGTTTCAAGTCTTTTTCAAAATTTTTAAAACTTTTTACTTTTTGAGCAGACATAATGTTTTCTCCGCATCTTCTCTTGCATTTACTTTATAATCAGCATGTTCGATAATTCCATCAGTTGATATAAGAAAAGTTGAACGTATTATCCCCATATACTTTTTACCGTACATAGATTTTTCACCATAGGCAAAATATTGATTAGCAACAACATTTTCTGGATCAGATAGCAAAGTAATATTAAGCGATTGCTTCTCTTTAAATTTTACATGGCTATCGACGCTATCTGGACTAACACCTAATATTACAGCATCAACATCAGCATATTCTTGTTTTAATGATGTATATTGTATTGCTTGAGCAGTACAACCGGGAGTATTATCTTTTGGATAAAAATATAATATAACATTTTTGCCAGCATAATCTGATAAAGATATTTCTTCACCGTTATCTGATTTTAGTGTAAAATTTGGAGCTTTGTCACCTTTTTTTAACATAATTTCACCTATATTTATTTTTGTTTATATCCTGCAGCAAGTTGGCCACACGCGCCATCAATATCTGCACCTAATCGTTTTCTAATAAATGTAGTAATTTTATTGCTTATCAAAATATCTTGGAACTTTAGCACATCGTCCATACTTGTTGAAGAATGGCTTGCATATTCTGAACTATTATATACTATCAAATTTACTTTTATTTTTAAACCTTTTAATAATTTAACGAGTTGTTTTGCATCTTCTGTAGTGTCATTAATGTTATGCATTAAAACATATTCAATAGTAATTCGTTTACGTTTTTCAAGTTCGATATTTTTAAGCGTATTAATTAATTCATGAAGTGGATATTTATTTGATATTGGCATAATACGTCTACGTTTTTCTTGTGTAGGCGCATTAATAGATACTGCCAAATTAACTGGTTTTTCCATTTTGTAGAGCTTGTGTATTTCGCTAATTAAGCCAGATGTAGAAACAGTAATCTTCCTGTGAGAAAATCCGTATGTATCTTCATCTAGCAGCATCGTAAGTGCTTTTATTAAGTTATCTGTATTGTCTAACGGCTCGCCCATACCCATAAATACAAGATTTAATAATTTGGTGTCAAATAATTCGATTGATTTACTACGTAAATATGAAATTTGTGCGAGGATTTCGCCAACTGTTAGGTTACGTTTAAAACCGACAGCATTTGCAGTGGCACAAAATGTACAACCCATACGGCAACCGACTTGTGTAGATATACAGCCAGATACCCTATCACCATCTTTTAAAAGTACGCTTTCAATATGTTCAGAGTCGCTAAGTTTAAACAAAAACTTAGTAGTACCATCAACAGATGATACAGAAGATACTTCCTCAAGATTTGTAAAACAAAAATCATTAGACAAGGCATCTCTGAGTGATTTAGGGATATTCGTCATATCGTCATACGATGTAACATTTGCATTATGAACCCAATTATATATCTGTTTAGCTCTATAACCTTTTTCGTTGTAGCTTTTAACTATATTTGTAAGTTCATCAAGCGTAAAGTCGTTCAACGCTTTCATTTATCAACTGTCTTGACTAATTATTTCTTTTGCTTCTTTATCATCAGTAGTAATTTTGAATAACTTATCTAAGTTAGTATTTTTAAAAATCTTTAATATATCCTTACTTACTGACGTTAAATACATTAGTTTTTTAGCTTCTTTAACACTTTTAAGTATTTGAATAAGCTCACGTAAACCGCTACTGTTTAGATATACTACTTCACTAAAGTTTAATAGATAAACATTAACTTCATCAAGTGTTGCCGTAATTTCAGACCTAAGCGCTTCACCATTAAAAGCATCAATTTCGCGCATAGGAAATAGTGTAAAAACAACTACTCCATTTTCAAGAGTTTCTTTATGATTATTTATTGACACAGTATCACCTACCTTCTTGCCAATTGGCGATTTTCTATTTGTTTTTTGAATACGTATTTAATTATTCTTGCTCTATCATTTTCACTAATGTTATTAAATTTAACACCAATATCGTATTTGCCATCAGCAGTAGGAATAATCCTAACAACTTTACCAGTAAACTTGCCTAAACTTTGTATAGTTGTAGTAAAATCTACTTCAACAAAATTCATATCGGCATAGTTTTTAGTAGAAATCATCCTAAGTCCACCGCCAGAAATATCAACGCAAAAAGCATCATCAAAGTATCTGCGAACACTACCATCAACTTTGCTAACATTAACCTTTTGCATAATACTTATACGAAAAAACTCTCTAAATTCGCTTTTTTCTATTAATTCTGGCATTTCTATTTCGTAATATACTTCATTTCTGCCAGTAACTTTGCTCATTATTTTACTTTTAAAATAATATCTACCGCCAGCAGCCATATAACTAACTTCTATTGGCATATCTTTATGTATAAGCATTGCAACGCCTTTCTCTGTAGGCGCTGAAATAATAAGAGTATTCAGCCTAACATCATCTACCCTAGAATCATAAACTGCACTAGCACTAGAATGCATTGGCACTATATTAAGTTTCGTATTAATTGTTAATGTCGAACGATTATTTTCTGTTTTTTCCACAACTCACTCTCACACTAATTAATCTTTTTTAAATATACGGCTACCTGGTTTAACCAGTTCAACACCCTTAGCACATAGTGGGCAATCAGCCTCGTTATAACTTTCAACATTAACTTCTGTTAAAGATATATAAGGTACGCCAAAGTCTGCCTTGCCTAAGCTTCTATCAATTATAGAAACAACACATATTACATCACCACCAGCATTTTTGATAGCTTCAATACACTCTTTTGTAGATTTGCCTGTTGTAACAACATCTTCGGCGACAACAATTTTTTCGCCTTTATAAAGTTCAAAACCACGTCTAAACTGCATAACACCATCAACACGTTCAGTAAATACAGAGCGTTTATTTAGCTGGCTTGCAAGTTCATAACCAAAACGTATGCCACCTATCGCAGGGCTAACAACTGTTGAAAAATCTAAATTATATAATTTATCAGCTAATTCGCTAATAACTTTAGATGCAATATATGGATACTGCATAACTCTTTCTGATTGCAAGTAAGCATTAGAATGCAACCCAGAAGATAATAAAAAATGTCCGTTAAGCAATGCGCCATTTTCTTCATAAATTTTCAATATTTCCTTATTAACCATACGTTTACGCCATCTCCTCATATATCATATCAACAGCTTTACAAGGGTTATCTGCACCTGTGATAGAGCGTCCAACAACAATGTAATCTGTTCCAAATTGTTTTGCCATTTTAGGTGTTACAACACGTTTTTGATCACCAACAGCGTCTGTTGCTAACCTAATTCCCGGTGTAACTGTAATAAATTCTTTACCTAAAGAGTTTTTGATAATTTCTGTTTCTAGTGCAGATGATACTATACCATCAAGCCCGCTTTGTTTAGCTGTGTATGCTAAATGTTTAACGTATTCATCAGATGTTTTATCTGTAATGTGATACTCTACCAAGTGATTGTTATCAAGGCTAGTTAGTAGAGTAACACCTATTAATAATGGTCTTTTACCGTATTTTGCACCAGCATTACCGCATGCATCAGCACATGCACGCATCATGTCATATCCACCTTGAGTATGCACATTAACCATATCTACGCCGAAAGAACACGCAACAGAAACTGCTTGTGAAGCAGTATTTGGGATATCATGAAATTTTAAGTCTAAAAAGACCTTTTTATCTTGAGATTTTAAAAACTCAATAACTTTGTAACCATTTGATACAAAAAGCTCTAATCCAACTTTATAGTAGTCAACCTTATTACCAAGTTGTGAAACAAGATTTTCAACAGATTTAAAATCGTTATAATCTAATGCTGTAATTAATTGCACAAATACCCCTTATAATCAAAATGATAATATTTATTATACTATAGTTTTATTTAGATTTCAATAAATACATTGAGAAAATATTAGGTTTATTTATAATCCATTGACTTAATTGCTTTTGTAGGACAGTTTGACAAACATTCGCCACAGTCAGTACACAATTCGTTATCTATTGTTGCAAGAAAATTTGTGATTGTAATAGCGTTTACAGGACATTTCTTTTGACATATTGTGCAACCAATACATGCTGTAGGACAGATTTTTCTTTTTTCGCCACCTTTCATATTGCTAGAACATGTAACAACATGATGTGACGTATTTTTATATATTTTTATAATATTTTTTGGGCATACATCTACACATACACCGCAACCAGTACAATTTTCAGTATCAATAACAGCTACGCCATCAACAATAGATATAGCATCAAATGGGCATTTTCGTTCGCAATTACCAGCTCCTAAGCAAGCATTAGAACACTCAAAATTACCACCGTTTAGCATTGATATTGTAACGCAATCGTTTACGCCTTCGTACTCAAACTTCTTTACACAATTTGTACCACTACATGCAACATAAGCTTTTTTAGATTGTGAAACTGTACCAGATGCGCCAATAATCATCTCGATTGATAATAACGACTCGCCAGCAAGTGCTGGGCAAGCGTTTGGTTTAACTTCACCAGAAGATATGCCTTTTGCAAGCTCTGTACAACTGGCAAATCCGCACGCACCACAATTTGCTCCACCTAGTTGGTTAGAAATCAATTCTACTTTTTCATCTTTTTGTATAAAAAAGTATTTCGATGCCACAAATAGCATTAAGCCACATACTGCACCAGCAAATACCATTACTAAAATTGGTGTTGTCATTTAACTATACCTGTAAACCCCATAAATGCTAACGATAAAATCCCTGCTGTAATAAACGCTATTGGCATACCCTTAAATAAGCTTGGAACATTAGAATATTCTAGCCTAGAACGCAGACCAGTAAACAATATCAACGCTAGCCCAAAACCTGCCGATGTACCAAATGTAAAAAATAGCATTTCAACAAATGAATAACCAAACTGTATGTTTAACAGCGTTACTCCAAAAACTGCACAGTTAGTTGTTATCAATGGTAAAAAGATGCCTAAGCCAGCATATAGTTCAGGCGATGTTTTCTCTAAAACTATTTCAACAAACTGAACAAGCGATGCAATAACTAATATAAATAGTAGCGTTTTTAAATAATTCAAGTCAAAGGGCTTCAAAACTGCATACTCTAATAACCACGTAACAGCGGAAGCAATCATCATAACAAACATTACAGCTAAGCTCATTCCAAATGCTGTTTCGTACTTTTTAGATACACCCATAAACGGACATATCCCTAAAAATCTTATCA
>CAYJIW010000005.1:6609-37719 GCA_964370335.1 uncultured Deferribacteraceae bacterium
CGCTAATAAATAATAGTATTAAGCCTGTCATCTATTGCACCTTTTTAGAATTATTTCTATTTAACAAGTAAACGTAACCAGCCATTAAAAAACCTAATGTTATAAACGCACCCGGTGGTAATATCATAACAATAATTTGTGGAAAATCACTAGGTAATACACTAAACCCTAATAGTTTACCAGTGCCAAGCAACTCTCTAACACCACCTAATATTGATAATACAATCGTAAACCCTATACCTGTTCCTAAAGCGTCTAAAAGCGAGTCAAATATGCTATGCTTTGATGCAAAAGCCTCTGCCCTGCCTAAAACGATACAGTTTACAACGATCAACGGTATAAAAAGCCCTAATACTTGGTGAATATCATAAAAATACGCTTTCATAAATAAATCCACCATAGTAACAAAGCTTGCAATGATGATAATATATGATGGTATCCTAATATTTTTAGGGATATATTGCGCAACAATAGATATAACGACATTAGAGCATATTAAAACTAACATTGTAGCAACACCCATGCTAAACCCATTCACAACAGATACTGTAACAGCTAATACAGGGCATAATCCAAGAAACTGTTTAAAAACAGCATTATTTTTAAATATTCCATCAGTTAAGTATGATATTTTCATAAATCACCCTTTACTATCCCTATTTGTATAAAAGCTAAAGCATTCCTAACAGCCTCTGCAACTGCTCTAGGGCTAATTGTTGCACCACTAAATGCATCAATTTCTCCGCCATCATTTTTAACAAATATTTTATCAGCATCATCTCTACCAATAAATTTTAACAACCAATCTTTATTCAAAATTTTATCGCCAAGACCTATTGTCTCAGTATGTGATAATACTTCAACACCCGTAATTTTGCCTTCTATATCAACGCCTATCAACACTTTTATATTACCGCTATACCCTTTTGTTGAAATCCACTCCATTGCATATGCAGTAATATTATCATTTACTTTAAAAACATATATTGTTTTGTTATCAATCACTACAGTATCGTTATCTGGGCTATTGTCGAATGTAGATACAACTGCCGATAATCCCTCTAAAAACTTATTATGTTCTTCTAAAGCTATTTTATCTTTTGTAAGGTAGTTTGTAACAGCAAGCGCAAACCCAGCAATAGAGCTAACAAGCGTCAATATACCTACAAGACTTACTAACCTTTTCATGCGTTGCCTACCTTGCCAAATGTCCTAATTCTAAAATACCTATCAAGTATGGGAACAAATGCGTTCATAATTAATATTGCAAAGCCAACACCTTCTGGAAAAGAGCCATAGCTCCTTATAACAACAGTAATAACGCCACAACCTATACCAAACAGTATTTTACCCCTTGTAAACAATGGTGATGAAGAATAATCTGTCGCCATAAAGAAAGCACCTAATAGCACAGCACCGCTAAAAATATGTGTGAATGGGTCAAGCTTCGTTTCTGGGCTAATGCCCCACAAAATAAATGACAATACGAATACACTTGTAATAAAACTTACAGGTATATGCCATGATATTATTCGCTTATATAAGAGGTATAATCCACCGATGATAATGGCTATTGGCGATGCCTCGCCCAATGCACTACCAGAGCTAATAATGACACTTATCGGCTCAAAAGTTGATGGAGTGATTGATGAAAATGTCGTCATAGTAGTTTTGTAGTCAGTTAATGTTGTTGCACCTGACACTTGGTCTATAACTGTCCATACACTAGTTTGCTGTGTGAAAGATAACATTAAAAATGTTCTTCCAAATATTGCAGGGTTAAAAGGGTTTTGTCCCAATCCACCAAAGACTAATTTACCTATAACTATTGATACAAAAGCACCTGTAACAGTTATCCAGTGTGGAGTGTTTGGCGATAAGCACATCACAAGCAATATCCCTGTAATAACTGCGCTATAATCTGTTATAGTTGTTTTAGCCTTTGTAGTTTTATTAAAAATATACTCAAAAAACACACAAGATATTATAGATACTAAGTAATTGATTATGACATTGTAGCCGTACAAGTATATTGATGCAACGATAGCAGGTATTAACGCAAAAATCACTTGCAACATAATCTTTTGAGTATCGTTATTAGTTTTATTGTGTGGTGGAAGCGATATTTTAGATAGCAATTATCACGCTCCTTTCTTGTTTGCAATCATTACTAACTGTTTGCTAGTTTTTATTGTTTCTGCCAATAATCTGTTAGATGGACAAATGTATGAACAGCAACCACACTCAACACAAGCTATAGCGTCGTTACTAATCAAATTATCTATTTCGTTATTAATATAGAATTTTTCTAAATCTGTAGGTGATAGCCCCATAACACAAACACTAATGCACTTACCACACCTAATGCATGGCATAGGTTGTTTAGTGGTTTTCTGATCTATTAATAATACGCCACCAACCGTTTTTGTAATAGGCGTGTTAACATTTGCAACTGCACTGCCTGTCATAACTCCACCCATAACAATCTTTTTACCATCAGCACTATTGTTAGATTTTTCGATAAGGCGATTGATAGGTGTACCTACTTTAGCCATGACATTTATATGGTTATCAACATCGCCAGATATTGTAACAACACGCTCGTATAACGGTTTATTATACTTAATCGCTTCGTATATTGCATACATTGTACCAACATTTTGCACAACAACACCAACATCGCTTGGTAGTTTACCAACTTCAACAACTCTGTTTAAAACAGCATATATCAGTTGCTTTTCGCCACCTTGCGGATACATTGATTTTGTAGCAACAATATCAACATCGTATTTGCTTGCGTGCTGTTTTAATATATTTATCGCTTCTTGTTTATTATCTTCAACTGCAATTATCGCACTGCCAGCTTTAAGCTCATCTTTTACAATCTTTGTAACTTCAAGCAATTCAATATATTTTGTTAGCATTAACACATTGTCGCACGTGAGATATGGCTCACACTCGGATGCGTTTATTAATAATGTATCAATAGTTGAACTAGGATTTAGTTTGACATAAGTAGGAAACCCAGCGCCACCAAGACCAACGATACCAGCGTTTTGGATATGTTCTACAAATGAATTAGAATTTGAAATACTGACAACTTCTCCACTTTGACTAGTTGCTTCAATAACGCAACCTGCTGTGCTGCCAAATGATGAGTGAGGAACATTAGCAATATTTTTAACAATACCTTCAACTGGCGAATGAATAGGCACTGAAAGCCCCGCCGCAGCTTTTGCTATAACACTACCAACAAAAACTTGCTCGCCCTTTTTTACATTTGCTATTGAAGGCGCACCAATGTTCTGTGAAAAAGGTATAAAAAACTCGTCACCTTCTATTATATCAATAGAGGATATTATATTGCTATTTGCAAATTTATTATCATCAAGGTGTACGCCACCTTTTAGTTTTGTTATTTTACCTGCCATTTATTACCTTAAAATATTATGTCAGACTTATACTAAAATATAATATACTATATTAGTATCATTAAATCAATAAAATAAAAAGGGAATAATATAAAATTACTCCCTTTTAATAATCTAAACGATATAAACAGTTTTAAACTTATTTAATATATTTTAAAACCCTTATTCCTGTAGCACTCAATAACTCATCTGCAAGTTTATCTTCATAATGTTCTACATAAACAATTCTATTGATACGTGCGTTAATAATCATCTTTGTACAAATAGAGCAAGGTTTTGTAGTACAGTATAGCGTTGCACCAGCAATTGAAACTCCATGAACAGCAGCTTGGATTATTGCATTTTGTTCTGCATGTAACCCTCTGCATATTTCATGCCTTTCACCACTAGGCACATTTAGCTTTTGGCGTAAGCAACCAACCTTTTCGCAATGTTCAATCTTTGATGGCACACCATTGTAGCCTGTTGATAGCAACCGATTATCAAGCACCAGAACTGCACCAACTTGCCTACGGATACACGTAGAGCGTTTTGCTGCAACTTCAGTCATCTCTATAAAATATTGGTCCCAACTAGGTCTTTTCATGACTAATATAGCCTACCTTTATATAGTGGGAAATCTACACATAACGATTTAACTTTTTCTCTAACACTTGCAATTTTGCTATCATTTTCGATGTTTTCAAACACTTCTGCCATATAGCTTGCAATAATTTCCATTTGAGCTTCCTTCATGCCACGTGTTGTAACAGCAGGTGTACCAACCCTTATGCCACTTGTAACGAATGGCGATAATGTCTCAAAAGGGATAGTGTTTTTATTTGTAGTTATGTTAGCTTTATCTAGCGCAATCTGGCAATCTTTACCAGTTAAGCCTTTAGATTGAACATCTATCAACATAAGGTGGTTATCAGTACCGTTAGATACAATTCTAAATCCATGAGTTTTTAATGCTTCTGCAAGGGCAGCTGCATTTTTAACGATTTGTTGTTGGTATGTTTTAAACTCTGGCGATGCTGCCTCTTTTAATGCAACTGCTTTTGCAGCAATTACGTGCATTAATGGGCCACCTTGCATACCCGGGAATACTTGTGAATTTATAGCTTTGCCAAACTCTTCTTTTGCTAATATCAATCCACCACGTGGTCCACGTAATGTTTTATGTGTAGTTGTAGTAACAATATCAGCATATGGAACAGGGTTAGGATGGCAACCAGCAGCAACTAAACCAGCGATATGAGCCATATCTACCATTAGATATGCACCAACTTTATCAGCAATAGTTCTAAATGCTTCAAAATCTAATGTTCTTGCATATGCACTAGCACCAACAACAATCATTTTTGGTTTATGCTCTAGTGCTAATTTTTCAACATTGTTGTAATCAATAGTTTCAGTTTCTTTAGATACACCATAAGGAATAACATTAAAAAACTTACCAGAAAAATTTACAGGGCTACCATGGGTTAAATGTCCACCGTGCGATAAATCCATACCAAGTATAGTATCACCCGGCTTTAAAACAGAAAAATAAGCTGCAAAATTCGCTTGGCTACCTGCATGAGGTTGAACATTTGCATATTCTGCACCAAATAGTGCTTTTGCCCTATCAATAGCTAGTTGCTCTGCAACGTCAACATATTCGCAACCACCATAGTATCTTTTATCAGGATACCCTTCTGCATACTTGTTTGTTAATACAGAACCTGCTGCCTCTAAAACAGCTGGGGAAACAAAGTTTTCACTAGCAATCAACTCGATATGCTCCTCTTGTCTTCCTGCTTCCTTCATAATTGCGTTGTAAACATCTAAATCGTATTGTTTAACATTTTCGTATAAGCTCATATACCTCTCCTAAAACTTATGTTATTTATCTAGCTTATTAATTCTGTTTATATGTCTGCCACCTTCAAAACTTGTGTCAAACCATATATCTATCATATCTTTGGCAACAGCTATACCCGTTGTGTTTGCGCCAAAAACTAAAATATTTGCGTCGTTATGCAATCTGCTCATTTTTGCTGTGAATGCATCATGGCATAGTGCCGCTCTAATGCCTTTATGCCTGTTAGCTGCGATTGAAATGCCTATACCTGTACCGCATATCAATATTCCACGGCTTGAATTATCAGACAATATTTTTTTTACAACTTTATTAGCATAATCAGGATAGTCAACAGATGTTGAGTCGTACGTACCTTCATCGCTAACTTTGTAGCCCTTTTCTTCAATATATTTAATAATTTCTTGCTTCATTAAATAGCCAGCATGGTCTGACCCAATCACTACAGATAACATCTTATACCTCTAAATTATACTAAGTTAATTACAACGTCAAGTATTCAAATAATTGTTAGTTATAAATATTATAACTAACCATTTACTATATTTATAGTTTTTTCATTTTTTATCAAGTTATTTTCAACTTCAAATTCGATAGCGTTAAATATTTTTGCGCCGTTCACTTCTACTTTCATTTTAGTATTGTAACATGAAGTAAATCTTTCGATACTAGATGATAACTCCATACCAATACAAGAATTTAAACTGCCGCACATACCAACATCTGTTATATATAACGTACCCTTAGGTAATATGCGCAAATCGTTTGTTTGTACGTGTGTATGTGTGCCAAAAACAACCGCTGCCCTACCATCAACATAGTTTGCAAATGCAATCTTTTCAGCTGTCGCTTCTGCATGAAAATCGACTATAATAAACGTATTCTCAATTTCGTTATATAAGTTATCAAACGCTTTAAACGGATCATCTGCAAAACCCATAAAAACACGCCCTAATAAATTCACCACCGAGATATTAAAATCACCTATATTAAATGTCTTATACCCGTTTCCAAGTGGATTGCCATTATTATTAAGTGGACGTAAAAAATTATCCCATTTGTTAATATATGTAGGTGTTTCTTGCCTATCAAATGTATGGTTACCGCTAGTTACAGCGTTAACACCCATAGCGATAAATTCACGATATATTTTATCTGTAATGCCAAACCCAGAAGCCGAGTTTTCGCCATTAACTATAACAAAATCATACTTGTTATTGGCTAAATACTCTTTTAAAGCACTTCTGCCAAGTTTGCCAACAATATCACCTACTATTAGTGTTTTCAATATTACTACTCGTCAGGTATTAAATCATGATTGAATAGTTGACGTTCAAGTGGTTTATCGTATGAACTCCATTCGCCACGTTTAATTTCTTCTTTTTCAAATATATGGTCTAAAGATGCCATTTTTGCATCAATATTATCTACGTAATGCAGAATAAGTGCTTCCTTAGTCTTTGGGCGTTTTGGAGAGCCAAACTCAAGATAGCCATGATGGCTTGCAATCATATGTAGTAACAATAGCTTTGCTTTATCTGGAAAGTCGTTAATGTTAGCTATATAATCTTTTACAATATCCATACCGATTATCAAATGCCCTAAAAGCCTACCTTCGTCAGTATATTCAAATGCAGAATCGCTATTTATTTCATCAACTTTACCAATATCATGAAATAACGCACCCATCATAACAAGCTCTTTATTTACGAAATCTTTACCATAATAATCAGATATTAATGCACTAAGTTTAACCATAGATAGTGTATGTTCAAGTAGTCCGCCAATATATGCATGGTGTACCGTTTTTGCAGCTGGGTGCCTAGCAAATGCTTCAAAACGTCTTTCATCATTCAAGAACTCTTTATAAAGTGAAACAAAGTAACTACTTTTAATGTGTTGGTTAAGCACCTCTTCTAGCTCTTTAACCATTGCTTTAGTATCTTTAGAAGATTTAGGTAAAAAATCTTCTTGCGCAGCGCCTTCTACAAGCTCCATATCGCTAACTTTTAATTGTGCAACGCCATTATATTGTTGCAAAACACCGTTTACTTCAACAATATTACCCTTTTCAGCAGAAAATTTTAGTTTTTGCGCATCAAACATTATTGCATTAATAGTGCCACCATCGCTATCAGATAGCACCATACGATAATATGGGCGGTTATCTTTTGTAGTGGCAGTTATTAAGTTAAATATCATATATCTTTTTTTTGTTACAGTCATTTCCATCATAAGTTCCTATTAATCAGTATAAAATTCTTCTATTTCTTCAGTTTCTTCTATTTTTAAATCTTTTATATTAACGCCTTCATCAATGAGCGCTTCAAACACTTTTACAGCATCTTTATACATGCCCTCTGTAGAGTAATAAGCACAATTATTGTTAACTTTATCAAGTGTACGCATAAGCCCTAACCCTCCATAAGAGTCTATTACAGAGTTTATATAAATAATATCCTTATGCTCACACGTAAACATAATTCTGACAGTTTTGTTATGCATCTTCTTGTACAAAGTTCATTAATATAATTTCAACGTCTGGTAATTTTTCAATTAATTTTTCAACAGAAAATTTGACTGAGTCTTCAATGTATAAAGTTTTAAATTTCATATCATTTATCATTTTAATAACTTCAGCCATATTATTTTCAAGTTTAGAAAAGTCAACAAGGATAACGCCTTTCTCAAAAAAAGTATCTTGCTTTTTCATAAATACAAACGACTTAACATCTATACCATCAAACGAGCTTGACACCTTACCAAAAGAAAAAAAGTCGATACGGCTAGAACCACCCCTAGAGCGATTATTAACGAAATCATAATCTACCAATGCTGGAAAATAATCTATATTGCCGTAGTCAATTTTCACTATTTTATTTTTCATTTTCATATCCACGATTTATTTCAAATTTATTACGTATAGACTCTAACACGCCATTAATAAACGATGCTGTTTTTTCATCGCCATACGTTTTTGCAAGTGTAACATAATCATCCAGAATTGCATAAACTGGGCTATCGCCATAAAACAGCTCTGTAATAGCTGTACGCAAAATATTTTTCTCTATCAAGCCAATACGATCAATCGTCCAGTTTTTTGATAAGAATTTTGATATTATTTCGTCATCGTTACTAATATTGTTAACAGATTTTCTAAATAACTCAACAGCAAAATTGAAAGTATCTTCATCAATTTTTGCTTCTTCCCTATCAAAATTTTCAATAACCATTTCGCTATCATTTTCTGATAGTTCAAGGCTATACATCATTTGTACGGCAACGTTTCTGCCAAGTGTACGTTTATTTTTCAAAACTAAAATCCTGCTTCTTTTTTAAGGTTTACCATTTCTATTGCAGACATTGCAGCCTCTGCACCTTTGTTGCCAGCTTTTGTGCCAACACGTTCAATAGTTTGTTCTATTGTATCAGTTGTTAACACGCCAAATATAACAGGTATGCCATACTCTAAACCTACACTTGCAACACCTTTTGTAACTTCTGATGATACATACTCAAAATGAGGAGTAGAGCCCCTAATAACAGCACCAAGTGCAATAACAGCATCAAACTTTTTTGATTTAACAGCTTCTTGGCACATAAAAGGTATCTCAAATGCACCCGGAACTTTAACAACAGTTATATCAGCCGAGCTAACATTGTGACGCTTAAGTGTATCGACAGCACCTTCTACTAAGTTATTAGTTAGAAAATCATTAAATCTACCAACCACTATCGCTATTTTTAAGCCCTTACCTTCGTATTTTCCTTCAATCACTTTTATAGGCATTTTATCCTCCTACAGATTTAGTTTATGTCCTAATTTATCTTTTTTAGTTTGCATATATTTCATATTTTCGTCATGGATGCCACATTCAATAGAAACTCTGCTATCAATATTAATACCAGCACTAACTAACCCATCAAATTTACGTGGATTATTAGATAATAGCTTAATATTTTTAACACCAAGTTTGCGTATAACTTGCCCAGCAAACCCATAATCACGTAGGTCATCAACAAAACCAAGATGAATATTTGCTTCGACAGTATCAAAACCTTCATCTTGTAATTTATATGCTTTGATTTTATTTAAAAGCCCTATTCCACGACCTTCTTGAAATAGGTATATAACCATTCCGATACCTTCATCATGTATCTTTCGCATGGCAGTATGCAACTGCTCGCCACAATCACAACGCATGGATGCAAAAACATCGCCTGTAATACATTGTGAGTGTATCCTAGTTAGCACTTTATCTTTTCCATGCACATTGCCTTTAAGTATCGCAACGGCTTCTTGTCCATCAATATTATTATGAAAGCCTACAACAGAAAACTCTCCATAATTAGTAACTATTGGTTTAAGTGTAGTTTCTGATAAAATGCTATCATACACATCTCTATATTCACGAAGTTTTGATATATCGAAAACTTTTATATCAAACTCGCTACTTAACTTCTCAATACCGCCATCACATTCTATTTCGCTAACTACGCCAGACGGATATAAGCCTGCTAATCTTGAAATATCAACTGATGCTTCATTTATTGCAAAATTTATCAGAACGCCACCATCAGCAACCGATACTTTAGTAACATCACTATACTTTGACTGTGTAGAATGTTTTATACTATCTTTTATTAAAATATTTATATCGTTGATAAATTTATGATTTTTACTATCATGCAGTTTGCTATCAACTGTCAACTTAATATCATTAGTTGTAAATTTAGCCATCATATCAATTATGCTAGGTTTTATAAATTGCGATGCGACATATAAAACGCAGCTATCACTTTCATCAATATTGTTAATGAGTGCAATAACACCGCCTCTGCGTATAATATCAATGGCTTCAAGTGTTTCTATAGATTTTATATTAGTCATTTTATACCATTTTATAATGTGTTTAACAAGTCTAGCATACGTGCATCTGCATTTTCATTCTTGAGCAGTTTTTCAACGTATCTAGCTATTTGGTCAACTTCTAAGTTGATAATATCACCGCTTGTTTTATCTTTCAAATTTGTATTTTCAAAAGTATGCGGAATAACTGCAACTTCAAGTATGTTATTTACAGTTTTTGCAACTGTCAAACTTATTCCATCTATTGTAACAGAACATTTGTCTGTAATATATTTATCCAGATTGTTTGGGTAGCTTATTTTTAACACATAGCTATTACCATGCTTAATAACTGATTGTATAGTTGCTGTTGCATCAACATGCCCTTGCACTATATGCCCACCAAGCCTAGAGGATAGCGTTAACGCACGCTCTAAGTTGACAACATGCCCAACAAGCATACGTTTAAGTGATGAGCGTTCAATCGTTTCATAGCTAATATCTGCTTCAAAAAAGTTAGAGCCAAGTTTTGTAGCAGTTAAACATACGCCGTTGACAGCTATCGAGTCGCCAAGTATCGTATTTTCAAGCACTTTGCTACACTCTACCCTAACAATTGCTGAGCTACCTTGCTTAACATAGCTTGATATTTTACCAGTTTCTTCAATTATTCCTGTAAACATAATTAAATATTAAGCTCCATATTAGAGATTGTAGCCCTTTTTATCTCATCAGTATATTTATTAATGACGCCTTTTATACATATATCATCGCCAGATTTACAACAATTAATTGATACAAATTGCGTTGCGTCATTTACGACATCAACACCAATGCCAGCAATAGATGTCATTGCATCTTTAGAGCCAATAATTTTAGGTGCAATAAACATTGTAACCGCATCTGCAAGTTTTTCATCAATAAAAGCACCGTTTAGTGTAGAGCCAGCCTCTACCATTATATTCATTACACTAAAATTAGTGTATAAATCATGTAAAACTTTTTCAAGTTCAATTTTATTATTTTTAACACTAACTTGTTTAACATGCACGCCGTTATCTTTCAGTTGTTCAATTCTAGCTTTATCTGCACCATCAGCAGTATAAACAATTGTTTGTATTTGTGATGATGTAGCAACAATATTAGAGTTAATAGGTAGCCTGCATTGCGTATCAAGCACTACCCTAATAGGTTGCCTGCTAGCGTTAATATGCCTAACATTAAGCATAGGATTATCAACTAACACTGTACCAATACCTGTGAGTATCGCCGATGATTCTGCACGCATCTGGTGTACATGGTTACGAGATATATCGCCAGTTATCCACTTAGAGTTGCCAGTTTTTGTAGCAACTTTTCCATCAATACTAGAGGCTATTTTTAACGTAACGTATGGCATTTTATGTATAATAGTTTTAGTAAAATCTTCTATCAAATTAGCACATTCATTAAGCTCGACACCAATTTCAACTGCAATACCAGCATTTTTTAATGCTTTAATGCCGTTTAGCATATTGTTTGGGTTTGGGTCTAACACGCCAACATATACTTTTTTTATGCCAGCATCAATAATAGCTTGAGTGCATGGTGGTGTTTTGCCAAATGTAGAGCATGGCTCAAGTGTAACATATAATTCTGCGCCTTCAGTATTCCCATTAGCGTTTTTGATAGCGTTCACTTCTGCATGTGCTTGCCCATAGGCTTCGTGTGCGCCATATGCGATAATATCGCCATCTTTTACTATAGCAGCACCAACTAATGGATTAGTTATTGTGTATCCAGCATATTTTTTAGCGTTTTCGATACACTTTTTCATCACGTATGTACTAAATGTTTGCAAAGTTAACCTTTTTTCTTAAATTCTACTTTGTTTTCAACACCGTTCATTATCCTAACAATGTTCGACTTATGTTTAACTATCACGAATAATGCAACAACAGCTGTCAACATTTTAAAAGATGTAACATCAGTAGTAAGCATAGAGGCAATAAATAAACCAACAGATGCAGCTATAGAGCCTGCTGAAACCATTCTTGTTGCTAAAAATACTACAGCAAAAGATATAAACGCCACTAACGCCGCATAAGGCGTTAGCATACAAAACACGCCTGCCGCTGTAGCAACACCTTTGCCACCTTTAAACTGTAAAAAGACTGAATATGTATGCCCTAAAACAAGCGCTACAGCTACTAACGGTATAAAAAATGTTTCGCTATTAGGAATAGTGTGTACATTCATAAAAAAATACAGAGGTAAAAAACCTTTCAAAAAATCAAGTAAAAATGCTGCAACGAAGCCATATTTACCAAGCACCCTACCAGCGTTAGTAGCACCGGGGTTACCGCTTCCAACTTGCCTAATATCGACACCTTTTATCAGCCTAACTAATATATAAGCAAATGGAATAGAACCTATAAAGAAGCAAACTATTAAATAAAGCGCTAGTAAAAATATATTATAATCCTCAAACATCATTCACCTTTGGAGCGATATTTTTTTGATATTCTACAGTGTATATGTACGCAGAATAAATTGAGAATATAATTGATACGTATAGCAATATCGTTCCAAGTGTTAGCATATTTAGGAAAAAAATACTTTCTTTAAATGTAACCATGCCAAGCGCAACCATTTGTGTGCCAGTCTTTATTTTACCCCACTTACCTGCTGCAATAATAATACCTTTACTGGATGATAAATCACGTAGTGCACCCATATAAAAATCACGACCAAGTAGGATGATAGCAATAACGCCAGCTATACGCCCCATTTCTACAAGTGCCACAAGTGAAGCAGCAACAAGTATTTTATCAGCTATTGGATCTGCGATTTTTCCAAAATCTGTCACTAAATTATATTTTCTTGCAAGATAGCCATCAAAATAATCTGACGATGCCGCCACTGTAAATATAATACACGCCACAATATTCGACCACGTAACATCAATGTATAGTATCATTAAATATACAGGGATACAAACCAAACGAAACAATGTTATTTGGTTTGGTAAGTTTAAATCAGTCTTAAAATCAATCACAAATCACCCCTTAGTAATAGTTTAAACTATTCTGGTATCGCTATAAATTCAACTTTCATAATTTCATATTCAATTTCGCCACCGGGTGCTTGCACGATAGCATCATCGCCTGCTTTTTTGCCAATAATAGCACGTGCCAAAGGCGACAATACAGATACTTTACCTTTTATAATATCTGCTTCATCTGGTCCAACGATAGTATATGTTTTAACTTCGCTAGTATCAACATTTTCTAATGTAACAGTCGCACCAAATGTAATTTTATCGCCAGACATTTTTGATATATCAATAATTTCAAACCTAGTCATTTTAGACTCGATTTCGTTAATGCGAGCCTCTAAAAATCCTTGACGTTCTTTTGCTGCATCATACTCAGCATTTTCGCTTAAATCACCGTGACCTCTAGCTTCTTGTATAGCTTCAATAACTTCTTTGCTATCTACATTTTTTAACTTATTAAGCTCAGCTTTTAATTTGTTGTACCCTTCTAAAGTAATAGGTATTCTATCCACTATTTAGCCTCCAAAAACACATCTATAACAGAACTGTTTATATGTCCGTCTTTTAATTTTATTTCAATAATTTCTTTCTTTTTAACATCGTTAATATCGCTAACAACGCGATCATCTTTGTAAACTATAGCGTATCCTCTATCTAAAATATTTGATGGATTTACTAATTTTAGTTTACTTTCTAACATATCAACATACTTCATTTTATCTGAAAAATATAATTGTATCCATTGTAGCATTTTTTTATCTATCATTTCAAGCATAACATTATACCTATTCAACATATTTGTTGGCTTACTACTATTAATCATATAGGCTAAGTTATTGACTTTATTAGTATTTTTCGATAAAAAATCACTCATACTACGGCGTAAATTATTCTCACACTTTTCTAATCTATATCTATTTTGCGATAAGACATTTATTGGTGACATTTGTTTTACTTTTAGTTCTTGCATGTCAACATGTTGGTATTTTGATTGTAGTTTTCTAACAGTAATATCGACAAGTTTGTTATAGTGGTACTCATACACTTTTAGGGCATCCCTATAACCAGATGATAGAAAAACAGCACTTGCAGTTGGTGTAACTGCTTTATAGTCGGCAACGTAGTCAGAGATTGTAACATCACGCTCATGCCCTATTGCGCTAATAGTTGGCACGCTAGAATGTGAAATAGCACGTGCGACTAGCTCACTATTGAATACAGATAAATCTTCAAAACTTCCACCACCACGAGTAACTACAATAGCATCGTATTTATCAACCATTTTGCCAACTTTAGTTATAGTTTCAACGATTTTTTTACTAGCATCAGTGCCTTGTACAGGTATATTCCACACATCAATATTAAATGTGCCACCTTCGTTTTTTACAGTATGTATAAAATCTTTTATTGCAGCGCCAGATATAGATGTAAGCAACGCTATACGTGATGGATATTGTGGGATTGGGCGCTTTTTCTCATCATCAAACAAGCCTTCGTTTTCTAGCTTTTGTTTAGTTTTAATAAACTGTTGCCACAAGTCGCCTTCTGAATCATATTCTATCTTTTTTACTAGCATTTGATACGAGCCACCAGCTTCATATACAGATATATTGCCAAGCGCTTGTATTTTATCGCCATTTTTCAGTTTAAACGAACGCATAGCGGCAGCATATGTTCTGAACATAACCATGCTTATTTGCGATGCACCATCTTTCAAAACGAAGTAATAGTGTCCGCTACTAGCGATAGCCAAGTTAGAAACTTCGCCTGTGATAGATATAATTTCGGAATAATTATTTTCTATAAGGTATTTAAGAGACTTTGTAAATTCTGTAACAGTGTAAGACTTCATATTATTTACTACTATTATCCATAATTATGTATAAGTCCTCGTCATTTTTGAGTAACCCTAGTTCACGACGTATAACGCTTTCTAGGTATGCTTTATCACGTTTAGTTGCTTCAAGTTCGCTTTCTAATATTTGCAAACGCTCATCCATTTCTTTCATTTTAACTTCATAACTTATTCTAATATCGACAAGTTCTTTATATTTTAGTACGCCATTATGGCCAAAGATAAGGTATAAGGCGATCAAAACTGTAATAGTAACCAATATTATTGTAGATTTATATTTCATACATACCTCGTCATCATATATTATACATCTTTAGTACATCATCTACAAGCATACTTTTATCATCGTAAAAGTTTACCCCTGTAGTACCTCTAAACCATGTCATCTGTCGTTTTGCAAAGTTTCTAGTTTCTTTTGCAATTTGTGTTATTATCTGTTGTATATCGCCACCTAGTTTTACGTAGTTTGCGATATACTTATATCCTATGGCTTTAAACGCTGGCGAATTGACATCGACACCGTTACTTAGTAGTTGTTCAACTTCTTCAACCCATCCATTATCGAACATTTGCACAGTTCTTTCGTTAATATCGCTGTAGAGTTCTTGTCTATCTCTATTAAATATAAATAGTTCGTATTCATATTTTGGTTCTTTATGATATTTTTTATGCGCAACACTAAACGGCATATCTAGCCCAATACATACCTCAAGCGCCCTTATAATTCTAGTAGTATCAGCACTACTGATTTTATTTGCGTATTCTATATCTAGTTGTTGCAGTTCAGCATATAATATTTCTAGCCCTTCAATTTCTGCACGTTTTATTAATGTTTGGCGTACTTGGCTATCTATTGCAGGACATTCAAACAAGCCATCAGTAATCGTTTTGATATAAAGCCCTGTTCCACCAACAATTAGCGGTATGTTACCTCTATCAACTATTTCTTTAATCAGTTGTTCCGCTTGTTTGCAAAACAGTCCTGCTGTATAGCTTTCAGTAGGTTCAATCACACTTATCAAGTGGTGCGGATACATTTCTAATTCTTGCTGTGATGCTTTCGCAGTGCCAATATCTAGTCCTTTATAAACTTGGAACGCATCAGCACTAATAAATTCTACATTTTTAATCATTTTTGCAACGTCAAATGCAGAACCTGTCTTACCAGAAGCGGTCGGTCCAGTAATTACCCCAATTTTCATCGTAAAAACTTCCGTGATAATTCATTAAAAGTCATTTTAAATATAAGCGGTCTGCCATGTGGGCAAGTCGTATAATTATTTGTATTAAACAGTAGGTTTAGAAGGTAGTTCATATCTTGCACCGACAGTTTATCACCTGCTTTTATAGCTTGTTTGCATGATAGCAACGCAATAGGTGCATCTTTAGTTTTTGAAACACCACTAACACATAAATCAACGAGTATATTTTTAAATTCGTTAGTATAATTACGTCTAGTAGCAGATAGCGGAATGCTTTTCAAATAAATATCGCTACCATTTATATCAAAATCGTAACCATAGGCAGATATAGTATTTTTATGTTCATCAAGCCCTTCAAGTTCATCATCAGTCAAGCTTATTTTATGTTTTTCATGTAGTATTATTGTAGGTGTTTGTTTAGTGTTGTCGTTATGGTTATGTTTTTCAAACAATATACGTTCATGCGCAGCATGTTGGTCTACAAATATAGTTGATTTATCAGCAAGTTCTGCAACGATATAAGAGTTTGCTATCTGCCCAATAACTGTAAAATCGTTAATATTTTCATCAATAGTTTCTTCAAAGTTATCAGTTTCCTGTTTATCATTTGATATAAATTGCTCTACATTGAAGTTTGTTTCATAATCATCAACAACAACTTTATAATCATCATTTCTTTTAGTGCCAATATTATCATGCAGTTTTTCATCAATGGTAAAGCTATAGTCGATATTAAATTTATCTTCCTTTACCATGTTATTTTCAAATATACTTTCGTGTATAATGTTTTTATCTAGTTCAGAGTGTTCTTTTTTATATCCGTATGTGATTTCATTTTCGTTTATTGATATAGCTTTCGTAGTAGCAGCTTTTATTAGCGAAAATATCTCTGCTTGGTTATCAAACCTAACTTCAAGTTTAGCTGGGTGTACGTTTGCATCAATAAGTTCTGGGTTAATACGTATATCAATAACTGTGTTTGGGTGTCTATTATCAGGCACAAGCCTATGGTATGCTTGAGAAACAGCAACAATAAAAGATGCTTCTTTAATAAGCCTACCATTTACGCCGACAATTATTCCATCACGTTTTAATCTATCGCTAATTTCTGCTGGAGTAGTAGTAGATGTGACAGTAATATCGCCAATATTAGCAACGCCAGTAACAAACGCTTTACCGCTAAAAACTTTAGATGCACGCATTGCGACATCATCATTTTTTGTGACAGAATATACAAGTTTAGTATTGACGTATAATTCTATGCTAATGTTAGGGTTGATAAGCGAGAACTGTTTTACAAGTTTGACGACTTCACCTTCAAGTTTTTTAAAGCTTTTTAAAAACTTACGTCTGGCAGGTAGCGCTTCAAACAAGTTTACGACTTCAACCATTGTTCCGTTGATAGCTAGTGATGGTTTTACTTCAGATATTTCGCCAAATTTGCTTTTGATTTCGTATGTTTCAGAGTTTTTGCCACTTCTAAGGGTAAACAGGCTAACAGTTGATATAGCAGCCAACGCTTCGCCTCTAAAACCAAATGTAGATGCAGAATAGACATCTTCAACATTTATAGCTTTACTGGTTGCAAATCGTTCTAGCGCAAGTGACAGTTCGTCTTTATCAATACCGCTACCGTTATCAGTAACTTTTATAAGCGTAAGCCCACCGTCGATAATTTCAACAATAATATTATCGGCTGATGCATCAACAGAGTTTTCTATAAGCTCTTTAACTACGTTAAAAGGACGCTCGACAACTTCACCGGCTGCGATTTTAGATGCGATATCTGGCGACAGTTTTTTTATTGATGCCATAACTATATGCTCCCCTAATAGCAAAACAGAAAGACAGGACGAATAACGCCCTGCCTTTATAAACATTTAATAAATATGAAATTTTAAAATTATTGATTAAAAATCAGATAATGCTTTATCAATAATTACAGCATCAAAACCAGATATAAGTTTATTATTAATAATAATAGTTGGTGTTGATGCGATACCAAGCTGTTGCGCCATCATTTTAGTATTAGCAACTTTATCTGCAACTTCTTTCGATGTAACAAGTTCAGCAAATTTTTTCTCGTTACCTGCTTTTTTACCATACTTTTCTATAAGTTGTCCATCAGATAATCTTGTTGTAGCATCTGCAAACAAGTCTTGTTTATAGTTTTGACCCATTATAGCGCCAGCTTCAAAGATTTTCGCCATAAGCTCTGCCTTTGGGTGTATAGTAGCTATAGGCATGTGCAAGATGTATAAAGCAACATCTTTTCTATCTTTTATTTTGTTATGTATATATGAGCTTGCTTGTGCGCAATATGGACATTGAAAATCTGTAATTTCAACGATAACATTTTTTGCATCAGCGCTACCATGAGCAAGTGTAAGCTCTTTAGTATTAATATTGACAGATGATGCTTCGTATTGAATTTCTTTCATTAATGAAGTCATACCGTTAGCGTTCAAAAAGTCTTGTGCAAGCACGTTACCATCGGTAAATATTTGTTGTTCGCCAGCGATAGCATTGCCTTTATCTTTATCAACAAAGATTAATTTAACTAGGTAGAACCCTTCAACATTTTCAAGTTTTGTAAGCACTTCGACATCAACTCTGACATTAAGTCCTTTTGCTTTCATGTTTTCAGCAATACCTTTAGAAAGTTTAGATGTATCAAGTTTATGTTCTTGTGCAAAACCATTGATACTAAATAGTGACACGATAAGTGCCATAACAAGCAATAACGATACTTTTTTCATTTTTTCTCCTATACTGTAAAATTAAACAATTATATTATTTATCACATAATTTACAATAAAACAACAAATTCTATCTCAAATTATGTAATATATTTAATTACCCTTTTGTACTAATGAATACAGATAAATAGACATGGTATATCTTTATTTGTTCAAATAAAGTTACATTCGTGTAGTTATACCCATTTAACTTAAATAACTGAGAGATTTTCTAAGCAACAAAGTATCAGCTAAAGAGAACATTGAACATATTTTACTTGAAAAACTGCGCTATTAATGTTATAAATCGAGTTTATATTATCTACTCTATTTTCGAGTAAGGAGTTGTTACAAAACATGGATTACAAAGATACGCTTAACTTACCAAAAACCGCTTTCCCTATGAAAGCTAGCCTTGCAGAGCAAGAGCCTAAAAAACTTGCCGCTTGGGAAGCTGATGACTTATACAAACGGTTACTTGATGCCCGCAAAGATGCAGAGCCATACGTACTACACGATGGACCTCCATACGCAAACGGACATATTCACCTTGGTACTGCGTTAAATAAAACTATTAAAGACTTTATATTAAAAACTAAAAATGCTGAAGGCTATCGTGTTCCATACGTTCCGGGTTGGGATTGTCACGGGCTACCTATCGAGCTTAAAGTCGATAAAGAGCTTGGCGATAAAAAGCACGTCATGACTAAAGCACAAATCAGAAAAGTTTGTAGAAAATATGCAGATAAATTTATAGATATACAACGTAAAGATTTTAAACGTCTTGGCGTGTTTGGCGATTGGGATAACCCATACATAACTATGGACTTCAAATATGAGTCTATAACACTTGCAGAATTGTACAAATGCTACAAAGCTGGCGTTGTTTATCGTGGTTCAAAGCCTGTTTACTGGTGCCACTCGTGCGAAACTGCACTTGCAGAGGCAGAAGTTGAATATGCCGATCACACGTCATACTCTGTGTACGTCAAGTTTGCCCTACCTAGCGATACTAAAAGCAAAATTGGGGTTGATGGCGATGTATCTGCTGTTATATGGACAACTACTCCTTGGACATTACCTGCAAACGTCGCAATAGCACTTAATACAGATTTTGATTATGCTGTTGTTAAAATAACTTCTAGCGAAAATAAAAACTTAAAAGTTGGCGAACAAATTATCGTTGCTAACGAGCTTGCAGAAAGCTTGCTTGCTACATTCAATGCTGAATACGATATTGTAAAAACTATAAAAGGTAGCGAGTTTGAAAACCTAGAAGCTACACACCCTTTTTATGATAGAGTATCTAAGCTTGTAGTTGCTGATTACGTTACACTTGAAGCTGGTACTGGGCTTGTACATACAGCACCGGGACATGGGCAAGATGACTATGAAACTGGCTTAAAATATGGCTTAGAAGTGTTATCGCCTGTCGATGACCAAGGTAAATTTGTTAAATCACTTGAAATATTCGGTGGTATGCACATTAACGATGCTAACAAAGAAATTTGCAAACATATTGACGAAAATGGTTCGCTATTAGCTACTAATAAAATTAAACACTCATACCCACATTGTTGGAGATGTAAAAGCCCTGTTATTTTCCGTGCTACTCCGCAATGGTTTATATCTATGTCTAATACTGGCTTGCGTGATAAAGCTATAGACGCTATCCATAACAAAGTTCAATGGATACCATCATGGGGTAAAAACAGAATTTTATCTATGGTTGAAAACCGCCCAGACTGGTGCATATCTCGCCAAAGGCTATGGGGCGTTCCAATAGCGTTTTTCACATGTAAAGATTGTGGCGAAATAATATTTAATGACGAAATTGAACAAAAAGTCATAAAATCGTTTGAAGAAGAAGGCGCTGATGCTTGGTTTGAACATGATATTGAATACTTTTTAGGTAAAGATGCAAAATGTACAAAATGTAACTCAAGCGACATTAAAAAAGAAAGCGATATACTTGACGTTTGGTTTGATAGTGGTACTAGCCACGCTGCTGTTTGTGAAGTTCACCCAGATATTAAAGGCACTGCTAATATGTACCTTGAAGGTACAGACCAACATAGAGGCTGGTTCCAAAGCTCGCTGCTAGAAAGCGTTGCTACACGTGGCGTGCCACCGTTTAAAGAAGTTTTAACACACGGATTTGTTGTTGATGGGCAAGGTAAAAAGCAATCAAAATCGCTTGGTAATGTCATATCACCTCAAGATATTATAAACAAAAATGGCGCTGATATACTACGCCTATGGGTTGCATCTGAAGACTATACAGAAGATATTAGACTATCTGATGATATATTAAAAAGGTTGTCTGAATCGTACCGCAAAATACGTAACAACGCTAGGTATATGCTTGGTAACTTTTATGATTTCAACCCAGATACAGATTTTGTTAATATTGATGATATGATGGAACTTGATAAAAACATTATCGCAAGGTGGCAAACGGTTAAAACAAAAATTTATGAATCGTACAAAGCGTACCAGTTCCATAAGTTTTATCATATGTTTTTAAACTTTTGTATCAACGATTTATCTGCGTTCTACCTTGATATTATCAAAGATAGAGTGTACTCATCTAAGGCAGACTCGCACAAAAGACGTTCTGCACAAACTGCTATGTTCATATTGATGAAAGAAATGTGCATAGTTATGTCGCCGATACTCGTTTTTACTGCTGATGAAATATGGAGCTACTTGCCAGATTTCAAAAACAAAAGCAAATACGTTTTTGAAGAATTATTTCCGCAAGTGCTTGATATGCAAATAAATACGAAATGGGACACTATAATAAATGTTAGAAAAGATGTAAATAAAGCACTAGAACTCGCCAGAGAAAAGAAAATTGTCGGCCACCCGCTAGATGCTGAAATTACGCTAGCTGTTAAAGATGATGTGAAAGCTTGTTTAACAGTTGATGAAGGTATCGAAAAGCTATTTATCGTATCTAAAGTAAACTTTGTCGATAGCTTAACTGGCGATGATGTCTATACATCTGAAGATGGCACTGTATCTGTTAGCGTTAAAGCATCAGAAGAAGAAAAATGTGCTAGATGCTGGATACACTCCGACACAGTTGGCAATGATAGCAACCACCCTACTGTATGTGCTAGATGTGCAGAGGCGCTATCGTGAAAATACAAAAATATATGCCATACATCTTGATATTTATTATTACGCTATCACTTGATATTATTACAAAATTAGTAATAAAATCTAAACTTATGTATGGCGACTTGATACCAGTTATTGATGGCTTTTTTAACATTGTATATGTACTTAATCCGGGTGCTGCGTTTGGGTTTTTAGGCAACCTTAATGACTCATACAGGCAAGTGTTTTTTGTCATCATTACACTTATAATGATTGGTATAGTCGTATTCATCATGCGTGATGAAAAAAGTAAGGTCGCTATATTTGGCTATACATTAATATTATCTGGCGCTGTTGGCAACTTGATTGATAGAGTACATACAGGCAAAGTTGTAGACTTTTTAGACTTTAGGCTTGGTAGCTACGCTTGGCCAGCTTTTAATGTTGCCGATATTTGTATTACAACAGGTGTTGGGCTACTAATACTGCAAATTATATTTATGAAAAAAGAAGATGAAGAAAATAAATCAACTAGGGGAAGTATTGATGAGTAAGAAAATTGAATACGCATTACTAAGCGTATCAGACAAAGCAGGTATTGTTGATTTTGCAAAAGGGTTGCATGATTTAGGTATCAAAATTTTATCTACAGGTGGCACTGCTAAAGCATTATCGCAAGCAAATATACCTGTTATTGAAGTATCAGAGTTTACTGGCTCGCCAGAAATATTTGATGGCAGAGTTAAAACTCTACATCCAAAAGTACATGGTGGTATATTAAATATAAGGGATAATGCAGAACACCAAGCGACTGCACAAAAACATAATATAGAAAATATTGATATTGTTGCAGTAAACTTGTATCCGTTTGAAGCTGTTGCTGCTAATCCACAATCTACACTTGATGATATTATCGAAAATATCGACATCGGCGGACCTGCAATGGTTAGAAGCTCTGCAAAAAACCATAGCTTTGTTACTATAGTTGTATCGCCTAACGATTATGAAAGCGTACTTGCTGAACTTAAATCAAATGGCGAAACTTCACTTGATACTAGACGTAAACTTGCAGCAAAAGCATATAGCCATACTGCATTATACGATACTATTATATCTAACTACTTATCTAAAAAGTTTGATTTAGGCTTCCGTGAAGAATTTACTGTTGGCGGTAGATTGTTACAAACTATGCGTTATGGCGAAAATCCACACCAAAACTCTGCGTTCTATCAAGAACCTTTAATGTTTGAAACTGGTATCGCTAGAGCAGAACAAATACACGGTAAAGAATTATCATTCAACAACATTGTTGACTTAAACTCTGCAATAGAACTTGTTAAAGAGTTTAAACGCCCTGCTACTGTTATAATAAAGCATAACAACCCATGTGGCGTTGCAGAAGGTGACACATTATCTCAAGCATACGATAAAGCACTCGCTTGCGATACTACAAGCGCATTTGGTGGTATTTATGGCTTCAATGTTGAAGTAGATAAAGCTACTGCAGAGCGTTTAGCAGAAATGTTTGTTGAAGCTGTTGCTGCTCCATCATACTCTAAAGAAGCTATCGAAATATTAACTAAAAAACCTAGCATTAGATTAATGGTGCTTACTGATTACGAAGGCAGAAGTGGCGAATACGACGTTAAAAAAGTTGTTGGTGGCTACTTATTACAAGATAGAGATTTGCACGAGTTTGAAGATTTTAGTAAACTTACTGTCCCTACTAAACGCAAACCAACCGATGAAGAAATGAAAGCGCTAGAATTTGCATGGAAAGTTGCAAAACATACTAAATCTAACACTATTATATACGCTAAAGGCACATCTACTATTGGTATAGGTGCTGGACAAATGAGCCGTATTGACTCTACGCAACTTGCAGCTACTAAAGCGTTTAATGCGTTTGGTGATGATGCTGTTAAAGGTAGCGTTATGGCATCTGATGCATTCTTCCCATTTAGAGACAATATTGACGCTGCGGCTGAATATGGCATTACTGCGATAGTTTCGCCGGGTGGATCTGTACGTGATGATGAAGTTATACAAGCAGCTGACGAAAACAATATCGCTATGCTATTTACTGGCGTACGCCACTTTAGACATTAATTTTAGGGGAAATCATGAATATATTAATTGTTGGCTCTGGTGGCAGAGAACACGCACTTGCATTTACTATTGCAAAAAATGATAAAGTTAAGAAAATCTATGTTGCACCGGGTAACGGTGGCACAGCTACTGAAAATAAATGCGAAAACATAGACATTAAGTATAACGATATTGAAAAGCTGAAAGAATTCGCATTAAACAACGATATTTATTTAACTGTTGTTGGACCAGAAGAACCACTTTCAAACGGTATCGTTGATGAATTTGAAAAAGCTGGGCTTGTAGTGTTTGGCACATCAAAAGAGGCATCACAAATGGAAGCCTCAAAATCATACGCAAAAGGCGTTATGAAAGCTGCTAATATTGCTACTGCTGATTATGCTGAATTTACAGACTACGATAATGCTGTTAAATATATTAACGAAAAAGGTGCACCTATAGTCATTAAAGCCGATGGGCTTGCTGCTGGTAAAGGTGTTACAGTAGCGTTTACTAATGACGAAGCTATCAACGCATTAAAAGAAATATTTGTTGATAAAGCGTTCGGTGCTAGCGGTAATGTCGTCGTTATTGAAGAATTTATGGCGGGCGAAGAAGCTACATACTTAGCAATATCAGATGGAACACACATTATGCCATTAGATATTAGCCAAGACCATAAGCAAGTTTTTGATGGCGATAAAGGCGCAAACACTGGTGGAATGGGTGCATATTGCCCTGCTCCTATCGTTGATAAAGAAAAATTTGATAAAGTCACGAACGAAATTGCGTACCCTATGATTAACGAACTAAAAAAACGTGGAATTATATATAAAGGTGTAATTTACGCTGGACTAATGATAAATGGTGATAGTATAAAAGTTGTCGAGTTCAACTGTCGTTTTGGTGACCCAGAATGTCAAGTTGTGTTATCTAAAATACAAAATGGGCTACTAGATACACTTTACTCAGCTGCAAAAGGCGATATCACTCATGCTAGGTTGTTAAACCAAGGTGTATCCTCTGTGTGCGTTGTTTTAACATCTGGTGGCTATCCAAAAGATTATAAATCAGGCTATGTTATCAATGGGCTAGATGAAGCCGCTAAAAAGTATGATAACGTAAAAGTTTTTCATGCTGGTACAAAACTAGATGGCGATAAAATCGTTACTAACGGTGGCAGAGTTTTATGTGTAACAGCTCATGATGACGATTTAAAATCTGCTGTCGAAAAGGCTTATGAAGTATGTGAATTAATTAGTTTTGACGATATGCATTATAGAAAAGATATTGCTGCAAAAGCATTCAAATAGGAGAGATAAACATGGCTAAAGTTGGATTAATAATGGGTAGTAAATCGGATTTCGATATTGTAAATGAGTGTATAAAAACATTAAAACAGTTCGATGTTGAATACGATGTTATTGTTGCATCTGCACACAGAACACCTGAAAGAACAGCAAAATGGACTAAAGAAGCAAAACAAAATGGCTACTCTGCAATAGTTGCATTCGCTGGTGCTGCTGCACACCTTGCTGGTGTTGTCGCTGCTGAAACTAACGTGCCTGTTATCGCTGTGCCTATCGCTGCTACTGCGTTAAATGGTATGGATAGCCTATTATCTATGGTGCAAATGCCGGGTGGTATCCCTGTTGCTACTATGGCTATAGGTAAAGCTGGTGCAAAAAATGCTGCAATATTTGCTTGCCAAATTGTCGGCTACTCTAACAGCGAAATGTACAAAAAGCTTGAAAAGTACCGTGCAGATATGAAAGAAACAATAGCAAAAGATGATGAGATAGTTCAAGGTATGATATAACACTATGACAAGATTAGAAGCTGGGGTCGATAACGCCCTTAAAATATTTAATTTGTGTAAAAGCTGTAACCAACCAGCAATTTTTCCGACTGATACTATATACGGTATGGGCGCTCCTCTTAGTGCTGTCGAAGCAAATAAAGAAGTTTATAGAATAAAACAACGCCCACTTGATATGAAGATGCCTATTATTGCTGGCTCTGTTGAACAAGCTATGGAATATTGCGATTTGAACACATTAAATATGAAAATGCTTCAACTTATACGTAATTCTTGGCCGGGACATTTTACTTTTATTGTAAATAGTAAACCACATGTTGATGAGCTATATACAAAAGATGGAAAAATCGCAATAAGAGTTACACCACTAGAATGGCTTAGTGAAGCACTACTTAAACTTGGTGAACCAATATGTGCTACAAGCGTTAATAGAACAGGCGAAACTGAGCTAAACGACATGAACGATATTGTAAAACATTTTGCAAATGATATACAATTATTTTTAGAAGGGTCTACAATGCTTAATGTAAGTTCGAAAATATACGATTTATCAAGTGGTTCTATTGTAAAAATAAGATAGAAAATGCTTGACAAATATAAATAAAAGGCGTAAATATCAGAATAAACATTAGAAGGAGAAAAATATGAAAAAAGTATCATTAATGTTAGTTTTAATGTTAGCTTTTGCTGCTGCAGTTTATGCACAGACAATCCCTGCTGACAAACAAATTATCAACCTTAAAACTACTTGGGAAGTTAAAGGCAACCAAAAAGCAGTTATGTTTGACCATGCAGCACACTCTAAAAACTTAACTTGCGAAAGCTGTCACAAAGATCCTAAAGGTGGCGACAAACTTAAGCCTGCTGGCGATATCAAAGGCGTTAACGACAAAAACCCTGCACACAACTATTGCTGGTCTTGTCACAAAGAGCAAACACCTGATCCAGTTAAACGTACGTGTACTAAATGTCACTCTGGACCTAAATAAGTTTTAATTACAAACAAATAAAAAACCACTAGTTTTGCTAGTGGTTTTTTTGTTATCCAATATACTTAATAATCAGCGAAATAAATAACATAACAAATACAATCACTATTAACTTTCTTATAAAAGATTGCCCTTTTGACATAGCCATTTTACTGCCAAAATATGCACCCACAATATTACAAACGATAAGCGGTATCCCAAGAGTATAAAATATTTTGCCCGCTATTGCAAATGTAATGAAAGAGCCAACGCCAGATGCTAAGTTAATAACTTTTGCAACGGCTGATGCATATATCAAGTTCATGCCTAATACACTATAAAATGCAATAATAATAAAGGTTCCCGTACCCGGACCAAAAAAACCGTCGTAAAAACCTAAACAAAAACTAATAATAGGCACTAATAAATATAGTTCTTTATTATTAAACTCTGATACGTTCGATTTAACCTGCTTTTTTGGCATAAACGTAACAATGGCAGTAAAAGGAAGAATAGCTAGTATGATTGTTGTGGCAGTCTTATCATCAAATAGCAATATAGCATTTGTACCAATAGCTGCACCTATCATCGAAGCGATTAAACCAATAATCGCAATACGCCATATAATAATTCTATGACGTGTAAAATTGATAACAGCAGTAGCTGTACCAAATATAGCAATGAATTTATTAGTTCCTAACGCTAAATGAGGTGGCATACCTGATAACAATAACGCTGGTGCCATCAATAAACCGCCTCCACCAGCAACACTGTCTACAAAACCAGCAGCAAATGAAACAATACATAAAATTAACACAATATAAATAGATAACTCGCCAAAAATCGCTTCCATAAGTAATAACTCCAAGAAAAAAACAAAACGAATTATAGAATATACGCTTTTTTTGCGAATTTCAATTGATTTATTTTTAATAATAGTGCATTAATATAAAGTATTACAGTTTGGAGCAGTGGAAATGAGTAACTTAATTGAAATGATATCTGGTAAACTACATGGTATTAAAATAACAGAAAGCGCATTAAACTATCATGGTAGCATCACTATTGATGTCGACATTATTAAAACAGTCGGATTTATCCCTATGGAATTTGTATATATCTGGAATAAAAATAGTGGCGCAAGAATTAGCACATACGTACTTCCGGGTAAAGCTGGTAGTAAAGTTGTATGCTTAAACGGTGCAGCTGCTAGAAGTTGCCAAATTGGCGATGAAGTTATTATCACTAGCGTTAGACAAGTATCTGAACAATCACTCGGTAACCAAAAGGCCACAGTTGTAACTTTCGATCATTCAAACGGTGTCAATAATATTGATGAAGTTCTTGAATATGACCTAAACTACAACAATGGCGATTGGGAATTTGACATAAATAAGCTCAAATAATATGGATAAACGAGAAAAAACACTACTTGACTTAATCAATTCACATAAAAGTGTAATTGTTGCATATTCTGGTGGTGTTGACTCTAACTACTTGCTATACGTTGCAAGTAAAGCTAATATTAAGCTGAAAGCTGTCACGTTCAATTCATTACTATACCCTTCTACAGAAATTGATAGAGCGATACAAAATGCAAAATCTTTTGGTGTATCACACGAAGTGATTGATATAAATCCCCTACAGATACAATCAGTTAGTAACAACTCTACTGAAAGGTGTTACGAGTGTAAAACATTCTTGTTTAGTAAACTTGTTGAAATGGCTAATAAAGAAAAGTATGACTACATTTACGATGGCTCAAATTTAGATGATTTAAACGACTATCGACCGGGTATGAAAGCGTGTAAAGAGCTTGGGATAAGTAGCCCACTATTAGAAGCAAATATTAATAAATCAGATATCCGTGAACTATCAAAACAAGCTGGGCTAAACACTTGGAGTATACCCTCTTTTGCTTGTTATCTATCTCGCTTCCCATACGATACAACTATCACAATAAATATGATTGAAAAAGTTAAAAAAGCCGAGCAAACAATACATAGTTTAGGAATATCAACTGCTAGGGTTAGATACCATGGCGAAGTAGCACGCATAGAAATGAGTAGCGAAGATTTCAATAATTATATCACGAATAATGATGTGAAGAATAACATTATTAATGCAACTAAAAGTGCTGGATTTATTTATGTTGCAGTTGATTTAGAACCTTATAAAACAGGCTCCATGAATAAAACTATAAAACATCATAATTAATACTTTACTTTATTAGAAAATAGCGATACTATTACAACCATTATTACTTGATGCAAAAGGACGTTTTATGAAAAAACATAATCTATTGATACTAATTTTACTAACTGTTTTACTACTACCTACTACAAAGTCTTATGCATATAACGGTCTTGTTGAATTTATACCTATTGGCGCAAAAGAAATGCGTGAAATGGGCTATGAACCTCCTTTACCATTTACTATATCGCCACTTGTCCACTTTATGAAAAACTACCAAGAAATCACTAATGTTGTAGCAACTGGTGATTTTGGTGCTGGCGATATTCCTGCCGATGTTACAATGAACGATGTTTCGGTTAATGCTATTACAACAGGTTTACGCTTAGCTGTTAATCCATTACCTTTTTTAAGCATTTTTGGTATTGGACTATATTCCGATGGCTATACAGAGTTTGATGCAACTGCTGCTGCAATTCCAGGGGTAATTAGAGAATATACACTTAAACAACGCTTAGCATTTAATGCAGTTACAGGTGTTGTGGGTATGAATGCTGCTTATGGAACTAAAATTGGTGCTTTCACTCCATTTGTATCTTTAAATGGCAACGTCGCATGGAGTAAGGCAAACTTAACTGACACTATTATTAATACGCTTGTATTTTCAGGACGTGTCGGCACAGCTATCCCTATGCCTAAAAAAATGCGTTTAGCTTTTTGGACAGGCGCAATGTATCAACATACTTTGCTTGGCACTGAAGTTACAGGTGAGTATGTTGCACAAGTACCTGAAGATGTATTTTTATTGCCTATTACTACAGAGAGTGGATACTTACCTGTATTAAGCAAATACACTGCAACACAAAAGCCTAGATCACCTCTATCAATGATTGTTGGTATGCAATTTGCACCAATTAAATACTTTGATATTATGACAGAAGTTGGCTTCTTCGGTAAGTTTACTGTTAATGTCAGCTTAGGTTTCAACTTCTAAACTAACTTCATTTTTTAACAAAATAGAACGGACTGCAAAGTCCGTTATTTTTTTTATTTTTTTCCTAATTTTTTATTGACAACATACATCTTTATGTTATTATATTATGTACTTTAATACATATCACAATATAATATATGGAGGATTATTGAATGTCAGCAATAATGAATGAGAAAGTTGAGTCTATTTACAAACAAATTTTGAATCGCAACCCTGGTGAGGTTGAGTTTCATCAAGCTGTTAAAGAAGTTCTTGATACTTTAGGTGTTGTTTTAGTTAAACATCCTGAATATCTTGACCAAAAATTAATCGAAAGAATTTGTGAGCCAGAACGTCAAATCATCTTTAGAGTACCTTGGATGGACGACAAAGGCGAAATACATATCAATCGTGGGTTTAGAGTACAGTTTTCTAGCGTTATGGGACCTTATAAAGGTGGCATTCGTTTTCATCCGTCTGTTTATCTTGGTATTATTAAATTTCTTGGTTTTGAACAAATCTTTAAAAATGCTCTAACTGGCTTACCTATTGGTGGTGGTAAAGGTGGCTCTGATTTTGACCCTAAAGGTAAATCTGATGCAGAAATTATGCGTTTTTGCCAAAGTTTCATGACAGAATTACATAGACACATTGGCGAGCATACAGATGTTCCTGCTGGTGATATTGGTGTTGGTGGACGTGAAGTTGGTTACATGTATGGCCAATACAAAAGGCTTAACAACAGGGTTGAAACTGGCGTTATTACTGGTAAAGGTATGGCGTATGGCGGCTCACTCGTTAGGACAGAAGCTACAGGTTACGGGCTTGTATATTTCACAGATGTTATGCTTAAAGCTAATGGTTCATCTTTTGATGGTAAATCTGTTCTTGTTTCTGGTTCTGGTAACGTTGCAATATATGCTATTGATAAAGTTCACCAACTAGGCGGTAAGGTTGTTGCTTGCTCTGATTCTAATGGTGTTATTTACGATGCTGATGGCATTGATTT
>CAYJIW010000005.1:37729-41040 GCA_964370335.1 uncultured Deferribacteraceae bacterium
TATTAAGAGAAATTAAAGAAGTTAAGCAAGAGCGTTTGAAAGAGTACGCTACTCATAAACCTAGTGCAAAATATACTGAAAACGGCAACATATGGGATATCCCATGTGATGTTGCTCTACCATGTGCTACACAAAACGAGCTTAATGCAGAGCACGCTAAAACATTAATTAAAAACGGTTGTAAATGTGTTACAGAAGGCGCTAACATGCCAACTACTCCTGATGCAATTAATATTTTCCTAGAAGCTGGTATATTATATGCTCCGGGTAAAGCTACAAATGCTGGTGGTGTTGCTACATCTGCACTAGAAATGCAACAAAACGCTTGTCGTGACACTTGGACTTTTGAATATACTGATTCAAGATTGCAATCAATCATGACAAATATTCACCAAACTTGCTTTGAAACTGCTGCTGAATATGGCGTTAAAGGCAACTACGTGATGGGTGCAAACATTGCAGGCTTCTGTAGAGTTGCAAATGCTATGATGCCACTCGGTTTAATCTAATAATTACAAAATATAAACCCTGCTTTCTAGCAGGGTTTTTTAATCTATTGCAACATTAACAAGTTCGTAATCAAGCACATTTAGTATATCTTTTGGGTTGAGTTCTATCAAAAACCCTCGTTTACCGCCATTAATGTATATTTTTTCAAGTTCTATGATAGTTTTCTCTATATATGTTTTCATACTTCGTTTTGTACCAAACGGAGATGTACCACCTACCATATAGCCAGAGTGCTTATCGGCAATATTAGGCTGGCAAGGTGTAACAGTCTTTACGCCAATATGTCTTGCTAAGTCTTTTTGAGAGACCGACTTATTACCGTGCATTAGAATAACGAAAGGTTGCTTATTTTCATCTTCCATTATTAGTGTCTTAATTACGATATATTCATCAACATTCAACGCTGATGATGAAGCATTAGAACCGCCTTTATCGACGTATTTATAAACATGTGGAATATAATTGATATTATGCTCACGCAGCACTCTAATAGCTTGTGTGGTAGGAAACTTATCTTTCATAATGTAGAGCTTAAAAACGCTTTTAATCTGTCAGATTTAGGATTATTAAAGATTTCATGCGGAGTATCGTACTCAAGTATCTCGCCATCATACATATACATTACTTTATCTGCAACTTCACGTGCAAACCCCATTTCATGCGTAACAACAAGCATGGTAGTGGTGTGTTCTTCTGCAAGTTGTTTCATAGTTTGTAGCACTTCGCCAGTAATTTCAGGATCAAGCGACGATGTAGGTTCATCAAACAACATAATTTGAGGACTCATCATTAATGCCCTAGCGATAGCAACACGTTGTTTTTGTCCACCTGATAGAGATGATGGATAATTATCAGCTTTATCTAATAAACCAACTTTTTCAAGTAGTTCGCCACACTTCTTTTTGATAACTTCAGGTTGTTCGCCTTTAACTAACTTAGCAGCAAGTTCAAGATTTTTACTAACAGTCATGTGAGGGAATAAGTTAAAATGTTGAAACACCATGCCCATTTTTAGTCTTATATCTTTCACACGGTCGTTACTAACATAAACGCCATTTTTGATGTATTCTTCGCCATCAATAAATATATCGCCACCATTCACATGTTCTAAGTCAATTAAACAACGCAACATTGTACTTTTACCAGAACCAGATGAGCCAATAACAGCAACTGTTTCGCCCTTTCCTACTTCAAACGATACATTTTTTAAAACTTCTAGTTCGCCAAAGCTCTTTTTTAAACAACTAACTTTTATCATGTTAATGAGCCTCGCCATAGTTATATTTACGCTCGATAAACTTAAATATTGCAGTCAATATTAATATCATTATTAAGTAGATAACACCAGCTATAAAAAATGGAAATATCGAAACATCTCTGTTTACAGCAGTTTTTGCAACGTGTAACAACTCTGGAATACCAATAGCATAAAGTAATGCAGTATCTTTAACCAGTGTTATCGACTCGTTACTAATTGAAGGTAGTACAACACGTAACATTTGTGGTATTACAATATGTACAGTTGTTTGAAACTTTGATAAACCAAGCACTTTCGCTGCTTCGTATTGTCCTTTGTCAACAGCTAATAATCCACCACGAAATATTTCTGCAAAATACGCTGCATAGTTTAAAACAAACCCTATACAAGCAGCAGTAAATCTATCAAAAGTAAGGTATTCACCAATATATGGGATGATTGGTAACGCAAAATAGATAAATAATAATTGAAGTAAAAGTGGAGTACCACGAGTAATATAAATATACGTATTCGTAAGGATAGCAACTAGCTTAATCTTTGATTTTGCAAGTATGGTGAACATAAACCCAAGCGGTATAGATAAAATTATTACAATAAAAAAAGTAACAATTGTAATCTGTGCACCTGTAAGCATATGACCAGATATTCTTAAGATATATTCTAAATCCACAATTACCTCTAAGTAGAAAAGCGGATAACAGTAAATATTATCCGCTTATTATTGAAATTATTTTAATACAACAGGAGCGCCAAACCACTCAACAGCAATTTTATCAGCAGTACCGTCTGCTTTCATTGCATCAAGTGCTTGTTCAACTTTAGCTTTAAGTGCTTCGTTACCGTTTTTAAAAGCGATAGCGTAAACTTCTGAACCTAAATTATCAGACAATATAGTGAAAGATGCAGTATCTTTTGAGCTTAAGTATCTAGCAACTACTTCATCTAAAACAACAGCATCAACACGCTTTAATTTTAAATCTGCAAGTGCAAGTACGTTATTTTCATATTCAGCTTTTTTAGTAACTTTTGATAAAGGGTCAGCATCTAAAGCTTTAACAGCAGTAGAACCCATTTGGATACCAATAGTTTTGTTACCTTTTTCTAAATCAGCTTTTGATTTAATATCAGAGCTAGAACTTACCATAATAATCATGTTGTTAGCAAGGTAAGGTTTAGTAAGCGACATAGTTTCAGCACGTACAGGGTCAACACTCAAGCCATTCCAAACAGCATCAACTTTACCGTTGTTAAGTTCAAGCTCTTTAGATGCCCAATCAATCGGCTGTAATACTAACTCATAGCCCATACGGTTAGTAACTTCTTTTGCTAAATCAATATCAAATCCAACGATATTGTTGTTTTCGTCACGAAATCCCATAGGTGGGAAGCTATCATCAAGTCCTAATACAAATTTTGGTTTTTCAACAGGTGCAGCAGCTTCTTCCGCCTTTTTCTTACAACCTGTAACAGCAAGCGCACTAATAAGTAATACACTTACAATAAGTAAAATCTTCTTCATTTTTCTCTCCATAAATAATTATCT
>CAYJIW010000006.1:0-1556 GCA_964370335.1 uncultured Deferribacteraceae bacterium
CAATATGGTTTTTCTACTTTAAATTTACTTAATTTTGATTGCATTGATAATACCTTAGCAATAGATTCTGTACCAATATAAACTAACGCTTCTTTAAGCTCATGAAACTTGATAGAGCTTAGCGAATTTTCTAATTGGCTAGGTTCAAGCCATATTGCAACGCCAGAAACTTTACCAGCTTCATTATAACAAGCATGTATTGTGCCATGTGCGGAGTAATGTATGACACATATATGCATAAAGTGCCAAAGCTTGTTGTAATCTTGATTAAAAGCGTAATCGTAAAGCATTTTGTTTTGCATAAATGCGGTAGCTAAAACGTCTGCAAGTTCGCTAGCTTTACTTTCATTAATGTTAGTTTCTTTAACAATATTATATATCATTTTATCTTTTTCCTTTATATAATTTGCGAAATATGATAATACATTAAAAGGATAATGAACTCAATACAAAAGTTGTTGTCTAGTTTTAGTTAAGGAGTTGAAATTATGCGTAAGATTTATGTTTTAATTGTACTAATGTTTACTTTAGCAGTTGCGTCTTGTTCTAACCTTGTAGTTGAAAGAAGTAATGAACCATCTTATGTTGGTAGTAGTAAATTCAAAGCGACTGGGTTTGTCGAATACGACGAAAACGGTAACTACCGTGACACAGGACATAATTTGTCTAGTGGCGATTTATCTGGGCGTGTCCAGTTTGTCCAAACACACGCTATGGAACCTAATGGCAATAGTGAAAACTATTTCCCAACGATTATCACTGAGCGTGATGCGTTATTTCTTTTTATGCCGACAGATAATATTACAGATAATATTACATCTATTAAGGCAGATATTTATCTTGATGGCACTTTAAAAAAGAGTGTTTATCTTGATAAACCTAGTGATATACCAATGGCAGATAGTCCGTTATCATTGCAAAATGATATCCAATATTCTAGAAAAGCTTGGACGAATGTTATTGAATGGAATTTAATGAAAAAAGGTCTTAGTGTCAAGCTAAGGGCTACAACTGATAATGACTCAACATATAATGGTGAGCTTGTTAGTAGCGATATACAGTTCGGGCCAGCATCAGAAGGTATATTCCACTTTATTCAGCTTGGTATGCTTACAGAGCCTGTAACTTACGCATCAGACCCAGAGCATTATGGATATATGATATTTAATCCAGCACGTGCAATGTCAGATTATTTTCAGACAGTACCGTTTGCTCGTGTAGTTAATGCACAGTACGAAAGAGTGACACTACGCCGTGTAATGAACTATCAAGGTGTAGTATATGATATGGACTCACCTGATATTAATGATAGGTATAGCAAATCAGAAAGTGGCGTATATGCTGGTGATATGCGTGGTAGCGTTGGTAAATCGCAAGTTAGTGTTGGTATAAACCTTGCAAATTCTGGCTATCCAAGTTGGGACCTTTCAGAAGGCTATGGAAAAACAAAAAAGCAGTTTTTATTTACTTCACATAATAACCAAGGTAGATATATCAACTACGAAACTGTTGGCGGTGTCAAAAAACCTGTAACAGTACCAACTGGTAACGATTGG
>CAYJIW010000006.1:1566-39988 GCA_964370335.1 uncultured Deferribacteraceae bacterium
TCTGTAGTTAGGCATTGTTTAAGTGGTGGTAACGGTATTGGTACACTTATGGATAGCGTACGTAACGAGTTTAGCCACGAAGTTGGACATGGATATGGTCAAGGGCACTATATGCGCCCACCAGATAGCCCAGAATATTATACAGGTCAACATGCTAATAGTGGTTGGGCATACGATGCTTACCATAACATGATGAAAGGCTCATTTAATTGGTATAGCAACGCGAATAGTGATAATATGACAGCGTATTTCCAAGGCAAGTATGACTATTTATCAGATACAATGTCAAGTGGTGAAGGCAACGGTACTATTTCTAAATACACAACACTAACACCATATACGGCGTGGTTTACTCAAAATAACTTAGGTGGTTATCCTGTGTTGGTTGGTAAATCAGGCTCTAGCACGAGTTATGTTAAGTGGAATTATGAACTAGAAGAATACGAAGATTACGTTTTTGATAACGACTATGAAGCAATTTATGGTGTACCAAACGATGAAGCATACGTACCATACAAAATAGGTGTTCCTGTGGTTACAATTCTTGGTTCATACCTATCAGAAGATGATTCACGTGATCCATACGATAGGGCAATACTTCATCCGGGATTTGTTAGTAACTACGGTAATGTTTATAACCTGCCAGCACCAGATAAAAGCAAAAAATCTATCTGGGTAGAGGTAACTTTTGAAAACGGTAGCAAAAAAGAAATAGCTGTTAGAGCAACTAAGCACATAAATGGCTCTGTTGCAAACCAAGTTAATATAAATATTGAAGCAGCATTAAAGCCAATATCTGCAACACTATATATACAAGAAGTAGGCGGCACTAAGCAACTTCTTGGTAAAACTATTGAGCTAGATTACCAAAGGGCGTTAGATATGCCAGAACCAATTATTATTGGTAAAGAACATGGCTATACACAAGCGCTTGATCAAGATGTCGAGTTCTTGAATACTGAATTGCTTAACCATGAAAGTGAGTTAATGCCTATTCTTACTCAAGCTAATGCGTTCATCATACACAGACTTATAGAGCATGATAGATTGAAAGATTTAAACGCTAACGCAAAAGCAGTAGCGGATAGATATATCAATGTTGTATATGGCACAAAAGAAATTAAAGTATTTATTGATAGTAATAAAGAAGTAATAGAAAGCAAAGATGAACTAGCAGTTAAAGAATTAAAAAGATTGCTAGAAAAGTATGACTTTATTGCTAGTGGCGAAGTACCAAAAATGCCTGACAATAGCTCATATACTACTATAAGATCACGTGGTAATATATACTTTGATGCTGAGGCTCTAAATATAGTTGGTAGTAGTGAAACTGTAAGTATGGATAATGCAACGCCAAGTATGCTATGGGTTATGGATAAGCTTGGTAGGATACGTCCTAAGAGCGATTTAAGCTTATGCTTAGAGCCAAAAACAGGTAATGTTATCACACCTGTTGCGTGTAACTATTCAACAACTGTAAATAACCAGAACTTTAGGTATGAAGCAACAGCCGATGGTGCATATCAGCTAATTAGGCATAAAACAGATGGCTGGGTATTCGATTATGGTTGGTCTAATAGGACTTTTACTCGCTATGGTTATCATGGTGGCAGTAACCAGCATTTCGTAATAGAGAACACTCAAACCTATGATAATATATTGTTTACTGTAATGCCTTATGAATATTTAGAGATTATTTATAAATCGTTTGAATAGAAGATTAATCCCCATCAAGATTTGATGGGGATTTTTATTTTACTTAATTTCTATAACTTCAAAGCCTGCATCTGTAATGGCAGCAGTTATCATTTCATCAGTTACGCTTTCTGTAACATCTGCTGTTGCAAGCTTCTGTTCAAGATTTACTTCTGCGTTTGATACACCGTGTAAATTGTTTAAGACTTTTTCTACACTCATTTTACAATGGTTACAGCTCATTCCATTTACTGTGATTGATTTTTTCATAGTTTTTATTATCTCCTTTTTCTCATTATCTAATGATGATTTAAACATTTTTAATCTTAATGCGTTTGTAACAACAGTTACAGAACTAAAGCTCATCGCCGCTGCCGCAAAAATTGGGTTAAGCTTTAATGAAAAAGCTGTCCATAATACACCAGCAGCAATAGGTATGCCGATTATATTAAAAATAAATGCCCAAAATAAGTTTTGCTTAATATTCCTTAATACTGATTTGCTAAGCTCTGTAGTAGTTAATACATCTAATAGGCTATTCTTTACAAGTACAACATCGGCAGAGTCTATCGCAATATCTGTACCAGCGCCGATAGCAATACCGACATCTGCACGTGTTAATGCTGGTGCGTCGTTTATGCCATCGCCAACCATGATGCACTTTTTACCAGATGATTGTATGCGTTTGATGACATCATCTTTATCTTGTGGTAACACTTCTGCAAATACTCTATCTATGCCAACACTTTTTGCTATTGCTTCGGCAGTATTTTTGTTATCGCCTGTGAGCATAACAACTTCTAGACCATTTTTCTTCATTTGAAAAATTGCTTGTTTGCTCTCAGGTTTGACAGTATCTGCAACAGCAATAACGCCTATCAGTTTATCATTACATGCAAAGTATATAGGCGATTTCCCATTGCGTGCGAGTAAGCCAGCATTATTGCTAACAGAGCTAATGTCAATATTGTTATCGCCCATAAATTTAGCGTTACCAGATATATACTTGTTGCTATTGATAACGCCTTCGATACCCATGCCAGCAAATGTATTGAAGTTATCAACATCTAATAACGATATGTTTTTCATAACTGCATTATTAACAATAGCCATAGCAATAGGATGTTCAGACTTCTTTTCAAGCGATGCTGCAATTTGTAATAGCTCGTCGTTAGTTATGTTTTCTGTAATAGTATCAGTAACTTCTAGCTTGCCACTTGTTATTGTACCTGTTTTGTCAAGGACAACAACGCCAGCTTTACCAGCTATTTCAAGTGCTTCAGCAGATTTTATCAATATGCCATGCTCAGCAGCTTTACCTGTACCAATCATTATAGCAAGCGGAGTTGCTAACCCTAATGCACATGGGCATGATATAACTAAAACTGTGATAGTGATAGATAATGCAAAACCGATAGTGTAGCTATCTTGCATATACCAATATAAACCAGATGCAACAGCAATAAATATTACGATAGGTACAAAAATGCCGCTAATTTTATCAGCAAGCTTTGCAATAGGGGCTTTAGATGTGCTTGCTTCTTCAATTAATTTAATGATTTGTGCAAGCGTAGTGTTGTCGCCAACTTTCTCAGCACGTATTTTGATATAGCCACTTGTATTGATTGTGGCGCTAATAACTTTGTCACCAACAACTTTATCAACTGGGATACTTTCGCCAGTGATGGATGCTTCATCAACAGAGGTTGTGCCATGTATTATAGTGCCATCAACTGCGATAGAACTACCCGGCTTGATTATAACTATATCGCCCACAATAACGTCTTCTGCTGGAATTTCAAACTCTACACCAGAGCGCTCTACAATAGCAGTTTTTGGCACTAAGTTTACTAATTTATCAATAGATTCGCTAGTTTTTCTTTTAGATTTAACTTCAAAATATTTGCCAAGCGTGATTAATGATAATATAGTTGCAGTAGATTCAAAATAAAGCTCCATTTCGCCCATAGTTGGCATAATGCCAGCGCCTACATCGTATGAGATAGAATAAATAATAACGATACCATATCCAAACGCAGATGCAGAACCTATGGCAACAAGTGTATCCATATTAGGCGCGCCTTTTAGTAGCGTTTTTGTACCGTTGATAAAGTAGTTTCTATTAACAAAAACTATTGGTATAGTTAATAAAAATTGTGTAAGCGAGTATGGTAGGATGTGACGCATACCATAAAACATTTCAGGTATTGGTGCACCAAGCATACCACCCATTGATAAATAAAGTAGTGGAATAAAAAATGAGAACGACACGATTAAACGAAATTTCATGTTTTTAATTTCTTCATCGTAGCTATTCATTATAGTTTCAGATTTTGTGTTGCTAGCGTTGTTAGTTTTTGCACCATAGCCAGCATTTTGTACTGTTTTAACGATTTTTTGTTCGTCAACGATGTTTTCGTCAAATTCAACAGTCATTTTGTTTGCTACTAGGTTTACTGTAGCCTTTTGAACGCCATCGAGTGCATTTACTTTTTTGTCGATAGCGGCAGAACACGCAGAACAGCTCATACCTGTAATATTGAATGTTTGTTTCATATAATACCCTAAAATTGTTTTTTAAATCAGACAATTATAGACCTAAATAATAAAATAATCAATAGAAATACATCTTGTTGACATTTATGATATAATACTATATAAGTTTTAGTGTTGCCCCTGTAGCTCAGGTGGATAGAGCGACGGATTCCTAATCCGCAGGCCACGTGTTCGAATCGCGTCAGGGGCATATAATAAAAGCCTTTAACTATAATCAGTTAAAGGCTTTTTGTTTGTAGTCTATTGATTTACTGATAATACTTTAGCCTTATATTAGCCTTATTATTATAGTAAATATTTTTAACACTAATTCTGTTTTAGTCCGCCACTCTATGCTGTTGAAGTAGTTGTTACGCCGTATTTTTTACCCTATATATAGGTAAAAAAGGTACTTCCAGTAAGCCCAACGCCGTGCGGGTGGTTAACTTGCGAAAAACGAAAATTTTTTGCATTAAAAATGCAGTGCAGCACTATCATATTTAGAGCAGTTGGGGCGTTATGATATTTTTATATTATAGCGTTGAAAGATGTATGGTCGTGTTTATAGCTGTGCTAGAGTGCATATAAATAATAAAATTACATGTAGTGCCGATATATAATTATAAATTACTAGCAGATTGGCAAAAACACAAAATTATAGAACAGTTGGGATAGGGTAACATGTCAAAAATGGGCGTAGCTCCTTCAACAGAAAAGTGTGAAAAGAGAATTGTATCTACTGAGCTTCTTCAACAAGATTGTGAGCGAACTCATCAGCCAAGCTTCTGCATCAGAGCAGGTGGTCCAAAAGATGAGCCACTTTTTATAAAATTAGTCTGGCTTAATGTAAGGAACGTATGAAGTAACTAAGCTTTCAAATTGTGCCGTAGAAACACTACTCCAGTCAGTTTTTTTTAAAACATTTGCTGATACAGTAAAGTGCATAAGTTGAAAGTCTTTCATAACTTCTGTATTAAACAAAGCGACAGTTATCTTACCAATGTTTAAATCTTTAGGTATAGCGTTTAATATTTTGGCTGCATCTTGAATGGTTGAATCAAAATCAGTTGCGGGTACGTGTACGTCTATTGAAATGTTATAATCTGTTTCATTATCTGTGCTAAGATTGCTAACAATGCTAATTGATGATGTGCCTTTTTGCAATAATTCACTTGAGTTTACAATGATATCTGGGATAGAGCCAGTAGGTGCATCTTTAATTAATCCTTGTTCATTTTGCCAGTTACTTGTATTCTTGTAAGTTGCTGTCTCAGAATAATCGATATTTTCACCGCCAAAGAAAAACCATATAACTGCAACGATAATAACACCAATAATTAACAGCCCCCTGTTAGCTGCTTTTTTTTCTTCTGGGGTAAGTTCTTTCTTTTCATTCATGCTAATCCTCCTAATATTTGAGTATTCTATAGTAAATATACGTATTGTCAATAGTAAATAGTCAGATTAAATTTTAAAGCATAAATATAATTGATAAATATATTAGGGTCTGAAAGTGCCTCAAAGGGTCTGAAATTTTTTAGATAATGCCCTTTACTTATTTTAATATTATCAGTAGTTTATAAAATAACAGGGCATTAATATAATATAGCATTATATGATATAAAATGTTGTGTATAAAGGGTTTGAATGTGTTTTATGTTATTAAAAGGGGCTGAACTTTGATAAATGATATTCTTACAATTAAATATTTTTTAGAATTACTTTTTTATAAGTTTAGACCCTTAAATTTTAATTTTGTGAATATTGAGTGATGTAATTACTTGATAATATAGGGAATATATTTTTTAATTATAACTAGTAATAAGACCCTGTTAGAATGAAAAAGAACGTAAACAAGAGGTAAAGGCAGGGTCTGAACGAAAAATTTTGAGACCCTTTGAGGCACTTTCAGACCCTAAAAATTAAATTTACAAAACGTGAAAAATAGACTTATAACACTTGTGTTATATAGATTTTATTAAAAATGCATTAAATTTTAATGTGTTAATTTTAATTCAAAAAATAAGCATAAAATGTATTAAAAACGGGTGTTTTTTGCTATAAATCATATAAAATATAGCATGATTTTGTGCTTTAAAAGTGCAGATAAAAAAATAAGGTGGTGTGAAATACGGTAAAAAATTAAATATATGTTGATTATTTTTTTATATATGTTTATACTTAATTGTTAGTAGAAATACTAATGATTTCATTGTCACTATCATATTTTTATAAATTCTTTTGGAGAATTATATGAGTGTAATCTTTATATGCGGTGTGCATGGTGTCGGTAAATCATATTTATGCACAGCGGTAAGTAATGTGCTAGGTATTCCACATAAGATTGCTAGCGAATTAATTAAATCTCGCAATATCTCAGCAGTTTCTGCAAATAAAATCGTTACAGATGTTAAAGGTAATCAATATCTATTGCTTCATGCAGTTAATGAAGAGTTAGCAAAGAGCAATAAAATCATTCTTGATGGTCATGTTACCTTGAAAACTAAAGAAGGTATAGAATGTATTCCTTTAAGTGTGTTTGAGTCATTACCTTTGTTAGTATGTATAATGATTAGTAAGCCACCAGAATTAATCTATGAACAGATACTAAAACGTGACGGGGTTGCACCAGATATAGATGAAATTGAACTACATCAAAATAAAGAAATGGAGCAGTGTTTAATGATAGCTGAAAAAGTTGGTGTGCCTTGTGTTGTTCTTGATGATCCAACGGTAGAAGATGTTGTAAGGTTTGTAAATAGCTACAGATAAAAAAAATGAGAGGTGCGTTATGTCGAGAGATAGTGTTATTGTTTTTAAAAAGTTTTCAGAGATTGATTTAGACGATGTATTTTTCAATTCATTGAAAGATGATTATCAAGAATTTTCTGATTGGTTTGGGCGTAAAGCTGATGCAGAAGCAATGGTTACTTACGATGTTACAGGCGATTTGCAAGGTTTTTTATATCTAAAGATAGAAGATGGTCCAGTAACTGATATTGTTCCGTCAATAAATTATAAAAAGATTTTAAAAGTAGGCACATTTAAAATTGATGCACACAATACAAAGCTGGGTGAGCGATTTGTAAAAAAGATATTTGATTATGCAATCGTAAACGAGGTTGAGTCAGTATATGTTACAGTTTTTCCGCAGCATACAGGTTTAATTAAATTATTTGATAAGTATGGTTTTAAAAAATATGGAACTAAAACTACGGATAACGGGTCAGAGGATGTGTATATTAAAAATTTTAATGAGTTGACTGGCGATATATATAAGGATTATCCAATAATTGATGCATCAAGGCAGAAATGGATTATAGGTGTATATGATAAGTATCATACGGGTTTATTTCCTGATTCTATTTTGAATAACGAAGATGCTAGTATTGTTAGAGATGTATCACATACAAATAGTATAGATAAGGTTTATGTTGGCAATATGATGGAGATGACGGAAATAAAGAAAGGTGATGTGTTGTGTATATATCGTATAGATCAGTCTGCACCTAAGAACCAGAAGCGTTTTAAAAATGTTATAACATCAATTTGTATTGCTGATGAAGTTTTAACATATAGGGATTTTGAAAGTCATAAAGATTTTCTTGAATATGTAGAGTCAAGAAGTGTTTTTGATCGCAATGATTTACAATATTGGATTGACAGGACGAATGGTAATGTGTGTACTATTAAGATAACATACAATATTGCATTGCCGAAAAGAATAAATAGAGATATACTATTGTCAGTAGGTTTTGATAATGATGTTTATTGGGGATTATTTAAGATTACAGATGAACAATTTAAGAAAATATTAGAACTAGGGGAAGTTTATGAAGGTGTTGTTATCCATTAAGCCTGAATATGTTGAAAAGATACTATCGGGTGAGAAATGTTTTGAATTTCGTAAGGTGCTATTTAGGCAAGATGTTGAAAAGGTTATTATATATTCAACTATGCCTGTTGGTAAAATTGTTGGTGAATTTCAAATTGATAAGGTGTTATCTGATAGCCCTAGTAATTTGTGGGAAGAAACGAAAGATAGTGCGGGTATTTCATTTGATTTTTTTAGTAAGTATTTTTCTGATAGAAAGGTAGCTCATGCTATAAAAATCAAGAATGTTGAGAAATATGAAGTAGAGGTTGACCCACTTACTATTTTTGAAAAATTTACTGCACCACAATCATTTATGTACATGCCTGTTTAAATTTATAGCCATTAGTTTTACTAATGGCTATAAATATTTATCCTAAAGTGTTTAATCTTCAGTAAGTTCAGGGTAGATGTTAATTATCCTATAGTATTTGATTTTTTTATCAATTTTTATTATATCAACATCAACTATATAGGTTAAATCTTGCCAGCTTTTATCAGGATAGTTGGGGTTATTTGATGTAAGTGTTTGTTTTAGTTGAGGATTATTAAAAGTAACTTTGTGTTTTTTATCAGAAATGCTACTAATTATTGCTTGGTTACCTGTTGCAGGATTATCAAAGTTAGTTTGTTTCCAACGCATTGTAACTTGGTGTTGGTGTTCTATAGTTTCTATGCGTGTGTTGTCATAATCTTGAAGTTTTTCTGATATATTTTTAGTTGCACTATCAACATCTTGGAAATAGATGTTAAAATTATTTATGATCTTGTCGCCATTAATATGAGTGATATTTTGTGTTGAGTTTGGATTATTTCTCATAGGTGCAATTATAGCACGAACTTCTTTAGTATTCAAGGCTTCAATGTTATTTTTAATAGGGTTTTTGCTAAATGCTTTTATTATTATGTCAGTTAAGATGCCATATGTTATAGCCTCGAGACTACTCTTAATATATGCTTGTATGGACGGTTCAGCTAGTATTGAAAATACGACTTCAAATGACCCTTTGCGTATTTCAGACACGGCAAGAACTGCTTTCGTATCATGTTTGTTGCTTGCATTTGTTATAAAAAGTTTATTGTATGCGTTAATCATATTAGCAAATTCATCAGCATGTATTGGTCCTGATGTTGAAAGTGTTACAACAATTTTCTCATTACTCATTTCAGTAAGCATATTTCCTCTCCTCAAAAGTATTTAATTGTTACATCATGCTGCTTGTAAAATTCTTAATTACTGATAGCACTTTACCGATAATGCTTGCGGAGTTTTCATTGAAATTATCAGTTGTGAGTATTATCGGTTGAAATTTTGGATTTTCTGATATTAAGCACATTCCATTAGGTATCTTTTGCAAGTGTTTAACCAGTAGAGAATTATCAAGTCTTACAACATATATGCCTTCGTCCAGATAGTCTTTATGGTTTAAATCAACAATTAATAAATCGCCGTCATTTATCATAGGTTGCATTGAATGACCTGTTGCATTGATGATGCATATGTTGTTGCTATGTTGAATGTTGATGATGCTTGATGATATCCTTACTTGTTTAACGCTTGTTTCATCATAAACAAGTTCTCCACTGCCAGCAGCTGCACTAACGTTTGTGTAATGGGGTAGTATAATCGTATCACTTTCAATAATTATTTGGCTAGACTGTTCATCATCTGTAACTTGTCTTCTCAAGTATGTTGGTATATCAAATTCATCTTCTGTAAGATGTGTGTGGTTGTTTGTATCTTTAATCAACATATCGCCATTACCAGTAATGAGCCAAGATGGATTGATATTCCAATTTTGCATAATAGTTTCAATTATTTTTGTTGATAAATCAATTTTATTGGCTTCCATTTTTGATAGATTGCCTTGTGTTGTGTTTAGCTTATCTGCAAAGTCAATTTGCGATAAATTATTGATGTTTCTAATTTCTTTTAATCTGTTTCCAATACTCATAGTTATCCACCTTGTAATATTATTCCATAATTGAATAATTTTTGTTGACAAATATTCCATTATAGAATAAAGTCATACTTGTAGGACATATTGAGGTTACACGATGAACATTGAAAAGTCAAAGCAAATTAAGATTGCGCTTATTAACAAAGGTATCACGCAGAAACAAATTGCTGATGAATTAGGTATTACACGTGGCACTGTTCATTCTGTAATAACAGGCAGAAAGAAGAGTCAAAGAGTTATTGAATATTTAGAAGATAGACTTGATTTAAAACTTATGCAAGAGGTGCAGTAATGACGGATAAGCAGTTTGATAAAATACTTAAAGCTATATATGAGGCACAAACACATGAAGAACTTGATAAAGCTGTTGCTCTTGTTTGTGGCGAAGGCTTAACTAGATCGCAATATGATGCATTACTATCATATGAAACACGTAAGTTTCTTGAGTTAAAAGGCTATTAATGAAATATCGTGAAATTGTAAGTTCTACAGAGGTAAGGTGTGTCGTCATGATAGCCCGCTTTATAATGTATATCATGGATGACAAAAAAGTTTAGATTGTTCAAAATGTTTGAACTATATGTCAATAAAAAGGAAAAGTGACATGGATATTAAGTACATAGAGCTTGAGGAATTACAAGCTAAGCAAGAAGAGTTGATTGAAGAGATACTATTCATATGGGAAAAGATAGTTGAAATAAAACAACAAGGGGTAGCTAATGAGCTTTGATGAACTGATTAGAGAAGAAGTTGCAACAAATGTTGCTGAGCAACTTAGCCCAGCATTGAGAGATATGTTTTGTGATGCGATTGCTAGGGTTGGTAAAACTTTAGAAAAAATGCAGAAATATACAGCCGGTGATTTGTTAAGCGAAAAACAGCTTGCGGAATACTTAGGGCTTAGCCAACAAACATTGGCTGACTGGCGTATGAAAAAAATCGGCGTGCCATATGTAGTTATTGGTGAAAAGACTGTGCGTTACAAGTTTGAAGATGTGATTGAGTATGTCAACCGTGGCAAAATTAGAGTGTCGCTATGATTAACTTATCAATTAGTAATGATATAACAAAGGGGTACGCTAATGTTATCGCTCCGCTTAGAAAACTTGCTGATTATACAAAACAGTATAACTATTCATCAAGTGCTTATGAAAATAACTATCGAAAGGGCGATAACGTTTATTCGCTAGGTAATTGCTTAATATATGATTTTGATGATGGCGAAGTAACAGTTGATGAAATTGTTGAATACTTGACAGATAACAAAGTTTCATCAGTTGTTGCAACATCAAAAAGCCACCAGATAGCAAAGAATGATAAGCCAGCATGTGACAGATTTCGTTTGTTTGTGCCACTAAATAAAACGCTTACGATAACGAAAGATGAATATTCGTTATTTTATATGTTTGTAGCAAGGGTATTAAACATTGATGATTTGTTAGATGGGGCTTGTAAAGATGTAGCCCGTTTCTACTATCCAAACAACCGCCAAGAAGTTCATATGATAGAAACAGGATACATACTAGATACTAATATATTACAGCAAAACTTTGCATTGCACAATGAAAAAATCAAAGAAGATCTAAAAAAGCCTAACCCTAAACCTGCGATTGCTAATAATTGCAGCAGTACAGGTTTAAAAAGCAATGAAGTGCCAAGAGATACTGTAATAGAACTAAAATATGGCGAAGTAACTACGCTTGCGGAACTTGATTATTTGCAGGGTGACCAAACAGTTCCTTGCAGGTGTATCAATCCATCGCACGAAGATAGAAACCCTAGTGCATTTGTTGGGCGTAGCAGAACGGGTGGAGCGTTGCAAGTAACGTGCCGATCATGTGGCTATACTGCATATATGGGAAAAGAATAAAATAAGAGGTGTGATATGTTTGTGCCTTACGAAATTATATACAACGATGAAAATATATCAATAGAAGTTATTGATAATGAAATACAAATATTGACTAAAGATGATTATTTAGTTTGTACGCCAGCACAGGTGTTAGATTCAATAAGAGATATTGACTTTATCGAATTAAAACGCAGATGTGATAGAAAAAATGAAAGTGTAGCCGAAGTTATAAAAAATTGGTACTTACGAGGCTTATGTGGGTAAGTTAACAGGTAAAAAACTAAACAATTCATTGTTGCCAAGTGAGGAATTTAAGCGGTATGAGTTGCCTACACTTAATCCTTATCGAGGGTTGGCATATGAAGATTTTATCACAAATAATTGGCTTGTATTAGGTAGCAGAAATAAAGTGTTGCTAGAGTTACATGATAGAGGCGGAGCTGTGTGGGGTGACCATGCTTGGGGCTTTTATTGGCGGTTAGAGAAAGATGGCAAAATATATGAAACAGATAGTGTCAATTCAATATCGCTTGCTTTAACTAGGGCTTTAAGAAGAAGTAACAAAATTGCATTTAGAGAAATAGGCAGAAACAATGCAGATGTATATCCAAACGAACTGTTGCAAGCTGTTGATGAGTTTACGCCATTTGCTTTATCTGAATTTTATTATAAAGGTAATACATGGTTTAGAACTAGCTTTATACCAACCGATTATATTATGAAAAAATATACGCCAGTAGGCGAGCCAACAACAATACTAAAATTAATAAACAATCTTGCTAATAATAAAGATGCCCATTTTGATTGGTTTATTAATTGGATTGCTGGATTTTTTCAAACATTACAAAAATCACAGGTAGCACTTGTGTTGCGTGGTGACCAAGGTAGTGGTAAGGGGTTATTATTTAACTATGTACTAACGCCACTTTTTGGTGATAAGCATTGTATCGCTATTGATAATAGCAACTTAGAAAGTGAATTTAAAAACTGGATAGATGAAAAGCTATTTTTGAATTTGAATGAGATTGCTGTTGATATGAAAGAAAGACGAGGTGTTAAAAACTTTCTTAAACAACTCATCACAGATCCTAATGTAAATATTCAAACGAAATTTAAGGATTTTAAGGAAACTAGGGTTTACTCAAACATATTAATAACGTCTAATGAGGTGTTCCCTATCGAAATTGAAATAAATGATAGGCGTTTTACAGTATTCTCAACAGGGGCAGGGTTAAAAAGTCAAGGTTGGGATACCACACAAACTGTAAAAGATATACAACATGAGTTACCAGCCTTTGCAAAATTTTTGCATGAGTATCAAGTCGATTGGGAGCTATACAACAAAGCACTTGATACGCCCGAAAAGCAGGCAATCATTGCCGGCACAACAAGCAATATGCGTAAGTTTGCTTATGCGATTGTATCAAAAGATTTAGATTTCTTTGATGATTTGAAAGATTGTGGTAATAGCGAATACTCAAATATGTATGAAGCACTAGAACAATATTTTTCAAAAAATAGAATACCGCAATCATTATTACCAAAGTTATTTAATGCAATGTTCGATATTAATAAATCATCACGTAAGGTTATATTTGAACTTGCTGGGCAGATGCCAGAAGTATTTGGAAAGCATAAACTCATAAAGTCAAATGGGAGCAAATATTATGAACTCATTAATTAATTTAATAGGCTTACAAGGTTTAACATTAGGAGCAATAACAATCTTAATTTTTGCTTTGTTAATTGCGGATGCAATCAGAGGTGGGGAATGAATATTACAGAGCTGATAAATAGTGAGAGTGCTGCAAGGCATTTGTATGCAAAGTATGGCAATTTTTATGATGCAGAGTGTTGTCCACATTGCGGTGCATCAGTGCCAAGCACATTTTATAAAGCTAGTCAAATTAGATGTAAACAATGCAATAAAAAATACAATTGGAAAACAGGCACAATGTTTCAAGGTACAAAACTACCTGTAGGCACGCTTATACTTCTTATAGATTATATCGAACTGGGCATACAAGACCAGATAATAGCAACTAAGCTTAAACTGAAAGAAGATACTGTTTCATCATGGCGGTTTAGGGTAGAAAATAATTAAAATGAGGTGAATTATGGCAACATTTAACAGTGTAACATTGATGGGGTATTTAACACGTACGCCAGATATTACAACAAAGAACAAAGATGGCAAGGTAACAACAATAGCTAATACTGGTATTGCTGTTAATCGCAAGTACAAGGATAAAGAAGAAGTCATGTTTATCAATTTGGTTGCGTTTGGCAGAACAGCCGAAATTATGGGTGAATACCTTTTAAAAGGTGCTAATGTGCTTATAAGTGGCAGGCTTGTTATGCAAACATGGGAAGATGACCACGGGCAGAAACGCACATCACATAATGTTGTGATTGAAGAAATGCAAATGCTAGATAAAAAGAAAGAGTAACTATGCTTGAGCGTATCCAAAAACTAGAACACACACTTGACCGCAGTTTATATGATAAACTGTTAGAGCGTTACCATGAAACAATGCGTGCAAAAGAGATTGCAAGCAATGGTAAGCATAACGATATAAAATCTTATAAGTCAAAATTATCCGCATTTGAACGTATGTTAGAAAGCTTTGAATTAGAATTTAGCGTTAAGAGCTACGATAAGTTATCTGATGTATTTAGCTATCTTGTATCAAAGGGTTATAAGATTGCAGAGCGTACAATCTATAAGCACCGTGACCAAAATAAAATTGTGCCTGTTGCTGGCATGTACATGCAAGATGATATTGATGAATATGCAAGCAAGCATTTATCACAAGGTGATACTGGCAGTTTATCAGACCAAAAAACACAAATAGATATTGACTATCGAAAAGCTAAGCTTGAACGTGAGCAAATTGCAATAGCTGAACTGCAAGGCGAACTTATACCACGTGCAAAAGTTGGGCATGAGTTTGCAGCACGTATCGAAGAACTAAAGCGTGGTTTTGAAGAGATTGAGTCAAGCTTGCCTGTGTTGTTAGTTGGTGCTGATGAAAGAGTTATCAGAGAAACTATCAGATCTAAACACGACTATTTGCTTGAGCGTTACAGTCGTAAGCTAGAGAGTTTGAAAAATGATTAGCGAATACTTTGACATAGAAGCACTTGTTGCAAGGCCACGTGAGCAGATGACTGGCAGTATGTGGGCAGAGCGTTACCGTGTACTTACATCTGTTACATCTAGTGTTACTGGTCCTTGGCAATCTTCACTATTTAAAGTGTCAGAGGGCGTGCTTAACGCTGTTACTAACGATAACGTTGCAGAGGTTGCATGGTGTAGCGGTACGCAAAATAGTAAAACTGAAACAATATTAAATGCGTTAGGCTATTTAATACACCAAACTCCAGCACCTGTGATGGTTGTTTATCCAGAGAAAGATGACTGCAAAAGTATGTCAGATATACGTGTTGCAGATATGATTGATAACGCACGTGATGGCATACTTGTAAAACGTATCGAGATGACGGATAGACGACGTAATGTTTTTAGTGTGCCATTTGTCGGCGGTATACTTTCTTTTGCATGGGCTACAAATGTCAACAAGCTTGCAAGTAAGCCTGTTAAATATATCTTCCTTGATGAGATTGATAAGTATCAGAACATCAAAGGACACGGCAGTCCACTTGCCCTTGTGCGTGAACGTCAAAAAGCGTTCCCACACTCAAAAATATTTATGGCCAGTTCGCCAACTTATGAAGAGGGTGCTATCTGGCAAGCAGTTAGTGAAAGCGATTATGTCTTCAAGTATCATACGCCTTGCCCACATTGCGATAGTAGTATCATATTTAACTATGAACAGGTACGTCAATCAGATGATAACATAGCTTATTATGAATGCCCTTGCTGTGCAGAAGCTATACATAACAAGGATAAAAACAACATGCTTGCAAATGGCAATTGGCTAACTCTTGATGGGGTAACTCTTGATGAAGTTTTGCAAACAGGTTCAAAGTTGCATTTGGGTTTCTTTTCTAGTTCGTTCCACTCCCCGTTTATCAGTTTCACAGATATTTATAAAAAGTATGAGCAAACAAAAGATAACCCCGAAGAGTTCAAAGTTTTTGTTAATGGTTGGCTTGGGCAACCATATGACGATAGCTTAACAGGTATGGAGCATGTCGCTGATGAGTTGCTTGCACGTGTGGAAAGTTATGAAAAAGTACCAGCTGAAGTTCTTAGAATAACTGCTGGTGTAGATATTCAAAAAGACCGTATCGAAGTGTTAGTAAAAGGCTGGGGCAAAGGGCGTGAAAATTGGGATATAGATAAACGTGTGCTTTATGGCGACCCTACACAACCTATAGTGTGGGATGAATTGCTAGAGCTAATCAACACTGTATATGATACAGACGATAACAGGCGTTTATTAATTGCGTGTACTGCTATTGATAGTGGTTACTTAGCACATGAAGTATATGAGTTTTGTTTGAAGTATAAGCGTTTAAATGTGTTTGCTGTTAAAGGTTCAAGTAGACGTGATGCACCAGCAATTGCAGCACCAACACGTGTAGGCCGTAACAAGAATGTTAAGCTGTTTAGCATGGGTGTGCATGGGTTGAAAACTACTGTGTATCATATGCTTGCACAAACTGAAATTGGTGCTGGGTATATGCACTTTAAAGAAAGCATATGTGATAAAGCATACTTTGAGCAACTTACAGCAGAAAAGCTGGTTGCTTATGTTGAACGTGGCAAACGCTATGAAACATGGGAAAAGGTACGAGATAGAAATGAAGTGCTAGATATGACAATTTATAATTTAGTAGCGTTATATATATTGGGAACAAAACTATGATTTGCTTAGTCATATCTAGCAGCTTGCAAGGATGCAAGCCTTTAGTGAGCAGAGAAAAATCATACTTTTTCGATAGCGATAAAATAAAAAACTTAGGATTAGTTTTTTATTATTATTGGTTGAGTATGACAATTTATAATTTAGCAGCGTTATATATATTGGGAACAAAGTTATGATTTGCTTAGTCATATCTAGCAGCTTGCAAGGATGCAAGCCTTTAGTGAGCAGAGAAAAATCATACTTTTTCGATAGCGATAAAATAAAAAACTTAGGATTAGTTTTTTATTATTATTGGTTGAGTATGACAATTTATAATTTAGTAGCGTTATACATATTGGGAACAAAGTTATAGTCGAGGTGAGTGTAATGGAAGAAGTAAACTATACTGCAAAAGAAATTGCAAGCATTGAGAATGTGTCAGTTGATACGGTGTATCGCTGGTGCGCCGAGGGATTTATTATATTTTCACGTAGGCCAAGTTTAAAAGGTAAAGGGTGTATCGTGATAAGAGAAGATGATTATAAAACATTTAAAGAATTGTTTGGAGGTACGGAAATATGAAAGAAAATGTTAAACAAGATATTTGTCCAGAATGTGGTGCAACAGTATCACATAGCGAGGGTTGTGTGATGTGCCATGCGTGTGGATGGGGCAAGTGTGGATGAAAAAATATGTTGACAAATTAACATAAATATTATAACTATCGAGAAACGGTGCTCAAAACGCTGTTTAATATGATTATCCAAAATTGGATAGTCAAAAAAACCGACGGCGATGCCGCCAACTCGATAGTATGGCTTTTTTTATGCCTATATTTTGGCATATCTAAAATTATAAGTCTCTATTCGAGAGTGCGAGGAATACAACACCATCTATGATGGGAATAACTCCGCAGTAACCGTTGGGCTGTTTTGAGCTCTCGAATAAATTTTGAACCTCAAAAGTTCACAACGGAGACTATTATGTCAAATCTTTCACAAACTGTGCAAAATGCACAAATCAAAGTCCATTATCTAGGTGGGCAAGCAATCACAACAAGCTTGAATATCGCAAAAGTGTTTGGAAAAGAGCACAAAAATGTATTACGTGATATTGAAAAAAATGTATCTGAATTATCAAGTGATTTTTCACGGCTCAATTTTGAGCTGTCAAACTATGCAGTAAAATCAGGGCGTAATACAATTACACAACAACCAATGTATAACCTAACTAAAGATGCGTTTATGATATTGGTAATGGGTTATACTGGTGCAAAGGCTATGCAGTTTAAAGAAGCCTATATTAAGGAATTTAACCGCATGCGTGAACTACTAGAGCAACCAAAAGCAAATGACATAGCACAAATTGGTGCAAGCCAAATACAAATAAAATGCCTAGATGGCAAACTTGTTATGACGACACTTAGCATAGCAAATGCATTTGATAGGCCACATACTAAGATATTGCGTGCTGTATATCGTATTCAAGTTGGGGTAGAAAAACAATCAAACCATATACGATACTATGGTGTTGATGTTGACTTTTTTAATAATAATTTTAAGCATGCAACGTATGTTGATGGTGCTGAAAGAACAATGCCGATGTATTACATAACACTTGAGGGCTTTAAAATGCTTGCAGATGGTGCGATACTTAGAAACGAACGTATGGTAAAAACATGTATAAGGGCATTTTCAAAAGCAAGCAAAAAAGCTACTGTGCCAATAGTTAAGAGTAATTTTGAGAGTATGCAAAGTACGTTAGAGCTGATACTTGATAACCTCAATAAACAAAACACACTAAAACGTGTCATAGATATAAGTAGTATTAAAAGTAAAATGAGCAACAAAGAACGCATTGAACTTTTAGCACATATTGCAAATAAGTTGATTTATGAAGTTAGTGATATTTTTGATGCTATCGAACTTGTTAGGCATGATATTAAATTGCACGGCTCAACAATGGATGAAACAGAAGTCAGCGACATTGTAGAAAACCACATGGCAATAGCTAAAAGCAGTATTGAAACGGCTGGCTATGCTTTGCATAACGCAGATAGGATAATTAATAGCTTTGATTTTCTAGCTGGGTATTGATAAGAAAAATATGCACTTGCTCTGTGGCAGATGGGGCAAGTGTGACAGTTTTTGATGTATCATGATGTGACATGTCATATTATGACTTGTAATATCAAGAGAAAAAATGTATATTAATTTTATATCACAATTAAAATTAATATTGAAATTATACTTGAAAGTATAGTTTAGTGAGTAGGGTAGCATGTATCTAGGCATGTTACTTTTGTTGTATATACAACATTGGAGATGGGTATGAATAAGGTTAGAGCTATGGATTTAGCAAAGTACATAGTAGCTTATGAAAAAGAGAATAATAGAAAAATTGATAACTTGCGGTTACAAAAATTATTGTATTTTGTACAAGCAAAGTTTTTAAATACTATAGGTGAGCCAATTTTTGATGAACGGATAGAGGCTTGGACATATGGACCAGTAGTTCCTGATGTTTATCATGAATTTAAAAAATATAGCAAAAGTGATATTTCTTATAATGCTGATAGTGATAGCTTGCAAATTGACGATATGCAGCGTGAATATATTGAAGGAATGTTGACTGCAGCAGCAGAACATACCACTAATTCGTTGATTGATATTTCTCATCGTCAAACTCCTTGGATAGAATCGTACGCGTGTGGTGTCGGTTCCGAGATTACTAATGATTCTATTAAAAAATATTTTAAGTCATAGTGTTGCTATATGAAGGATGAATTTAATGAATTACTTGGCAAGGTAGTATTGCCATCATCAGAGTTAGCCGAAAATGAAAAACCTATTGAAAAGGAACTTGAAGACGATGTTAGAATTAGTGAATGTCGTAAAATCATAAAGTATCTTGTTGTAGATAATGAAACTAAACTAGAAGATTGGTTAAATGAATTAAGAAAATATATTCAAGAATATCGCCGTTTATCTTATACGGCTATAGCTGATTATGTATATAACAAGTGTGAAAAAAGTGATATAAAAAAAATTCAAGTGAATTTAAAAGCAGTTATTGGTTATCTAAAAAGTAAAATACCGTTCAGTGATGAGAAAGACGATAAACTTTACGAAATTGTTTTGAAATTGGAAGATAATATAGGTTTATCTCAAAAGCAAGTTGAATATGTAGAAAAAGTAAAAGAGAAAGAAGAAAAAGTCAAAAATTTAGAGAATGATATTAAAGAGGCATCGAATAGGATACAAGACACAGAAAAAAACTATATCGCAATTCTCGGTATTTTTTCTGCGGTAGTATTGGCGTTTACAGCTAACCTTGCGTTTAGTTCATCAGTTTTAGAAAATATACATAAGTCATCTTTTTATATGGTAGGATTTGCAGTTACTATGATAGCATTTTTTATTATAAATGTTATCATATCATTGTTTCACTTTATAGAGGTGCTCACTCGAATAGATGAAAAACGCTTTATAACTAGATGGAGTTTTGCTGTGCCTAATATAGTAATAGTTGTTATATTTTTTTTATTAGGGGTAGCTTGGTATTTTGACATAGTTGGCAAGCGTAATATAAAGATAGGTGTTAATAAGCAAATAGAAGTAACCCAAACCATGGATAATAAAACTGCAGCACCTCAAGTGATTAAGTAATTTTTCGTAGTAATATAACACAAGCAATAATAGATTAAATCAATAATATATCAACTCTAGCCACCTTTTTTAGGTGGCTTTTTCTTTTTCTACAATTCCGCAAATTTTGCAAATTCCGCAAATTCCGCAAATTCCGAACGACTCCATTTTTTTAGTTTATAATAACCTCATAAATTGTACGAGGTTATTTTTTTATGACAGTCAATGAAGCACAACAACATCTTGATGCATGGCTAAAGGCAGACTTAGCAGTTTCTACAGGGCAATCATATATAATTGATGGCCAAGATGTCACACGTGTTGATGCTGATAAAATCCGTGAAAATATAATCTATTGGACTAACAAGGTTAGAGCTTTAAAGCGTGGTAAAGGCTTTAAAATCTATAATGGTATTCCACGATGAATAATATATTAAATAAAATTAAATCAATTTTTACTTCTAGTAATGATTATAACTTCCATATTAATGGTGGTACAAGCGGTTATATTGCAGGCCGATATTCTGAAAATAGTATGCGGTTGTTTACTCCATCAAACCGTTCTGCAGATGGGGATATATTACCAAATATCGAAACAATACGTGCAAGAAGCCGTGACCTAGTACGCAATAGTGCAGTTGGCAGAGGTGTTATCGGCACATTTGTTACTGGCGTTATTGGTGAGGGGTTAAAAGTTGTTCCATCAGTAAACGCAAATGTCTTGGGTATCACAGAGCAAGAAGCACTTGAGTTTGAAAGAAAAGTTGAAGTTGAGTTTTCGCTATGGGCAGATAAAACTTTTTGCGATACAAGTGGCGAACTTGATTTTTACGCTATTCAAAAGTTAGCGTTTAAATCGCAACTTGAAAATGGCGATATGTTCGCATTAATCACGTCAAAAGTGGGTAACCCAGTTTACCCGATGAGTATAAATTTAATAGAAGCAGACCTTTGTCGCACTCCCTATGCTTATCTCTCCAGAGCAGACCTTGTGGCTGGCGTGCGAAAAGATAAATATGGTGCACCTGTATCATATTTCTTTAGCACGTCACGCAGGGTGCTTGCAGATAAGACTCAAGAAGTATCAAAGTACGACCAACAAAATAAGCAACAAGTATTACATATCTATGATAAAGAACGCATATCACAAACTAGGGGTGTGCCTGTTATTGCAAGTGTTATGCAGTATGTAAAACAACTTGAGCGATACTCTGATGCAGAGCTAACAGCAGCAGTGCTTGCTGGTAACTTTACTGTATTTTTAGAAGATGAAGATATGGACGGTATGGTTGACCGCTCTGAATATCAAGAAGCAGGGCTTACAAAAAATGATATGGCGATAGGACCGGGTGCTGTTGTGCAACTCGATAAAGGAAAGAAAGTTGCAATAGCTAACCCAGCACGCCCTAATGCACAATACGAGCCGTTCATTGTATCAAATATAAAGATGATTGGCATGGGAATGGGGATACCTTACGAAGTATTGCTGAAACACTTTGCAAGTAGTTATAGTGCTTCGCAAGGTTCTATCATGGAAGCCCATAGGGTATTCAAAGAAAAACGTGCAGACTTTGTTCGTGCGTTCTGCAAGCCAATTTATGAAAGGTTTGTTGAATATGCAGTATCAAGTGGGCGTATCGAAGCACCAGACTTTTTTACTGATCCAGTTAAACGCAAAGCATATTTAGGTGCGTTATGGCTAGGGCCAGCAAAGGGCATGATTGATGAATATAAGGAAGCACGTGCAGCCGCAGAAAGAATTGATGCAGGCATATCAACCATTAAATATGAAGTAACTAAAAACGGCATACGCTATGAAGATTTAGTTAGACAGATAAAACAAGAGCGTGAAGACTTGGGCGTAAAAGAGCCTAAGTCGAACACGCCTATAATTATAGAACAAGAGGAAATGTAATGAGCCTTTTAAACGAACTTACAAAAACTATGTGGCTAACTGATAGTGATACGTTATCAAAAGTTTATGACGTTGTATCAAATCATAACAATATGGTTGATATGCTAGAGAGGTATAATGCAAAGCCAGTTGACGAAGCATACCTTACAAGTAGGCGTGGCGATACCGCTATTGTCAATATCAAAGGCATTATCATGCGTTATGGCAACTTTATAACTAAAGCATGTGGCACAGCAAGCCTTGATGTAATTGCTACCGAGTTTCAACAAGCCTTAGATGATAGTAGCGTTAAGTCTATCATATTAAACATTGATAGTGCTGGTGGAAGTGCAGCAGGTATAAACGAATTTGCAGAGCATATTTATAACTCACGTGGCAAGAAACCAATCAAGGCATATGTTGGTGGTACGTGTGCAAGTGCTGCATATTTTATCGCAAGTGCATGTGATGAAATTATCGTTGATGAGATGGCTGTTGTCGGTTCGATAGGCACAGTTGTTGTAGTTGGAAAGCGTAACAAAGATAGTATTGAAATTGTATCTAGCCAGAGCCCTAACAAGCGTATTGATGCCGAAACAGATGAAGGTGCATTAAAAATAAAAGCAATGCTTGATGATATGACAGCGGTGTTTTTAGATAAAGTTGCACGCAATAGAGCAATATCAATTAATGATGTTGTTAATGCCGGTGATGCTGGCGGTGTAGTAGTGGGGCATAAAGCGGTTGATGGCGGTTTAGTTGATAAGCTAGGCAGTTTTGAAGGTTTAATAAACGAATTAAATATGGCTACTAAGAATGTAGTTATTGGAGGATTTATGAACGAAAATGTAACAGAAGTTACCGCTACTGCTGATGAGCAAGTAGCAACTGCATTAAATGCAGAAAGAGAAAGAGTATCGGCAATACTTGATATGTATGCAGTAGGTGCTGAGAGTATCGTTTTTGATGCTGTAAAAACAGGGGCAAGCGTAGCAGAAACAGCTGTAAAAGTTGTTGCAGTTTTAAAAGAAGCAAGACCTGTTCAAGAAATGCAACCAGTAGAACAACCATCACTATATGTTGCACCGTTAGCAGAAGAAACATCAGAAGAAGACGAAATAGAGCAAAAAGCAGAAGCTCTATCACAGTATATGTAGGGGGTGGTATATGCCAGAAAATTTTAATCCAGATAATTTGATTGCGGGTGCGTTCCTAAGATTGACGGAAGATGTAACTGTAAAAGGTGATGGAGCTTTAACACGTGGCACTGTATTAGGCGTAACAAGTGATGGTAGCTATGCTGTTGCAACATTAGAAGAAGATGCAGTTGTTGAACCTACTGCAATACTTGCAGAAGATATTGAAGCTACAACTACAGGTGTAGAAGCACTTGTTTATACAACTGGTGAGTTTTCTATTAACCATGTTGTGCTTGATGCAACAATAAGCGAAAGCGTAGCTAAAAACAAACTGCACTCACGTAGCATTTTTTTAGTTGAAACAAAATAGAGAGGAAAAAACATGAACTATGATTTGAGAGTATTAAACAAGGCGGTTGTTAATCGTAAAAATCCGTCAAAGTTTTTCACAAAAACATTTTTTAAACCACAGATGCCTGAAGCTGTAAACATTATTGAAGTGGATAAGACAAAGCTATCTTCACGTAAACTAGCACCTATTGTATCGCCTGTTGAAAATGGTGTTGTTATGGATAAGCAAGGCTATAACACTTATACACTAACACCAGCTTACATACATCCAAAGAAGCAATTAACTGTTGCTGATTTATCAAAGCGTTCTGCAGGCGAAAGTCCTTATTCAACTGTTAGTGCAGAGCAACGTCAAGACAAAAAGATTGCTAGCTACCTAGTAGAGCTTGATGATGCAGTTGAACGTCGTATTGAATATATGGCTGTTGAAGCTATCCTTACAGGCAAATCAACTGTTAGAAATGCTGGTGATAACAAGCAAATTAGTTATGGGCGTTCATCTGATAACAGTATGACTTTGACTAGTAACAAGTGGGGTACAAACACCGCAGATATTGCTGGGAATTTACGCACAGCAAGAAAAACTGTATTAAAAAACAGTGGTGTAAACCCAGATGTATTAATCATGGGTGATAAAGCGTTGCAAGCGTTTTTAGCTGATACAAAAATTCAGGCACTTTATTCTAACGCTGGTTATAAAATGGCTAGTTTAACTGGTGTTCCTGATATTGATGACCCTATGGTTACTTACTATGGCACTATACCAGAGTTTGGCAAAATCTATGGTTACAGCGAAAGCTACTATGATGAGCAATCAAAAACTATTAAACAGTTAATACCAGATAATACTGTTGTATATGGTTCTAGTGCTGGTGATAACCGTTTATATTTTGGGGCAATTAATAACTTGCATGCTGGCGGTATGGTTGCGTTAGAAAAATTTGTCGATTACCAAGTGCAAGAAAATGGTAAGGGAGCAACTATATCTATTGAAAGTGCACCTTTACCAGCAAACACTGACCCAGATAGCGTGTATGTTTTAACTGTTCTTTAAAATGCTAAAGCTTAAACGCACAACGCAAAATAGCAAAGTAACTCTAGGTGTTTTATTCATATCAACAAATGTGAAAACGCTAGAGTTGCCTTGGCGTAACAACGAAAAAAATATTAGTTGCATACCAGCAGGTAGGTATAAGGCAGTTTTACATAATTCCCCAAAGTTTGGGCGTTGTATAAAGCTATTAGATGTGCCAGAGCGTACAGATATTTTAATACATGCTGGTAATACAACTGATGATACCGAGGGTTGCATAATAGTTGGTAGTGAGCATATCGATAATGCAGTTATGTCAAGCAGGGTTGCGTTAAATAAGTTGCTTACTATAGCCGAGCTAATGAGTGATGATGAATTATTTATAACTATTGAGGATTAGTAATGAACTTTAAAGAATGTGCTAAGCAAGATATTGATAACATCTTTTTAGCTGATGAAATATCAGAAGCATTAATATTGAATGGTAAAGAAGTAATTGGCGTGTTTAGTTCATTTAAACAAAAAGTTGCAGGAAACTTAAATAGTAATAACAAAATGCAAATAAGTGGAAAAGTAGGGATTTTAGGGAAAGTGAGGTATCTGCGAATACGCAATAGTGATATAACGTTTAAAGCAAGGGTAGGCACAGTGTTAGATATTAACAACGATAGCTACATTATAGAAGCTATTGAGCCTAGTGTAGATACAACACGCTATATACTTTGCATGATGCAAGGCAGATAGATATGCGATTGCAATTTGATATTAAAGAGCTTGAAGAAGTTAAACAATTAATTTCCAGATATCCAGATAGAGCTGCACAAATATCTATAATGGCTATCAACCGTACTTTGCAAGGTGTACGTACCGATGTAGTTAAGGAAATTACAGGTAAGTACAATATCAAAAACAAAGATGTTCGTTCAGTAATGGGGCTTGTAAAGGCTAAGCGTAAAGATACGCAAGGTATTGTGTCCATAGCAAGCAAGTCGTTAGGTATTGAGCAGTTCAAAGTGCGACCTAGCCGTATAGGTACTCGTAAGCCTAAGATAGGTATAAGTGCTGAAGTTATAAAAGGTAGGCGTGTTATTCGAGAAGGTACATTCTTTGCCCCAGTTGGTGGCAAGTTGCGTGTATTTAGGCGAGAGGGTAAAGCACGTTTGCCAATACAACGCCAATGGGGTGGTAATGTTATGTATATGCTTGATGATGAGCAAAAGCAAAACATTATGATATCCGCAAAAGAAAGGCTTGTAAAACAATATAAGCAACTTATCGAAACAGGCTATAAGCATGTTAAGGATTTTAAAAAGAGGTAAAAATGACTATTCAGAGTTTGTTGTTAGGCATTAAACAGCTATTAAGTGACGAATACGAAAAGCAAGGTATAAAGTTTGTAAGCGAAACAGGTGAGCATGTGTTGCCAAATATTTTTGTAGAAAGCTTGCCTTACGATTTAGAGTCGGTTTCTTTCCCTTATGTGCTTATATTGCCACCTGTTGATGTTGTAGATGATAATAATGAATTAACAATACCTCTTACATTGTTGTTTGGAGCAATACATGCTGATAAGCGTGATGATAATATTGCGTTTATGGATATATTTACGTTTGTTGAGCGTACAAAAGCGATATTGAAAAACAATATTACAATAGCCGGTGCATTTAGTTTAGATAATAAATCTACAGCTAGTTTCGATGCACTCGCAGGGCAATCATTAACAGTATCGCTAGGTGAGCTTGATATTACATATAAGAGTTATAGCTCAAGTTATGGTGGCTACAGTGAATAGTTGGTTAATATATATCATCGCAGGAGTGTTGCTAGTTGCAACAATAATATTATCTATTCAGTTGGGTATAAGCGTAGAGCAAAACAGATTGCTTGAAAGCTCAAATGCACAATTGCTACAAGATAACAATTTATTAATAACAGATAACACCAACCTACAGTTAGAGTTAGCTATGCAAAACACAACAATCACAGAGCTTGAAAATGCAAAGCTGAAAGCATTAAAAGATTTCAATTATGAATTAAATGTAATACGTGATGACTACAAAAAGAAGCTTGAACATTATCAGCTTGTATTAGAGCAAGATAATAGTTGCGAAGCACAATTGAACATAGTTGCACAATCACAACAGGAGTTTTGTAGTGAAAAATGAAATGATTAAACGTGTAGTATCAGTATTTACCTTTTTTGTATTGAGCTATTTCATGTGGGGTTGTGCTCCAGTTACTAAAGCAGAGATAGTCTACAGAGATGTAAAGGTATTAGTGCCTGTATCATGTGTTGAAGTTGCTCCAACGAAACCGCAATATATTAATGATGTTGTAAAGATGAACTTATTAATAATGCAGTATGCAAAGGAGTTAGAGCTAATTGTAGCTCATTGTATAGAGATAGGCACAAATTACGAATGACTAATTTAATGTAGTAAAAAAAATATGAGGTTTAATTTATGGCAAAACAAAAAGATTATAAGCCTTTGAAAGAGATTGTTAGCCCTATTATTTATATAGGACCATCTTTTAAAGGTTTGCAAAGTGGCACTATTTTTAGCAATGGTATGCCAGCAGTAGGCAACACTTTAGTTGCAAAGCACACAAAGTATAAGCGTTTATTTGTAGCCCCAAAGGACTATACAAAAACGGTAAAGGAATTAAATAATAATGGTGGATTATCGTTAGTTTATAAATCTGCCATGAACGAGGTGATTTAATGTCATATAATCATGGTATTAGCGTTGCAGAACAAGCAACAAGTTTAGTATCTGCTGTATCGGTTGATACGGCGTTAGCAGTTGTATTTGGCACTGCCCCAATCAATATGGGTGATATTGAAAATGTAAACAAGCCGGTGTTATGTTATAGCTACGGCGATGCTGTTTCGCAGTTAGGATTTATTAACAACTTTGATGCAGGTTATACACTGCCAGAGGTTATATACTCTCATTTTGCAGTTTATAATGTTTCGCCAGTGGTATTTATTAACGTGTTAGACCCTAGCAAGCATAAAAAAGATGTTGCAAACGAGGTAAGGTTATTTACAGGTAACAAGCTAGTAGTAGATGTGTTAGGTGTTATCAAGTCTACAGTACAGATTGTTTTTCAAACAGTTACAATGGATGAAGGTATCGATTATGACTTACTGTTTGATGATGATGGCTATTTAGTTATTGAGCGTATTGAAGGTGGTTCAATAACAGAAGGTGGCGAAGTAACATTAAGCTATACTAATCTTGATGCAAGCATGGTGACAGCTGATGATATTATCGGTGGTATCGATGCCAATACAGGTGTTAAAACAGGTTTAGAACTTATATCTGAGGTGTTTCCACGTTTTAGGAAAGTGCCAGCAGTTGTTGCAGCACCAAAGTTTAGTTGTGAGCCAGCTGTTGCAATGTTAATGGCAAGCAAAGCAAGTAATATTAATACTGTGTTTAAAGCTATTGCAGTTGCAGATATTGAGCATAGTAGCGTATCAAAGTATGCAGATGTTGCAGGTTATAAAAATGATAACTCATTAAATGCTAACAATTTAGTAGTTTGTTGGCCAAAGGTTAAACAAGGCGATAAAGAATTTTACTTATCAACACATGTTTTATCGTTGTTTGCAAGGACAGATGCATTAAACAACGAAGTGCCTTACAAATCCCCATCTAACGAAAGTTTATTAATTGATAGCCTCGTTAATAATGGTAAAGAGGTAATTTTATCACCAGATGAAGCTGCATATCTTAATGGGCAAGGCATTATAACAGCCTTAAACTTTATAGGCGGTTACAAGTTATGGGGTAATCGTACAAGTATCTATCCAGCAAATACAGATGTGAAAGATTGCATGTTGCCAGTACGCCGTATGTTTGCGTGGATGGCTAACACTATCGTTTTAACATATTGGCAAAAAGTAGATTATCCTATACGTAAACGCACTATAGATAACATTTTAGATAGTGTTACATATTGGATTAATGGCCTTGTTGCAACTGAGTGTTTAGTTGGTGGGCGTATTGTTTTTGATCAATCACAGAACCCTACAACAGATATTCTTGATGGTATCTTGCGTTTCAAATTATATATTGCACCGCCTGTGCCAGCACGAGAGATAGAATTTACGCTTGAATATGACCCAGCGTATTTAGAAACATTATTTAATTAAGAGGTAAGTATATATGAATGAAAGATTAACAGGCTTACGTATCTACAGCGACACTGGCACATTATATGGTGTTGCAGATGCAACATTACCTAACATTGAGGCAAAGACGGAAACATTAACCGGTGCTGGTATCGCAGGTGATATTGATACACCGTCAATTGGTTTGTTTGGCTCTATGACATTATCGCTAAATTGGCGAACAGTAGAAAAGGAAGCAGCTGAACTAATGAAAGCTGGCACACAAACACTAGAGATTAGGGGCAATATCCAATCTTTTAACCAACAGTTAGGCACGTATGAACAGCACGGGTTAAAAATATTCGTGAAAGGGTTAGCCAAAAAACTTGAAGGTGGCAAAGCAGAAGTTGGAGCAACTATGGATATCCCTCAAGAGTTTGAAGTTATCTACTATAAAAAATCGTTAAATGGCGAAGAACTCATAGAGATTGATAAGTTTAACTATGTCTACAAAGTAAACGGAGTAGACCAGTTGAAACAAGTTCGAGAGAACTTGGGTATATAAAACTAAATAGGGGAGCTATTGTTCCCCTTGTAATCTAAAATATATGGAGAATAGGTATGAAAGTAAAATTAATAGATGGTACAGAAGTTGAGTTAAAACCGTTGTTAGTAAAGGATGTAAAGTCGGCAGGTAAGTTAGATGATGTGCAAGACCAATCGATTTTTCTTGTATCAAAATCTACTGGTATCGATATAGAAAAACTTGAAGAGCTTGATGTAAGAGATTTTCACACGCTAGAGGACGGTGTGTCAACTTTTTTGCCACAAGTCAGGCAGTAGGACCTGACAACATTGCATTAGTGACGTTTATGTTGAATTTTACTTATGCAGATGTAATGGGGCTAGATATACATGATTTTGTAACATATGTTGAGATTGCAACAAAACTGTTGAAAGCTAAGTATGGTTAGCTTTCAATATTGTTACTATCCATGCCTAATATAACTAGTAAAGCACATAAGGCTAAACTAGATGAAATTTGATTACTGTTAGGTTCGGCATAATGAGAAGAATAAGAAGGTTGAATTTTACCAGTTTTGACAAGTTCGTCATACTCTTTGTTAAACTTCATTTTTTCAAATTCGCTATTTGTGCTAAAATTTCGTTCTTGATATGCAGAAAAATTACCTTCAATCTTTTTCCCTAGTATGCCTAGCAGAATATAGTCAACAGGGTATGTAATAAAAATAAATCCCAAACATGCGACAAGGGAGCATAAGTATATTAATGGAGTAACGATAATATAAAATAACAAGATACCACTTTCGTATTCTGGTGGGTTTGTAATAAATAAGTAAAACAGAGATGAAAATATTATTAGAAGAGATGGTGACCATCTAAATAAACCAAAAAGAAATATAAAAAATGGATGCATTTTTAAGTTGTTCTCTGTCATATATACCCCCTTTTAGTGTTGGTGTATGATCACAATATATATTAAGGGGTAATAAATTGCAATATAAATTTAAACAAGGTGTAAAATGAATACAGCATTAACGTTAGTTATAGGTGCAGCAATTGGCTCATCAGTTGGACGTGCTACTGATATGATAGGCGGTAGTTTATCTGACCTAAAAAAGCAAATTGATAAACTAGACGATAAAAAAGTTGAAATAATGAATGGTGTTAAAAAGAAAGTAGAGATACAAGGTGTAACTACTGAGGTTGTCAATTTAGCTCGTCAGATATCGCCACTTAATAAACAGTTAGAGCATTTAAATTATCGCTATGAAAGGTTTAATAATATAGCAAACCATAAATCAAAGATTGATAACAATATTTTAGACTTAACAAAGCTAACTGCTGTTGCTTATGGTTTTAAAGGTATTATTTCATCAGCACAAGATGTTGCGAAAGCACAAGGCGAAATTGCATCACTTGGTATTGGTGCAAAAGGTATTGATATAATCACAAAGTCTGCACGTGATTTTACAAATCAGTTTGCTGGAACAACTACTCCAGAGTTTATACGTGCAAGTTACGATATTAAATCAGGTATATCAAGTTTAACAGATGAGGGCGTTGCAGAGTTTACAAGGCTTTCAGCTATGACTGCAAAAGCAACAAAATCTACAACTGCGGAAATGACAAAAGCATTTGCATTAGGTTATGGGGTATTTAGAAAGCAATTTGAAACAGATGAAGAGTTTGGTAATACCTTTTCTATTGCTGTGTCGTCAGCTGTAAAAGGGTTTAGAACAACAGGTTCAGATTTATCTGGTTCTATATCAAGGCTTGGTGCAATGGCTGTTACAAAAGGGGTAACTCTTACAGAACAGTTCGCAACAATAGGTATGTTAAAAAGTACATTTGATAGTGCATCAGAAGCAGCAACAGGCTTTACTGCATTTTTGGGTGGCGTGGGTAAGGCACAAAATAAGTTAGGGCTTAAGTTTACTGATTCTAGTGGAAAGATGTTGCCTGTTGTTGAAATCCTTGAACTTATTAAGGGTAAGTATGGCAGCCTTGAAGATGTTGCAACGCAAGATTTAATCAAAGAAGCTTTTGGAAGCGATGAAGCTGTAAAAATGATTACAGGTTTGATTGGAAAAACTGAAGCACTAAGGCAAGCAAATATCAATTTAAATAATGATATAAAAGTAGGTACTTTGACAGAAGATATGGCAAATGCAATGAGTGCTGGTGATGCTTTTGATTTGCTTGGTAATCGTTTGCTAAATTTAAGCTCTGTTGTTGGTAAAACATTAGTACCCACTTTAACTATGTTAAGTGAACTTATGGGTAGAGCTACAGTATGGATATCTAGTTTAATTGAAAAATTCCCACTGCTTACAGGTATTCTTGGTTCAATAATAGTAAGTATGGTGGGAATGGTTATTATGTTTAAAGCGGGAAGCATTATTACTTCTTCATTAATTATAACGGTTGAAGCCTTAAGGCTATCAAAGTTAAGATTAGTAACGGGTATAAATTTTCTTACAACCACTTTAACTAGGCAAAATATTGCGACAGCATTATCAACCACTAGGTTAAAAATTGCTAGTATAGCAACTGCATCATATGGCACAGTTACAAAAGTTGCATCAGTGGGGATAGGTATATTGTCTACAGCATTTAGAACATTAACAGTCGCTATGATGGCTAATCCAATAGGGCTGATAATAGGTGGTGTTATAGCACTTGGTGCTGGTGCATACATGCTTATAAAGCATTGGAGTAAGGCAAAAGAGTATTTTATGGGGTTTTGGGAATTTCTACAAAATATGTTTGGCAAAATAGGTGAAATTATAGGTGTTATTGGTAGCTTTGCATCAAAAATATTTGGTGGTGGCGAGGTTGATATTAAGGTTGACCCCGGTGGGAATGTACCTAAACCACGTTTTCCATTGCCAACAGGTCCATTTCCAGTTTTTGGTGATACTGAAAGCCCTATAGATAAGATAGCTAATAGTAAAAGCTTAAGCACTAATTCACATGCTATTGCATACTCTCCACAAATTATTGTGCAAGGTGTCACCGATAAGCAAATGCTTGAGCAAGTCTTATCTGATGATAAAGTTAATTTTAAAAAGATGTACGATGAAATGACAGCTAATAATAATCGTTTATCTTTCAGTGGGGCATAAAATGACAACATATATAGCTAAACAGGGCGAAACATGGGATAGCATTGCATATAGGATATATAGTAGCGAAAAAGCTATGACAGTATTAATAGATGCTAACAAGCAACTTGCAAATAAACGTGTATTTTCTGGTGGCGAAGTATTGCAAGTGCCAGCTGATGCAAAAGCTACAACAATTATCACACCACCATGGGTAAAAAATGCGTAAAGCTATACTAGATATAAAATACAACTCATCTGATATATCTGCTGATATATCAAGCAGACTAATAAGTTTCACATATAACGATAACAAAAGTGGTACTGCTGATGATATTGAGATTGTTTTAGAAAATACAGATAATATTTGGATTAATGATTGGTATCCATCAACAGGTGCAACAATAACTGCTGGTATGGTATTGCAAAATTGGGATAGTGAAACAGATATCAATATAAACTTTGGCACGTTCAATATTGATGAGTTATCAAGCTCTAGCAATGGAACATTTACAATTAAAGCAATTGCAAGCATATGTGATACCGATTTTATGAGTAAGCAAGAGTATACAGCTTGGGAAGAAACGACACTCAATACTGTGCTTAGTGATGTTGCTGCTAGACATAGTTTGCAACTCGTATTCGATGTTGCAGATGTAAACTATACACGTATAACACAGGATAATAAACCATCTGCAATGTTTATAACAGATGAGTTATCAAAAGTAGGCTACAAGCTAAAAGTATCAGATAGCAATCTAGTTGTTTATGATACAAGCATAGCAGATAGTGGGTTAGTTATCACACCTGACAGCGTTTCTAGTTGGAGCGTAAACTCAAAAGTGTTTAATGTGTATAACTCATGCGAGGTTAGCTATGTAAATACGGAAACTAACGAACTTATATCATACAAATACAGCGATAGTGCAATAAATAACGGGAAAACATATATTATTGAAACACAAGTTAAAGATATTGCTGAAGCAGAACGTATAGCAATAGCAAAGCTAAAAGAATTAAACACTAAAGCGATTACGGCAAGTTTATCACTTTATGGTAACGTTCATCTTTGGAGTGGGTTAAGTATTGAATTAGCTAATTTTGGTGTTTTTTCGGGTGTATATATTATTGAAAGTGCTAGCCACACGCTAAGTACAAGCGGTTATACAACTAGCATTGAAATAAATACAAATAAGGTGAACAGTCATGAATAGAAACCAATTTAACGAGTTAAATGGCAGGCTTGCAAACATTGTACGTGTTGGCAGGGTGGTTGATGTTATAGCAGATAAATGTAAGGTACGTGTAGAATTTCAATCAAAAAATGTTGTCAGTCGTGAATTGTATGTAATACAACCACAAGCATTTAAAGATAAATACTACTCGTTACCAAGTATAGATGAATACGTTGTATGCCTTTTCTTAGGTGGGGAAGATACCGGGTTTGTTATTGGCTCATATTATAACCAAAATGTTACATGCGTTGAAAGTAATAAGGCTGTAACATCCATAATATTTGAAGATGGTACAAGCATTAAATACGATAAAGCATCTAGCACGCTAACGGCTGATGTTAAAGGCGATATTAATATATCATCAGCGACAAACATAAATGTTACATGTGATAAAGATGTAACTATAAAAGCTACTAGTGCAAAAATTGAAGCAGATAAAGTAGAAATTGGTAGCGGTGCGATAGAAAGCACTATACTTGGCGAAACGTTTAAAAAATATTTTGATGGACACGTACATACAGGTAACTTAGGTGCTCCAACAGGTCCGCCAACACCTACTATGCCTAGTAGCTGTTTATCTACCGTTGTAAAAAATTCTTAGCGAGGTGATGTATGTCAATGTCAGCAAGTGCATTAAGTGCAAGTATTAAAAGTAAATTAGAAAGTAAAATAGGAGTATCAGAACCTAACCAGCTACAAGAACTTTCTGATGCAATAGCAGAAGCAGTAGTTGATCATATCACAACTAATGCTGAAGTTAATGGTGGCACGTGTGCTCCATCTGGTCCAATTGCAGGGGGCAAAATTACATGATAGCACAATTTGGTGAAATTGTTTTTGAAGTATCAGCAGATAAAGTAAAAACGATTAAAAATTTATCACGTGAACGAAAGGCTACATTTGCAAGCCACACAATATTAAATAACAAGCCGAAACTACAACAGACAGGCTATGAACTAGATACAATATCGTTTGAAATGCAACTTGTATTATCGCATGGGGTAAGCCCTAAAACAGAGCTAGAAACATTAAGTAATATGTTGCAAGCAGGCGAACAGCAACCTTTTTTCTTAGGTGATGAACTGCTTGGAGAATATGTGTTAGAGAGCTTCACAGAAACATACTTAAATATTGATAACAAAGGCAACGTGTTTTCAGCAAATGTTAGTCTGTCACTAAGGGAGTACATATGAACTTATTTACTACTAATGAGCAAGAGCAAATTAAACGAAATGTAGAGCTTATATTATCAACTGTTAAAGGTAGCGTGCCTTTAAATCGTGATTTTGGGCTTGATATATCGTTTGTTGATATGCCTACAGCAAAGGTTGCAGCACTTGCACGTAAACAAATATATGAGCAAGTAAAAAAGTATGAGCCAAGAGCAACAATTAAAAGCATATCATTTAAAATCGATGAAATCGATGGAATAGTTAAACCAAAGGTGGAAATAAAATGAATAACTTAAAATTTTGTGATGATAATGTATCAAATATTGAGCAATCAGTATTATCTGCTTATGAAAAATTAGCAGGCGTGTCGCTTGCTGATGCAGAGCCTATAACTATATTTTTAAAATCGCTTGCATATGTTATAGCGGAGCAACGAAGCGTTATAAATACCACTGCTAACCAAAATATGCTTGCTACAGCTACAGGTGTTTATCTTGATGCACTTGGTGAACTTGTTGGCGTTAGTCGTTTTAGTGGCGGTTATGCAAGTGTCACAGTTAGGTTCTTTAAGTCAACTAATGGCAAAAATGTATTAGTTAAAGCTGGCACACGTGTAACAGCAGATGCAGTTATCAATTTTACAACTGTTGATGATGTTGTTATAAAAGATGGTGTAGATTATGCCGATATACTTTGTGTTGCAACAATAGCAGGCACTAAAGCTAATGGATATGAAGTTGGCACAATTACTAAACTAGTTGATGTAACACCATATATTTCATCAATTGAAAATACTACAATATCAAGCAATGGTGATGATGTTGAAAGTGATAACTCATATCGTGAAAGAATACGCATAGCACCTGAAAGTTATAGCGTCGCTGGGCCAGTGCTAGCATATAAAGCCCAAGCACTAAGTGTTAGCCCAATAATTGCAGATGTAGCCGTACAATCAAAAGTTGCTGGCACTGTCAATATCTATTTGCTACTTGAAGGTGGAAACCTACCTACAAATGAGCTTATATCGCAAGTTAAAGCACATCTAAGCGATGAAAAAATAAGGCCACTAACCGATAATGTCGTTGTTGAGTCAGCTAAGAAAGTTACGTATGACATTAACCTTACATATTATCTATACGATGATAACCTTATATCAGAAGAACAAGTTACGGAAGCTGTTAATCAATATAATGCTTGGCAAAGTGAAAAGCTTGGGCGTGATATTAACCCAGATGAGCTAATATTTAAACTAAAATCAATAGGTGTTAAACGTGTAGATGTAACTAAGCCTAACTTTACAAGCGTATCTAACGAATCAGTCGCAATAGTGCGTAATATATCACTCAATTTAGGTGGTGTTGAAGATGAGTAACTTTATCGACTTATTACCCCATAACCTACAAAGTGATGAAACTATTAAACAGTTTGCTGAAGTGTTAGAAAATGAAATTGTTACGCTAGATAACATAATATCACAACTAACCATATACGCAAATATCGATACGCTTAACGAAGCATACATCGATGCTATGGCAGATGCTTTCCATATAACTCATAACGAGGGATACCAATTTGCAGATACGCTCGATAAAAAACGTTCGTTAGTCAAAAATGCAATATCGCTACATAAACATAAAGGCACTCTATACTCAATTAGACAAGTGTTAGATACGCTTGACTTAAAAGGCAATATTTTAGAATGGTTTGAATATGATGGCGAGCCATACCACTTTAAGCTAGATATTGATTTATCTGATGGGGTGTCTTTTGAGACCGTCAATAAGCTAATTGCTTTGATTAACGAGTTTAAAAACGCACGTTCACATCTTGAACGCATACTATTTAACATTGTTAGCAATGGCAACGTATATTTTTGTGCAACCGCAACAATGGGGCATGTCATAGAAGTTGAACCATATATCACAGATAATATTATCGCAAATACTATATTGCATAATAGTGCAACAACGCAAGTAGTCAATAAAATAACCATATAAGGAGAAAAATATGGAAAAATATTACACATTACTAACCGATACAGGGTTATCAAAAATTACGCAAGCACATGCTAGCGGTACTACAGTAAAACTTACGCAAATGGCAGTTGGTGATGGTGGTGGACAAATATATAATCCATCACAACAACAAACTGAACTTGTAAATGAAGTCTATCGTGCGGAACTCAACAACTTATATGTAGATGCTACAGATAATAAGCTAATGATTGCAGAAATGAATATACTTGCAAACGTTGGTGGTTGGTATATTAGGGAAGCAGGCTTGTTTGATGAAGATGGCGATATGATAGCTATTGCAAAAGTTGCAGAAACTTATAAACCACAGCTTGATGAAGGTAGCTCATCTGATGTTTTAATGCGTATTAAAATTGTTGTTAGCAATGCCGATAGCGTAACACTAGAGGTTGACCCAGCAACTGTGCTAGCAACAAGAGATTATGTAGATGTAGAAGTGCTTAGCAGTATGGATGCACATATAACACATCTAAACCCACATACTCAATACCAACTATTGAATGAGTCACAAGAAGCTATAGAAAGGCTAGAAGAGCTGATACAACAAACAAAAACTATAGCAGATAATGCATTAAGTTTAGGCGAGGGGGCTGTGCTAGAAGCAGGTGGCACGATGACAGGTGATTTAGTGCTGTCTGGTACAGCAGGTATTAACGGTACTACTGATGGTGCTAGACGTTATTACAGGCTTTACGGTACAACAGGAAGTCAAGCAGGTTCTTACAAGTCATTTACAGATGTTCGTATAGGTACTGGAGATGATGCATATATTTACACTGGTGCAGTGTTCTATGATAATGGCACAAATCAATACAGGGTGTATATCCCAACAGCAGGGGAGAGTACAGGCTACTTCCAAGTAGATAATAAGGGTGCTATGTCATGGAGTAAAGACGGTGTGCAATGGGTGGTTAATGCACCAGCACCTGCGACAAACCCAGTAACAACAAGTGAACGTGGTTTTACATCTGCAGAGATTGGGGATGAATATTTATTTGCATCGTCTGTAGGTTTTTGGAACCAAAATACTGGGAGTCCGCTAGGAAACGTAACTTTACTGTCTTCTAATACAACGCTACAGCTTCCGTCAGATAAAGCGTATGAAGTTAGTTTTTACAATGATGAGACTACCACACCGATACGTATGGTAAATTCTGGAGGTAAATCACAGCCAGTTCCCACACATGCAGCGTTTACTAAAATTATAGGGGACGCTGTTACACTTACTTTTAATGGTAGCACAGCTGGAGCTTCTTCACTCCGTATTAAGCGTATCAAGTAACTATGGCATACTTTGACGTAGAAGCCCTTAAAGAAGGGAAAACACTACAAAGAGAGTCTTGGGATAAGAGATGCCTAAGACTCTGTAAAGCAAAGGAACTCCGTCACATTATTATTAACGGTGATGATGATAAACAATTCATCTGTATGTGTATTG